>CAYFQV010000032.1:0-13249 GCA_964345195.1 uncultured Spirochaetaceae bacterium
CCCGACGGGTTCTTGGTAACCTCGTAGATCAAGGCTTTGATCCGCTCGTTTGGCCGATACACCTCTCGCGGCGACTGGTACCGCTTCGGCAGCAGGCCTTCGGTCTTTCCGAGATCAACGAAGATGTTACCGTTTCGTTCACGCTGATAGTACCCGATGATCATCTCACCGACTTTCTCACTGAACTCGGAGTACAGCGTGTCTTTTTGGATCTCTCGAAGTGCCTGTTTCGCTTTCTGTTTGGCGCTCTGAACGGCAACGCGGTCGAACTCGTGCGGATTGACCTCGATCAAGAGCTCATCACCGACTTCAGCATCCTCGTCGTAATCGTTCGCCTCTTCCAGTGAGATCTCACTCACGGGATCGTACACATCCTCGACAATACGCTTCTGCGCGTACAGAGTCACCTCGCCGTCGCTTTCACTAAAACGAACCACGGCATTCTCTGCAGTTCCAAACTTCTTCTTGAACGCAGCAATGAGGAACTCTTCGATTGTTTTCTGAATCAGCTCCTCAGAGATCCCTCTCTCTTGAACGAGAAGCCTGATTGCTTCGGTAAGTCCAGAAGCCATTTCTACTACTTGACCTCCTGTGACTCATCCAATTTTGCCTTCCGAACCACGTCCATGGCAACCGTCTCCGTTCCTGAATTGTTTCTCACTTGAACCTCGGACTCGCTCGCCTCCACGATTACTCCTCCAAGCCACTGCCCGTTATCACTACGAAGAATCCTCACCCCGCGGCCTTGGAAGACCCGGAACTCCCTATTCGTCCGGAAGTTCCGGTCGATACCCGGAGAGCTCACTTCAAGATAGACATCCCGATTGTCCTGAAGAACCTCGATACGCGGTAAAACCGACTGATGAACTTCTGCACAGTTATCCACCGTAACGCCGTGCGCTGAGTATATGACCATGCTAACTCGAAAACGGTCACGGACGAACTTGCTTTGCAAGTCGACGAGCGTATATCCCAGACCGGTTACCACCGGCTCGACTGTGTCCCGAATCGGATCCTCTGTGGAGGCTGCGTCTTCTAACAAAGGCCTTTCCATACAAAAAAAGAGTCGGCTCGCGACTCTCTTCGGCAGTAAGAGCTCGTGTTTTGCTTTAATGTATCAAGTGCCCGTCGGAGTGTCAATTCACAGTAGGCCGCCGATGTCGGGAAGCTTCGTCCCTATCTAAGTGCGAGCACCGCCCCTCCAATCACCTCCCAACCATAATCACGCAGCAACGAGGCCGCGGCATCCATGCTCGCACCGGTGGTGCGAACGTCGTCAAGGATGATCGCCTCTCTATACACCGTGTCCGCGTCTCCGCGGCGTGCTCTGCGTGTCGGCACGAGGCTATTCTCTATCGCCAGGCGTCGGTCCTCACGATTCAAGCGCTTTTGGGCCGGTCCCGGTGCTCGCCGGAGCGCATTGTAAACACGAAAGCCTCGCTTCCGGAGCACGCAGCCCACTTCCTGCATGTGGTCCCAACCACGGCGTTCGATACTTTCAGGACTACCCGGCATTGGAACCAGAACAACGTGAGCGACGGCTGCATCGCCTGCCCCGACGGTGCGGCGGTGAACCCCCGCGTCCGACAAGTCCTCCGCAAGCCATGCGGCACACAACGAGGCAAGCTCCGTGGCTAGCCATGCGGCGAGGCGCCGATCCGCGTGCGCCTTAAACTGCGCCAACAGCCGCGCTACACTCTCGTTATACACGTAGCGCCCCAGACAGGGAACGACGGGTCCGTCGGCCGCACGACATTGCACGCACAGACCGGACCCGGCAAGCAGCTCACGCCCGCAGCGGGCACACCGTGGATCTCGAACCGGGACGAAATCACCCGCGCATTCCGAGCATACGCCGTGATAAGAGCTGGAAAGGTATCGCCCGCACAACGCGCAATGCTCCGGAAAGATCCAGTCGAGTACTCCCATGCTACGCCTACCCCCTACTGAGAATACCTACCGATCGTTGTGCGCTGCCGATTCAACGCCCCACCAATTTGCCGCGGCAGCGCACGCGACGACAACGCTCAATGGAGGTAAAACAGACCCGGGAGGCCGCTCCCACTTCCCCTCCTACAACTCATGATCTGCTTGTCCCCGGCGCAGACTCCCGTGCATAATTGGAGGGTGGAACACACGCACGACACGACAAGCTCAGGAGACTCTCACTACGACTTCATTATGGCGGGCGGCGGCGCGGCGGGCCTCTCCCTGGCATACCACCTCTGTCTCAGTAAGCTCGATCGGCCGCGCATCCTGGTGATCGACCCGGAGCGAAAACAGAAGAACGATCGTACATGGTGTTTCTGGGGAGACCCCGGCTCCACATCCCACGCGCCGCCGTTCGCTGAGATCGCCGCACACAGTTGGGACTCCGTTCTCTTTTACAGCACGGACTACTCAGGCCGCATTAGCCTTGCTCCGTACCGTTACTTCATGGTTCGGGGCAGCGACTTCTACCGACATGTAATTGATGAGCTCCGTAACCACGTCAACGTCGACTTTCACTATGACTATGTACACGAGGTGCAAGACGGCGAGTCCAATGCCCGCGTGACCACTTCGAACGCCACGTACACGGCCGACTATGTTTTCGACAGCCGCCTGATTCCCGCGGAGTTCCGGGTCGACACGAGCCGCTACCACTTCGTCAAGCAGCATTTTCGCGGATGGGTCATCCGAACGCCCGATCCGGTCTTCGACCCTCGGGCAGCAACCTTGTTCGATTTCCGCACGCCGCAGCACGGGGTCATGCGCTTCGTTTACGTTCTGCCCCACTCTCGGTACGAGGCCCTTGTGGAGTACACACTCTTCTCCGTCGACCTTCTGAGCACCGAGGAGTACGAAGCCGGCATCCGCGACTACATCCGTGATGTGCTGCTGATCGATGATTACGAGATCATGGAAGAAGAAGACGGGATCATTCCGATGACCGATCAGCCCTTTCCGCGTCGGGGCGGGAGGCGCATTATGTTTACCGGCACCAAGGGTGGACGGGTGAAAGCATCCACCGGTTTTGCCTTCAACCGCACCCAGCGGGACTCTCTCGCGATCGTTGCTTCCCTTGAGCGACACGGTCACCCCTTTGATGTGGGAACCGCGTCACCGCGTTACGAGACCTTTGACGCCATGCTAATCGACATTCTCGCGCAGCGAGGCCATCTCGCCGAACCTATATTCGCCCAGATGTTCCGAAACAACCCGATACACCGCTTACTGCGTTTCTTGGATGAGGAGGGTGGTATCGGCGAGAATCTTCAACTCATGGCGAGCGTCCCATGGGCTCCGTTTATTGGCGCATGGCTTCGCCTTCGCACAAGAAAGGGATTCTCCCGATGACGGACACCCTGCGATCACTCTGGCACGACGGTATTTCGACACTTCCGCCCCCCGTCCTTGTGCTGGGATCCGTCTGGCTCATCGTCATGATTGCCGTGCCGATTTGGAAGTGGGTTCTCGCCGACCGCGGAGAACGCCTGGGCATTTCTCTCGGCGTGGTCTTTCAAGCGCTTACGGTTACCGTACTTCTCGCAAGCGGCGAAACGCCCTCGCTGCAGGTATTACGCGTGGTAATTGGGGTTCCCGTCCTGGGCTGGCTGATCGAGCGCATCGGCTCGCGAACGGGAATCCCCTTCGGCAAGTACCACTACACGGACGTGCTCAGGCCCCAGATAGCGCACGTACCGCTTGCCGTGCCGCTTGCCTGGCTCATGATGATACCACCCTCCTGGGCGGTTGCTCAGCTTATTGTGCCTGATGCTCCCCGCTGGCTCGCAGCGATCATTGCGGGCGCCGCTTTCACCGCCTGGGACGCGTATTTGGACCCACAAATGGTTCGGTGGAACTTCTGGGCATGGGATCAACCCGGTCGATATGTCGGGATTCCACTGCTGAACTTTGCCGGCTGGTGGATCGCAGGCGTGGTCATCACCCTACTCCTCATGCCCGCCACGCTCCCGACGGTGCCGCTGTTGGCGATATACATCTTGACCTGGCTACTCGAGGTGGGAGGGCAGGCCATGTTCTGGAAGCTACCGGTTTCCGCGGCGACAGGCTTCATCCTCATGGGCGGCTTCATTGTCGCCGCGCTCTTCGGGCTGCAGTAGCCGTACGGTGCCGCATGGACCTATATCTCCTGCTTCCAGCGAGCGAGCAGGTTTAAGGCCTCCAGAGGCGTAAGCCCATCGACATTCACACCCCGGAGTTCCTGCAAGAGGAGCTCCGCGGGCTCAAACAGTGCCCCCTGTTGCTGCTCCCGTCGCGGCCCAGCTCCTCGAGAGCCGGTGGCTCCGCTAGTAGAGCCTGCATCCTGACGATCGTGTGATCCGACGACGTTGCCCTCAAGACCATCGAGCACCTGCTGAGCCCGGGACACTACGGCCCACGGCAGACCCGCAAGGCGCGCTACATGGATTCCGTAGGAGCTCCGAGACGGCTCTTCCTGTACGCGTTTCGAAAAAACGATCCCGTCGTCGGTTTCCACCGTCTTCATCGACATGTTGAAGAGTCCGGAGAGCGTAAGGTCCGTCAACTCGTGGTAATGCGTTGCGAACAAGGTCCGGGCGCGGACCTCCTCTACGACATACTCCGTAACGGCGCGCGCAATCGCCAATCCATCATTCGTACTTGTGCCACGCCCCACCTCGTCCATGATAACCAGACTCCGTGTGTCGGCGTTCCGGAGGATGTTCGCGGTTTCGTTCATTTCCACTAAAAACGTAGATTCTCCGCGAGCGAGATTGTCTGATGCTCCGACACGGCAGAATACCCGGTTCACCACGCCGATATGGGCACTCTGCGCCGGTACGAAGGACCCGATTTGAGCCATGAGCACGATCAGCGCAGTCTGTCGTAGATACGTCGACTTGCCCGACATGTTGGGCCCGGTCATCAACGCAAAGCGGCGATCGTCGGCGTCCAACACAGCGTCGTTGGCAACGAACTCCCCGGGACCGAGGAAAGACTCAACCACGGGGTGGCGTCCCTGGCGGATGTTCAGTGCCAAGGACTCGTCCACCTCCGGCCGGACGAAGCCGTGAAGGGTCGCCGCCCACGAGAGCGACTGAAAAACGTCGGTCTCAGCGATCCGTTGAGCCGCATACTCAAGGCGTGGTATCTGCGCAGCAGTACGATCACGGAGATCAAGGAAGAGACGCCGTTCCAACTCGACAATACGGTCTTCCGCGGAGTTTATCTCATCCTCGAGCTCGGCAAGTCGGGGCGTTCCGAAACGCTCGGAGGTACTCAGTGATTGTCGACGCACGAAGTGCTCCGGAATGTGCTCCGCACCGGCCTTGGTCGTTTCAAAGAAGTAACCGAGAATCCGATTGTACTTCAGCTTGAGCGATGATATCCCCGCGTTCCGCCGTTCCTCTTCGAGATACGCGTCCAGGATGCCGCGACTGTTTCTCTTCAGTTGACGCAGCTCGTCGAGCTCAGCGGCGTAGCCGTCGCGGATCATGTTTCCTTCGTGCAGCACCACCGATGGTGATTCCAAGAGGGCCTCAACGAGAAGACCGGCCAACTCGACCAGCGCAGCGTCTCCCTCGGCGTCGTCCGTACCTGTAAGTCCTCCGGGAAACCAACTCGGCAGAATCTCCAGTAGCGAAAACGCGCGCTCGAGAGATACTCGCAGCGCCACCAGATCCTTGGCGTGAGCCTTCTGCATGGCCACGCGAGCGCTCAGACGCTCGATATCGAGAATCTGTCCGAGCTCTTCTCGCACACGCTGTAAGAGCAGTTGATCGCGATACAAGTCGTCTACACGGCTTTGCCTCCGCCCAATAGACGCAGTATCCACGAGCGGCGCCAGGGTCCACCGTCGCAGCATCCGTGCACCCGGTGCCGTCTTCGTTTGATCAAGAAGTGCAAGGAGCGTACGACGGCCGGAACCGTCCTGCAGATTACGAACAAGCTCCAGGTTTCGCTGCGTCGCATCATCGAGGATCACGTAGTCGCTCTCATGAACAACATCGATGCCGCGAATGTGCGACAGAACGCTACGCGCGGTATCCTGCAAATAGTCCAACAGGACGCTAACCGCCGCGAGCACCGGAGCCTCATCGTCGAGCCCGAATCCCTTGAGATTGCCGACATTCAGCAGCTCTCGCAACCGTGCAGCGCCGCGCCGACGATCATAGTCCCAGTCAGGAAGGCGGTTGACCAGCATCCCATCCATCTCTTCCAGAACCGACAGAAGGTTGCTCTCCGCCTCGAGAAGTGATTCCTGCACCAGGATCTCTCGCGGTCCGAGACGAGCAAGCTCCCGTCGGACGAAGGTCAGGGCTTCGCTGCGGGCATGTTCAGCGACGGCCAACTCGCCGGTCGACAAGTCGACGAACGCTTCCACCACCTGCCCGTCGAAGGCGGCGATCGATACAAGGTAGTTGTTTGCGTTCGAGGAAAGATAGGCTTCGTCGGTGACGGTTCCAGGGGTGACGACTTCGGTGACCTCACGTGTTGCAAGCCCGCGCCCCCCCTCCGGCATCTGAGTCTGCTCACAGATCGCCACCTTCTTCCCCGCCCGGAGTAGTCGGGATATGTAACTCTGAGCCGCGTGGTGGGGAACCCCGCACATAGGAATCCCATTGCGCTGGGTTAGCGTCAATCCAAGCGTACGGGACGCCTCCTGGGCATCCCGTCGAAACATCTCGTAGAAGTCTCCGAGGCGGAAAAACAGAATGGAGTCGGGATGCCGGCGCTTTGCCGCGGCATACTGCCGCATCATCGGCGTGTTATCCGTACCCTGCGCCATCTTCGTGGATTTTCAGCCGTCGCTTGTTCGGCGAAGTCGATCCAGAACCAAGTCACTAATGTCCACGGCCGCAGCCCACCATTGCAAACCCTCCATGTCGGTGCGCAGGACCACGGTGTAGCCCTCGCTCTGTGCCACAAACTCAATGGCGTCTTGCAGCTGGTTCAAGAAAGAATCCGAAACCAGACTCTCCTCACGCGTGTTCAGCTGCCGCTGTCGTCTTGCGGCAAGATCCTGCAGGAATTGTCGTTTTTCCAGGATCTCCTGGTCCAACTCTTCCACGTCCTGCTGATCACCGCGCTCCTCGGCTTGTACTCGCCGATCTTCGAGCTGCTCGAGCTCTCGGCGATGGGACTCGATTTCCGCTTGATACTGACGCCGAAGGTTCTCAAGCTCTCTAACCTGCTGAGAATCTCGGTAGTAGGAATTGTACACACGCGTGATGTCGATAACCGCCACGGTTGTAAGCTGCTCGCCCCAGGCCGCGAAGCCGACGACCAGGAGCACGAAAACGAAAGCTATCCGTCTCACCCGGGACATGTTCATCCAAGCCACTCTCATATCCTCCGTGAAGCGGCTCGTTAGTTGCCGCCGAAAAAGTCCGTACTAAAGGACAAGACGAAGTCCAAACCTCCCCCCTCAGTCTCGTCGGGATTGAGGAGCGAGCCGGTTTGCCATTCGACGTTTCCATCGTTCGTCACGCGAAATCGCTTCGCCAGATAGAGTCGAATCGGAAACTGCGGAATGGTGAAGCGCAATCCCGCGCCGAAGCTAAAGAGCATGTCCTCTATACCAAGCTGGGTGAAATCGTCTCGTTCGCGCCACATACCGGCGGCATCAAAGAACTGGTCGAACCACACAACATTCTCGGCGATCGGCGTCCGCAGCTCGAACCAGTTCGACCAGCGAGCTTGTCCGTCGTAGCGCTGCGGCCACCCGCGAGCCCGTGTCATACCATCTAAGTAGAGCAGATCACTTGTCGCGGCGAATAGTCCGCCGGATCCGGAGTCGCCGCGATAATCCTCAGGCACCCAGAATTGCGGGAAAATGAAGGACAGATCCGAGTGGACTCCACCTACCAACTTCCAGGACCAGTTCTCGAACACCGGCCAATCAAAGAAGGTCCAGAAGAATTCACCGGTTGTATCCGTCCGAATGAAGTGGCGATCACCGAAGAAGAAGCCCCCGGTAAACGTCCCCTGCTGATTGAGATAGTAGCCCGAGCTCGGGCTGGCGGTAAGATCCCGATCGTCGAGAGACGCAGCCAAACTCCAGCTATTCTGGAAATTCCAATTCTCCAAGTTCGCCCGAACGC
The DNA here is from genome assembly GCA_964345195.1 of uncultured Spirochaetaceae bacterium. Classification (GTDB taxonomy): domain Bacteria; phylum Spirochaetota; class Spirochaetia; order DSM-27196; family PWMO01; genus CAYFQV01. Next base: position 8,070 of record CAYFQV010000032.1, read on the forward strand.
TCGGATCGTAGGGCCGCCGCGTAGCACTATCGTATGTAATGAAGCCGGCCGATGTGCGCAGACTTGTACTGGTGGAGATGCGCCCGATCGGAGTCGGGAAGCGGTACCCGGTGTTCCCGCTGAGAGAAAGCTCCCAATCGGTGTAGTCCATGAGATAGGCGTCGGGAATAGCGGATATGTCTCCGCCCGCGTACTCGTAATCCGTGACGAGATCGTATTCTTCGATCTCCTCGTCTTCCGGCGCGCCTCTTTCGGCCGGCCACTCCTGTCCTTCGCTATACTCACCCTGCGCGTCACCCTCTTCGATTGTGGTATCATCCGAGAATACATAGGCCCCGGTGTAGGGATCCGGAACGCGGTTGGCGTCGTCGGCCGAAAAGACGGGAGCCAGAATATCTTGGCGAATGTTCTGCTGCACCTGTCGATCGAGGTTCGCGTTTATCCCGGCGGACCAGCGACGACCGAAGAGCCAGCGCTCACCGAAATTGAACTGCAGTTGCTGCTGCTGCGGTGAGATGTTCACCTGCGCCCCGATCGACTGCCCCCGACCAAGAAAGTTCCGATCCTGCCAACTGATCTGACCGGTCACCGGAAAGCCCTCTTGCGCGCCGAAGGACACACCAAAGCGGACGTCCGCGGTATTTGTTTCCTCGACGTTGATCACGAGATCCATCAACCCTTCTACGCTCCCCTGCGGCGTCTCCGGTGTAATGTTGGAGAAGTATTGCAGGTTCGCCAGGTTCCGGATTCCATTACGGATCTTCGTGGCGCTGAAAACATCACCGACTTGCAACGGAATCTCGCGCCGGATCACGTAGTCCTCGGTCTTCTCGTTACCCCGTATGAGAATGTTCTCAATGTGGGCTCGTGGCTGCTCCACAATGTTCACAGTAAACGAGACGGTGTTGTTCTCCTCGTCGCGCTCTTGTTGCCGGGTAATGGAGTTGAAAATGTAGCCATTCTGGTAGTACAAGTCGGCGACTCGCTGGAAGTCCGACTCGAACTGGGTCATATCCATGGTATTTCCGGGATCCAGGCTGACGCGCTCGGCGAGCTGCTCTTCGGTGAAAATCTCGTTTCCGGAAAAATCCACCCCGCCGAAGACGTACTGTTCGCCCTCCTCAATGAAGATCGTCAACGTGACGTAAACCCTATCTTCCTCTTCGTCTCGCCGTCTCTCTTCGCTGATTTCAACAACTTCGGCATCGATGAAGCCACGATCGCGATAGTACTGTTCGACCGCCCGGCGATCCTGTTCAAGCGTCGACTGTTGAAATACACCGCGGTTGAACAGCGATTGTTCCTTGCTCTGCATAACGCCGCGCAACGTGCTCGCAGAGGCAAAGGTGTTTCCCGAGAACTGAATTTCTTCGATCGTAAGGCGTGCACCTTCGTCAACGTCGAATACCACATTCACCTCATTTGCGCCGTCGATCTCCTGGATCTCGCCGGCCACATTGACGTTTGGAAAGCCTTCCGAGACGTAGGTGTCTTGAATCGCCTGCTCATCCACGCGAACTTTGGATCCCGTGACGATATCCCCGGGCTTCAACACCACCGTGTCCCGGAGCTCACCGTCACGTAGACTCTGATTACCTTGAAACACAATGTCACGAACCACGGGCCGCTCATCCACTTCAAAAATGATCACGACCGACTCACCGCCATCGGCGCGGGCGGCCCGCGGCACAATCTGCTCGAAGTAATCCAGCGCGTAGAGGCGTCTTTGCAGATCTAGAAACGTGGAGTCAGTGAAGTTTCTCCCAACGAATTCCTGCGTTATTCCCTGGAGCTCATTCCGGGATACGGAGGTAAGACCTTCAAATCGGATATCAACGATCGGCTTGCCCTGGTACCAGGCGTCTTCCTGGGCGAACAATGACGGGGCAAGAACGAGAAGTGCTAATAAAATGACCACAGTGCGTCGCATGACGGCTCCTTACAACTTCCTGTTGCGCAATACGAGATCAGTAGGAGAACTCCCACGACAGCTCAAACTTCGTGTCCGTGACGAATAGCGTCTCTGGATGCTGCGGTGCGAACGACCAGTTCAACCTAAAAAGGGGCGTTTGCCACTCTATCCCAACTTCAGCTCCAAAGCCAACATCTCCAAAGTTAACGAGAGACTGTTCATTCGGAGCCGTTTGACCAACCTCAAAGAGTGTCTCGAAAAAGAGGTCCGACCCAACGTACTTCCCGAGAAAGAGCGTCGTGTTGTTGAGATACTGTCCGAAAGAAGCCTGGGTGCTGTCAAGTGGCCCATCCTGAACCTCAGCCGTACTACCCACACCGGCCACAACGTTCTGCAAGACCTGAGTACGAACAGACAGAAGGTCCAAGCCCAATGCATCCCGAATACCGCGTTCTACGCGGCTCAAAACGGCCATTTGTAGAACGTCCGCCGGGAGCAGTAAGGCCGACGACACATTGACACCACCATCAGTACCCGCGAGGAAATCCTGGCCGAGGATGCCGACTATCTCCTCCGTCGAAAGCGGAGGGCTCGATTCCAAGCGAGGCGTTAGATTACTGAGCCGTTCTTGCTCCACAATCAAAAAGATACGCACCGGTCCCTGGCCCGAGACTTCTCGAACCTCCGCCCGCGCCTGGAGCCGAGGGTCGAACTCTTGCTCGGATTCATCGAATATGATGCGACCCTGCCGGATAAAAAAACTCCGATCAAAGTAGTATATCTCCCCGCCCTGAACATCGACCGAGCCCTTCAACGAATACTCTTCAGGGTTTGCCCGGGATACGATCCGCACCGTCTGACCGCGATCTGCGAATGCGCGCAATACCGGGAGATCCCGGGAGGGCCAGAGAAACTCAACGCGACCTTCGGTCGTAATCGAGACATCTACGTTCGTAACTGCATCTTCGTCAAACTCTTGGACGAACTGCGGGTCTCCGAGCGTTACGGCGGTATCAAAGGCCTGCAGCTTACCGCTTATATCCGTTACTCCGGGCACACCTTGGATCTTCAGGCCACCCTTCACGCGGCCTTCGGCAATCAAGTCGGCGGACCGATAGTCGATCGGCAAACTCCGATCCTCGCCGGTCTCTACCTGAAAGCGAAACTCGTCAATGTTCCAGCGCTGAAGGGTGGCGGAGCCGGAGAACTGGGCCGACCCCGCATTGCCGGCGGAAATGCGCAAGGGATTAATGGTGAGGACCTTCTCCTCGAAGATGAGAAAACCCTCCGCCGGACCGAGAGTTTCCGGGACGTAGTCGATCTCGCCTTGCAAACCGACTGTGCGAACGGTTCCGAAGAAGTCGGGGTCGTTGACCGGGCCTACAATTCGAAGGCTCCCGGACGCTCGCCCGTCCGTAAGGCGAAGGTTTCCAAAGTCGAAAACCCGCGGTAGCTGTGCAACATCCAAAAAGACGTTGGTCAGAGTGGCCTCGATATCACCGGCCTTAAGACGTCCCTCCGCCTGAAGCTGTACCGGGAGTGGGCTCGTCAAACCTAGCTGGAAGTCCCCATCCTTCCCAAAGCTAGCACTGATCGATCCGAGGGGTCCGCCCAGCAACTGAAAACCACGATCAGAGCGGGATACGTCAATACTCCAGGAGTTGTTTTCTATTGCCGCCAATTCGACGCCCCCGATCTCCACCCGACCATCAAACGGATCCGTTCCGATTCCGCCCAAGCTCAGGGGTAGCGCCTTTTCCGCGAACCGACCTGAGAAGTCCACGTCGAGCTCGCCGGCACCACTGCCCGCGCGATCCTCCACTACAAAGGAAAGACGAGCCTTTCCTTCCTCGAAATCCAGTGCACCGCTTCCCCCGCGAAAGCGTGTCGTAAGATACCCGAGCTCGAGCTCCCTCAACTCGACCGCGTCCATGCCGCCGGTGAGGACACCGGAAGCGCTAAACCCGTCCGCGTTAAACGTGGCGTTGCTGCTTTCCACCCGGAGCGAGAAACGGGGATCCCCCGGCACGTCGCGCACTGAGAGGACGCCGCCGGCCATGCCGCGCACCGGCGGCGCCTGCAAGCGACGAAGACTCGTACCTTCGAACTCAAGCTGACCATTCGCCGCCCCGTCGACCCATCGTGCTACAAGATTGTAGCTCTCGCTCCCGCCTTCTCCCTCCACACTCAAGGCAAGTCGATAGCCTTCTCCGAGAGTCTGTACACTCCCATCGCCGTTCAAGCTGCTGTACGCGTCCACATAGCGTAGCTCGGTAAGACTGCCTCCGTCGGGCGTCAATCGGGCGTTGGTCTCGACGAGAAAATCCCCGGTGGCCCCGCTACTACCCGAAAGACGAAGACCCCGGAGGCCGGCAGACCAGTCGTCGAGGCTTCGCACCACTCCTGTGCCGTCGAGCGACACGGTGACGGACCCCTCCCCGCCCTCGGGCGGTGCAACGAGGACGAACTCCTGGGCGCGTGCGCGCACCAGGACTCCGCCGGACTGTAACGCGTAGCCCCTCACGACAAGCTCGTCGTTTATATTGACAACCGCGCTCCTGCCCGTGCGATACGTACCGCGAATATCGAACAAGCCCCGAGTTGTATCGAGGGCCGTTTCAATCCGATATACACCGCCTGTTATCAACTCGGCCTCAACCGAGCCGTGCGCGCTCATTCCGAAACCCTGGACGGAAAGATTCGGTATTCGAAGCCGGTCGGGGCGCAGGTGGAGTGACGCGTAGAGCCCACGGCCCGGTCGCTCGCGATCATAAACGCTCACGAACGGAAAGCTGATTTCATACCCGTCGGGGCCCCCAATGCGCAGCTCCCCGCTCGCATCAATCCGGTAGGTCTCGAGCGCGGCGATCCGCTGCGGCGCCTCACGGATGATCCCGATATCACGGATGGTCCGGTACGCCCGTTCCACGGCGACACCGGACAGCCGCACCGTCCCGGAGGCACGTTCCGGTTCACTCAACGGCACCCGGGCGGTAAGGGCTACACGGGAGGAACCCGTTGGCGACAGGGCGGCCTCTATCTCGGCGTTAAGGACGTCGCGTTGCGAAGCCGTCTCTCCAATCAAAGGGCCCATCCCGGTATCCTCGGATTCAAGGGACGCCCGAGCAGCAAGGTCGAACACCCGGCCCCGGCCATAGGCAAGGGACTCGGCGCTGAAGCGCGCGACGGTGTCACCCTCACCGACAATTTTAACGGTCCCGGACAGCGGGCCGTAGCCACGGTAGGAGAAGCGTCGCAGCTGGAGTTC
>CAYFQV010000032.1:13349-21321 GCA_964345195.1 uncultured Spirochaetaceae bacterium
CGGTATTGCCGTCGTCCGGCGCCACGGCGAGGGAAAGTGCCCCGGTTCCGGAAACCGCTGCGTCCAACCACGAGTTTCCCGCGCTCCAGGCCCCTGACAGGACAAGCGCATTCGCCGGGGTGAACCGAACCGCCTCGAAGCGCGCCTCCAGCCGACCACTTTCTCGATCGTACTCCGCCGACAGGTCCAGCGGGGCTCGATCGCGGACCTTTCGCACGACGATCCGCTCCGGGGAGAGATCCAGGCGTAAAGTCTGCTCCGCCGCTCGAAAGAGACCGCTACGAGCTCCCGCAAGGCGAAGCGTAGCGGTCCCGTCTCGCAACTCCGAACCGACTCTTCCCTCGATGGATACTCGGCTGGACACTTGCCCGAAGCCGCCGGAGAGTGCGGCGCTCTCGACGAGAGCTCTCCCCTCTGCATCGACCTGGAGTCCCTCTTGAGACGCCCGCACCGAAAACGACAGCTCCTGTACTCGGTACGCCTCGTTCGGTCGTACATAGGATAGTGAGATCTCCTCTCCCGTAACGGTGACGGCTCCGGCCTCTCCGACCGCCTCTCCGCCGTTACCGCTTATTCCCTCTCCGCCGGCCAGCTCCGAGAGAAAGCGCACGACGTCCGCGTCCCGTCCCTCGTCGATCTGGATGCTCGCACCGCGGATATCCACTCGGTCGACGGCCGTAGCGAATCGACGCCGCAGGAGGTCGATAAGACTGTACTGAACGCGGATTCGGTTCACGCGGAGGAGCACCGGCGGTTCGCCGCGAATGCCGTGGATCGTCAGACCTTCCATCTCGAGCGCTCGGAGAATCGCCGGCGATACCGCATCATACGAGATCCGACGGTTCAGCGCCGCCTCTATTCCGGCCACGGTCTCGTCTTTAAGACGATCAAAGAGCCCGCGCGCCGCTCGATTTACGTAAAAAGCTCCAACGAACAGCACAAGCAACAGGAACGCCAGTCCGAGGAGCTGAGGCAGCCTAAGGGTCGGCAATAGGTGGGTGTGTCTCACGAATGATCCCTATTAGGCCCGCCGTGACATGCGACGACGCAGTGTATAGTATCACAGCACAAAATCAGTCCCCAAGGTGTTCGGATGAGTGACAGACAGAATAAGAGCGCGAGAGAGATCCTGCCCGGCTTCATTGTCCTCGAGGGTTTGGACGGATCCGGCACCACTACGCAGGCCGCCCGGCTCACCCACAGCCTGGAGGCCGATGGTCATCGAACACAGTTGACCGCCGAGCCGACCACCGGCCCGATCGGCCGTATGATCCGAGACGCCCTGCATCGCCGTGTACCGCTGGAAACGGCCACCCTCGTCTACCTCTTTGCCGCCGACCGCCATGAGCACCTCTGGGGGAGCCGCGACGCCGTTACCGACCATCTGCAGTCCGGATTCGTCGTCTCGGACCGCTACGTGTTCTCTTCGCTTGCGTATCAAACCATCGACGCACCTCCGGCCCTTGTCGAAGCGCTCAACGGCGGCTTCCCATATCCTGAACACCTGATCTATATAGATGTTACACCCGAGCTCGCCGAAGAACGACGCTCGACCAGAAAGAACCCCGACATCTTCGAAAACCTCAGCTTTCAACGCGCGGTCGCGCAGAACTACGAGAACGTGCTGAGGGCCACGCAGGGTCTCCGAATGCAGATTCACCGGGTAGACGGTTCCGGTTCCGAAGAAGAGGTTGCGGGGAGGATTTGGGATAGCCTCGGCATTATGCCGATAAATTCGGTATGACGCGCGCACTTCGTCTACTCCTAAGCATCGTCCTTCTTCTTACTTTTTTGGCTTCCCCGCTCTTCGCCTACAAGCTCATCTACAAGGAGCAACTCTACGAGCTATATCGCGTGCAACTCTACCAGTATCCCCAGCGCATTCGCGAGAACATCTACTGGCTCGAGCAGGCGATGAAGGCCGACTTCGCCAACCCGCTCAACGCGCTCGCAGTTATTGAGAACGACAGCGATTGGGAGCGCTATCGACACCTCTTTCGAATGCACCTCAACTTAAAACTCGTCGAGCTGTACCTCCGCTGGGCACGCCAGTACAACAAACAGGTTGCGTACTTCTACAACTATCCTTGGAGAGAGCAAAATCTCGAGAGCCTGGATCGGGCGGAGCAGCTCATGGATCAGGCCCTATATTACTGGAGTGAGGCGCAGGAATGGTCGACCCGAGCGTGGGAGCTACGGCAGGTTCATCTGGAAGAAATCCAGTACTGGGCCGATGAAAACTACCGGATCGAGACCGGTGAGCTCGACTATCAGGCAATTATCGACCGGCATCTCGAGCGTCTCGAAGAGGTCCGCGGTGATTTCGAGGCCATGGACGAGGATACCTACTGAGCTTGCGCCCCGTGGCGACGAATCAACATGGCATCCCCATATGAGAAGAAGCGGTAACGCTTCCGAATCGCTTCCTGATAGGCCCCGAGCAATCGCTCACGGCCCGCAAGCGCCGAAACCATCATGACCAGGGATGAGCCAGGCGTGTGAAAGTTCGTGAAGAGCCAGTCTACAACGCGAAAGTGGTAGCCGGGATGGATAAACAGCGAGGTGCCGGCCGCGCCCGGCTGCACACGCACGGATCCGGCATCTTCGGACGGCTCGGCCGTCACGTGTGTGGCCTCCGCTTGTATAGAGCTCGCCTGCGCAGCGGATTCGAGCGCTCGGGTTGTGGTGGTTCCCACGGCGATCACGGGACGACCCGCGCGCTTGGCACGAGATAGCGCCTCGGCCGTGTCACTCGGGATGCTGTAGTGCTCCCTATGCATCTCATGCTCTTCCACATCCTCCGCCCGCACCGGAGCAAAGGTGCCCAGTCCCACGTGCAGCGTGAGAAAACAAAGCTCGTGCCCCGCCTCCCGCAGCGTATCCAGCATCTTCTCGGTGAAATGAAGCCCCGCGGTCGGAGCGGCCGCCGACCCGGCGTGTTCGGCATAGATCGTCTGGTACCGCTCTTTATCCGCGGTTTCCGGCTCTCGCCGCACGTAGGGGGGTAAGGGCACCTGCCCGTTGCGCTCGAGGTAGGACTCATCGATATCATGAGAAAACTCAATGACACGCTCCTCCCCTTGAGTGCTAAGCACGCGTGCCGTGACGCCCTCGGGAAAATCATATACCTGGCCGGGTCGCCGGCGCTTCGCCTTCTGTACAATGCTTCGCCACGTCCGAGATGCCGTACGCTCGAGAAGCAGGAAGCTTACAAGCCCATTGGTGTCCCGCCGTTTTCCGGAAATCCGCGCGGGAATGACACGGGTATTGTTGAACACAAGCAGTGATCCGGAAGGCAGGAAATCCGAAAGCTCTCGTACGTGGGCGTGGTGGATGTGGTAATCCGAACCGGCGGTCTGCCGTCCCTCGCTTCGCTGTGCGTCCGTTCGATCTACGTCGCTGTGGTCGGCATCGTTCTCGGTGAGCACGCTCGAAGCGGCCGGCGGCACATCCAGAACCAGAAGACGTGAGTCCCCGCGATGGTCCGTCGGGTACTGCGCGATCAGCTCCGGCGGCACCTCAAAATAGAAGTCCTTGGTCTTCACTGTTGTCGTAATCTCCACTTTGCCCTGTCGGATCGATGTTAAGATGCTTGTACGCCGCCGCGGTGGCAACCCTACCCCGCGGCGTTCGTTTCAGAAAGCCGCGCTGGATCAAGTACGGTTCGTAGAAGTCCTCGAGGGTGTCAATAGACTCTCCGACCGAGATCGCCAGAGTTTCCGCGCCGACCGGCCCGCCCTCGTACTTTTGAATGATAGTACGCAGAATACGCCGGTCGTGGTCCTCGAGACCAAAGCGGTCGATATTCAGTCGTTTCATACTTTCCTCGACAATACCGACATCAATGCGACCGTCGGAGAGAACTTGCGCGAAGTCTCTCACCCGCCGAAGCAGTCGATTGGCGACCCGCGGCGTGCCCCTCGAGGAGTCCGCTAAGAGTGCGGCGGCATTGTCATGCAACTCGATGTCAAGGATGCCTGCCGAGCGAAAGAGAATGGCTTTTATCTCCTTGGTCTCGTAGAAACCCAAGCGGACCGTGATACCAAAGCGACTGTACAGCGGGCCCGCCACCAATCCCGCCTTCGTCGTCGCCCCAATGAGCGTGAATGGTGCAATAGGTATGCGAATGTTACGGGCCGAGGGACCTTGTCCAATGATCCAGTCGAGCTCAAAATCCTCCATGGCAATATAGAGCATCTCCTCGATAGCAGGCTTTAGGCGATGGATCTCGTCGATGAAGAAGATGGTCCCTTCGGTAACGGTGGTGAGAATACCGGCCAAATCCTTGGGCTTGTCCAGCGCCGGCGCAGAGGTCACCTTGAACTCAGTGCCCATTTCGTGGGCCATGATACCCGCCAACGTCGTCTTCCCTAGCCCGGGAGGTCCGCTTAGGAAGACGTGATCCAATGCGTCGCCACGGTCTCGTGCCGCCTGAATGAAAACCGCGAGGTTATCCTTAATCGCCCGTTGACCCTGAAAATCGGAAAGGCGTAGAGGGCGGAGTCTCTGCTCCACTCCTTCGTCGTCGTCATCATGCTGCTCACCGCGCAGGAAAGAAGGGTCTTCACTCATGTCGAAATCCTACTTGCCTCAGCTCAGCGAGACAATGGCCCGCCGTAATGTCTCCCGCTCGCGCTCCTGCGGTGAAAGATCCGCCCCGGTGAGTTCCGCTCTCGCGCTGCGGACGGCGTCCTCACTGAGCTTGCGGTCGAAGCCCATGCCGATAAGCGCCTCAACCAAGTCCGCTCCCTCTTCCGCGGCCGGCGCTTCTTGCGAGGCAAGACGAACCACTCCCTGCAGGGCGACGATGATCTTTCCAGCTGTCTTCTTGCCGAGTCCCGGCAGCTTCGATAAGGCATCCGCGTCCGCAGCCTCAATTGCGTGGACGAGATCCTCGGTCGAGGCCGCCGATAGTATGCGCAGCGCTTGACGAGGTCCGATTCCAGTCACTTTGATAAGCTGATGATAAAGCTCCCGCTCCTCCACACCGGAAAAGCCATAGAGCCGCATAATGTCCTCGCGGTGATAGAGGGATACAAGCACCCGCTGCCGCCCCTGGGCGCCGCGGAAGGCCGCTTCCGTATTGCCGGAGACCTCGAGCTCCCACTCGACGCCGCCGGTGGTCAATCGCAGTAGACCATCTTGGCAGTGCGTAACTTCTCCGGTCAGGCTATTGAACAATCCCAGCTCCTTCTTCCACGTCCCGCTCCTAAGTCCTTAAGCGCGTACGCAGTGCGCGAGAGCCTGCTATCGGGATTCTCCACTGCGCATTACGGAATCCACCGAATGAGCGAACTAACGCGCGTCCAACAGTCGCTCATTGAAAGCCGCGTTGTGAGCGTGACATATGGCGGCGCCGAGGGCGTCCGCGGCGTGATCCGGTGCAGGTCGTTCCGAGAGTCCCAGAAGGAGACGCACGACCTCTTGTACTTGCTCCTTCTCCGCTCTACCTTGGCCCACAACCGCCTGCTTGATATCTTGCGGCGCGTACTCTCCCGGCGTCATACCTGCCTGCGTCAGTGCCAGCAGGACAACGCCGCGGGCTTCGGCCACGGGAATCACGCTCTTCGCGTTCCGTGCGAAGTAGAGAGATTCCACTCCGGCCGCTGAAGGGCGAAACTCATCGATAAGCTTCCCGAGCTCCGTGTAGAGCTGCGCCAGCCGTTCGCCAAGCGGAACACCCGCCTCGGTACTGATCACGCCGTGCGTACAATGCCGAAACCGGTTGGGCACCACTTCAATGATTCCGTATCCGGTAGCGGCGAGACCGGGGTCAATGCCGAGTATGATGGTCATCCCGTAAACGCTATTCCTCGGAGAGATCGAGATCGTCTGGAATATCGAGGTTGGTCGATACTTCCTGCACGTCGTCGTGATCATCGAGATTCTCGATGAGCCTCAGAGCCTTACGCGTACCCTCCGCGTCCAAGGAGATCGTTGCATCCGGGATTTTCGAAATGGAAGCCGATTCATGGGTAAAACCGGCCTCTTGCATTGTCTGAAGTACCGTCTCGAACTCGTCCGGCTCGATAGTAACCTCAATGGAGTTGCCTTCGCTAGCGACGTCCTCGGCGCCGGCCTCGAGGGCCTCCTCGAGAATTTGGTCTTCAGAGTAGTTCTCGGGTGAATAGGCTATGATCCCCTTACGTTTGAACATATAGGAGACGCTGCCGTTTTCCCCCAAGTTGCCGCCGCCTTTTGAGAAGATGCTTCGGATATCAGCCGCCGTTCGATTACGGTTGTCGGTCAGGGCGTCGACCATAACGGCAACTCCACCGGGAGCATAGCCCTCGTAGGTGATCTCCTGATAATCGACTCCTTCGAGCTCACCGGTACCCTTCTTAATAGCGCGCTCAATGTTCTCCTTCGGCATGTTTTCACCCTTTGCTTTCAGGATGGCCTGCCGAAGCCGCGGATTCGTCTCCTCGTCTCCACCGCCCATACGGGCCGCTACGGTTATCTCCTTAATGAGCTTCGTAAAGATCTTTCCACGCTTGGCGTCCTGAGCGCCCTTCTTATGGCGTATAGTCGCCCACTTACTGTGACCGGACATGCAATGTACCTCACTATATGCTAATGGTTTATCTTACCGGGGAGCGTAAAAACGCTACCACTTGCCTAGGGTCCTGTCAAGTTGCCCGATCCACGTGTGGATCCCGATGGTGCGGCTCTGCTCGCGCCAATCTCCACTCCGACAGTGCGGAAACGACCTCCCGAAGCACCGCGTCGAGGTAAATGAATCCCCTGTCGGAAAGTTGTATACGCTTCCCCCCCGACATTGATACCGGGTGGATGAGCGCACGCTCCTCCAAACTTGCCAATAGCTCAGGAATAGCCCGCGAGATATCCAGATCGAAGACTCTGCGAAACTCCCCGAGATCGAGGCCGGAAACGGTGCGTAGCCGCAACATCAGATACTCGAGCCATAGCTCTTCCGAGGCAAGTCGCTCGGCGCCCGAAGGCGGCCGGCTGCTCCCGCCGCCGACCTTCATGAAAGGCGTCGGGGCTGTCATCGATGGCTTGCCCCACGGAGGCGCCTGCACACGATATGGAGGCGGGCCCCACAAGGTTGACACGGCGCTTGGCCCAATGCCGATGTATGGCTTGCCCGCCCAAAAACGACAATTATGAAGGCATGAAAAACCAGGCAGCGCAAAATTCGATACTTCGTAGCGCTCATACCCGGCATTCCTCGCAGCAGCGATAGACTTGAGCCAGGAGACAAAACCTTCGTCGTCCTCACGGTCGGACGAACTACCACCCGCCGGCATGCTTCCCCCTCTTAGAGCTGCAGCGCGACCGGCAAGCGGTGTTCCCGGCTCAATGGACAAGGGATATATGCTGAGGTGTTCCGGCCCAAGAGAGGCTGCGGTTCGTACGTCGGATACGGCGACCGCCTCCGACTGCCCCGGGACGCCGCTTATCAGATCTATGCTCCACCGTCGGGGCCACCGCTCTGCGATCAGCTCGGCGGCCCGCTGCGGGGCTCGCGCTGATCCTCCCCGCCCAATCAGTCGCCGCAGCTGGAAGTTGAAACTCTGCACCCCAAGACTAAGGCGATTCACCGGACTTGTTTTCAAGCGATTGATGAGCTCGGTGTCGACATCCTCCGGATTCAGCTCCACAGTCCATTCCAGCGGAGCGGACCCGCACGCGTCTACCGCCGCAGCCGTCGCGTTGACAAGCGCGTCGAGTTCACGTGCTCCCAATACGCTCGGCGTACCACCTCCGAAATACACCGTTGGAATACTGTCGACCCGGCCGGCTTCCCGCTCGACAAGCTTTAGAGAGTTGCGGATCCGAGCGAGATAGGCCTTCACGCGCTCGGCGTCGTGCGGCACGCTGTGGAAGCCGCAGTAGTCGCACTTACTCCTGCACAGCGGAACGTGGACATACAGCGACGGTGTCCGGCAATTCAGTGGATGATCATCCAATCCCACGCGTACGACCCCGAGAACACGATCCGGCGGGC
>CAYFQV010000032.1:21421-24207 GCA_964345195.1 uncultured Spirochaetaceae bacterium
AGTGGATGATCATCCAATCCCACGCGTACGACCCCGAGAACACGATCCGGCGGGCGTTTACCGACCGAGACGACCGAAACCGGACAGCGGCCAATACCGAATGAGCACGAGTTTCTTGACGGCGTCTTCGGTCACGACACCGTAATCCCGGGAGTCGAGGGCGCGGCCGCGATTGTCCCCAGCCACAAAGTATTCGCCCTCGCCGAGTTGCACCGGCTCCATGTTTCCGGCAAAGGGCTCGGTATTCCGCCAACCCGTCGGCAATCCTTCAATGCGGACCTCATAGCCTTGCCGAGAAAGCTCGAACTCGTTTACGAAGGGCTCATCCTCGGCTGCGCGTACGTAGAAGGTGTAATCATCCATACGGACGGTATCGCCCGGAACCGCCACGACGCGTCGAATGCTCACCCCCGACCACGCCGGATCTCTGTCGAGTGGATTTACCCCACGACGCCCGAACGGAATATCCAAAAGCGCCCGTCCTAGCCGCGGAATGAAGCCGAGACGATCGGCGAACGGCGGAAGGACAGTCACGACGTCCCCGCGGCGAGGCGGACGGAAGCTCGGCATTCGCCAATCGGGACTCGGGAAGTAGGTTCCGAACACGACAGGGGTGGCAATAAGACGATCTCCCGACGATAGGTGAGGCTCCATGGAAGCGCTTCCCACCTCAACGGTGTCCACCAAAAACCGAGATACGGCGAAATACATTAGGACGAGGACCAATGCCAGCTTCAAGACGTGCAAGGTAAAACGCCGGAGAGGCCTGGGCGGTTTAGGTTTTCCAAAGCGTCGACCACGCGAGGAACTCAACATAATGACGGCCTAATGGATTTCTCCGATCCGGCCCAAGGGCCAATACCGGAACATGGCGCGACCGAGAACATTCTCCGTAGATACCGCGCCGAAGACTCGGGCGTCTCGGGAGTTGTCCCGATTGTCTCCCATGGGAAATATGCGTCCCTCCGGCACGTACCAGCCGAGTCGCTGTCTCTGATTCTGAGCCTGAATTCGAGAGTCAGAGGGATCCGCTGCGTATAGGAAACCCAAGCGTTCGCGACCGAGGTACGCGCTGTCGACATAGCGCATGTTCCGTACGGACTCCAGTGCGGCCTGCTCATTGTCTCTTACCGGGATCCCCAGATCTTCGCGTGCAATCGCAAGTGCCGCCAAGGCAAAGGTCTCGTACGAGGAGGTGTCGACCAGACGCCGTATCGGATACTCCGCTCCGACGGCGTTTTGGAGCTCAGCTTCATCGAGCCATTGAGACTCTCCCTCCGGCATTATCTTCATGTAACCTCTGTTCGAACGGAGGCGGTCATGCTCCATCCCCACAGCGCGCTTTATAAGAAAATGTGCCCGTGGCTGACCGCTCTCATCCCGATCAATATCTACCAACGACAGCGTCACCATGTAGATGATCCGCTGCAAAATATCGAAGACAGGGCCTCGTGAGAGATACGAGGGATTCTCGAAGATTACCACTTCATTGCGCGACGGCTCAGTGAAGCCTGGAAGCTTGGCGATACCCGGAAGCAGCTCAGGCCCGTAAACAACCTTGTTGACAAAAATACGATCCCGCCGTAGCAACGTATCGATCATGGAGCCGGACGGTATCTGATACGCCTGTATCAGGTATTGATTGAGCAGCAGAACAACGGCGGCGGCCCAGAGAAAGGCCTCTATCCAATCGAGGATTTGATTCTTCTGTCGCTGCTTTTGACGCTTTCTCAGCCGGCGGCGCTTTCGCCATGTAAGAACACCTTCGGTTCTTTGCACCAGATGTACGCGCCAGGATGCTTGCTCCGTCGCCACGGCGAGACGCTACCACAAAGGCATCGCGTTGACAAGCAAAGGAGGCGCTCCTATAATTCGCGACCATGCCGAAAAAAGGGGCACCACAAAGCGATGCCGAGGAGGAGCCGGCCGTAATCTTGAAGCCGGTATTCGGCCTGCAGCCGACCCAATACCTACCCTGGTTGCTCGGCGGCATTGGGATAGTTCTGCTCTTTCTCGTGCTGATACTTCCAGGTATTCTGAATCCCGGTTCTCAGGTGACGTTTACCTCTTCGCCCGACGGGGCCGCGGTCTATATCGAGGGGACAAGAGCGGGGGCCACTCCGGTCACCGATTTCATTCCCGCCGGCACGTATGAACTCCGCGTTTCCCATCCATTTCACTCGACGGTTCGCCGGGAAGTCCGCGTGGGCGGTCGCTTGTTCGGGAGCCTCATGGTCTCGCGAAAGCAACACGTCGACGTTTCCCTGGAGCTCAACGACGGCCGAGCCCTTATGGCGGATGCCGCAGGTCGGTTCTCCGCATGGGCTCTTGCGGGGGATCAACATGGTCAGTACCAGTATCCGCCGGTGCTATCCACTGCAGTGACCGCTCTATACGCAAGCGCCGACCTTTCGGCGACGGCGACCGAAGGCGCAGGGAGCGACCACGTAAACACCGAGCTTGGCGACGCTCCCGCATCCGTCTCCCGGGAACACAACATTGCGGGACCCGTGCTGGAAACCGCGATCAGCGATGTCCATACAACCGCGGCGCTCAAGGACTTCCTGCGCGCCTTTCTCGTTGATTCCGCCCGTGGCTCAACTCTCAGTCCTTTCACCTTCGCGCGGGCCGCCCAGGAAGTCGCGTCGGCGTTTAGCGAGCGCCCGGGATTGACCTACGCCGTGTCGGCTGCACTCCCGGACAACATCGATAGGCAGCTTCGGGGCACTCACTGGTATGAAGAGTTCACGGGCGACTACGTTACCGCCTATATCCCCTTCACATCC
>CAYFQV010000032.1:24307-26657 GCA_964345195.1 uncultured Spirochaetaceae bacterium
CTGGTATGAAGAGTTCACGGGCGACTACGTTACCGCCTATATCCCCTTCACATCCGAATCGGCCGGGTTCAACGGCTTCGAGATCAACCGCGTCGCGGGTTACCGCTTTATCCGAGTTCCCGGTGGACGGTACGTTCAAGGACTCGCGCAGTTCGAGAGCCCACTGATCGATCCTCCCGACCATCAGCCTCCGATCGTTCGCGAGGTTGCGCCGTTTCTCATGCTGGATAGGGAAGTAACGCGAGAGCTTTATTTGCGTTTTGTCACTGCTAGACCGCAGTGGTCCCGGAGCAACCTGGCGCAGCTTCGAGAAAATGACCGGGTAGACGAACAGTATCTATCATGGCGGGAATCCGGGGGAGACACCGCTCTCCCGGTCAGCCACGTTTCATACCACGCAGCAAACGCCTTCGCCGAGTGGTTCGAAGAGCTTCTGCCCCCGGAGTTGCAAGGATCAGATGTTCGCCTTCCGACGGAAAGCGAGTGGGAATGGGCGGCTCGGGCCGTCTCGGCAACAATCGAGGATTCGGTATTTAAAGACCGCGGCGTGAGCGGCCCCGCCGCGCTCACTGTGAACCGCAGCCCGCGTGCACCAATTGCGGATCTGCTCGGAAATGTGTGGGAATGGACAAGCTCATGGTATCATCCCGCCGCCTACGCAGCCGCACCTAAGACCGGTGCCGACGGTAAGGTCGTTTCGACCGAGGCCTTCGATATGTCCCCCGGCGCGCAGCGCGTCGTCCGGGGAGGCAGTTGGGTCAACCCGCCCGGCTCCGTCGGAGTGGTTACTCGCGGCGCCCAGCCCGCTGAGGCATCGACTCCGTTTCTGGGATTCCGTATCGTGATCGTGGAGCCTTCAAATGGGTGACAGCGTAAACCGCCGCGTCATTGCAAGCAATAAACGCGCCTTCTTCAACTACGCCGTGGAAGAGAGCATTGACTGCGGGATCGAGCTGCAGGGCACCGAAGTCAAGTCGATCAAGGCAAACAGACTTTCCTTCTCGGACGCCTATGCCCGCATTCGTAACGGGGAGATCTGGCTTTACGGACTCCACGTAGCTGAGTACACCCACGGCAACCTGAATAACCACGATCCGGATAGAATCCGGAAGCTCTTGGCTCACAAGGGTGAAATCAAGCGCCTCCGACGAAAGGTCGACGAACGTGGGTTCACACTGGTACCTCTGCGGGTGTACCAGAGCCAGGGTCTTATCAAAGTTGAGCTCGGACTTTGCAAAGGAAAGAAAACGCACGACAAGCGACAAGCCATCAAGCAGCGTGACCAGAAACGCGATGAAGCGCGGGAGCTCAGAAATCACTACTAAGTTCAACAACCCCGATCGACGTGACGATCATACACCGGATGCAAGTGATACCCCGCGGACGCACGGCCCGGCGGCAAGCCGCGAAAACGACCCGACGCCGCAGCGCTTCCTGGATGAAGTGCCGAAGCTGATCCGGGAGGCAGGGGATATTACCCGCCGATACTTTCGCAGCAGCGGGCTCGGCGTCCAGTACAAGGCCGATGCAAGTCCGGTCACGGATGCGGACAGGGAAACCGAGAACCACCTGCGCCGAGCCATTGGCACGGCCTTCCCCGGGCACAATCTGATCGGCGAAGAGTTCGGTGGATCCCCGTCCGGATCCGTCGGGTGGACGTGGATCATTGATCCGATCGACGGTACAAAATCGTTCATTCATGGAATTCCGCTGTACACGGTGCTGATCGCCCTCATGCACGGTTCCGAGTTCGTCGGCGGGGCGATTCATAACCCGGTCCTCGACGAGACCGTCGTAGCCGTCACGGGCAGGGGCTGCTTCTTTAACGGCGATCGCTGTCGGGTACGGCCCACCCGGCATCTGCCGGATGCGTCGATTTGCGTTACCGACTTTGCCGACCTGTATCGCCGAGCTCCACGCTTCGCCGCTTACATCATGAACGGCGCCGGCATGGCACGGACCTGGGCCGACGGCTACGCGTATCTTCTCCTTGCGACCGGCCGAATAGACGTCGCGCTCGACCCCATCATGAGTCTCTGGGATGTCGCGCCGGTAGTACCCGTGGTGAGAGAAGCCGGAGGCGTTATTACTCAGTGGGACGGCACCATGACGGGTGCCCCCGACAGCGCCATTGCAGCGACACCGGAGCTCCACGCCGAGTTGTTGGCGCAAGCATAATCCCATTCAGCCCGCTCAGCGGGCGCGCCCCGGCTACCGCGATCACCCCTGCCACCGGGGAACCCCCTGCCACGACGATCGCTGAGTTGACGCGGATAGTCACGTGTAGTATCTTCCTCACAAAGAACACGGGGGTGAACTGGTTTCGACCCGGGAAGACGAGGTCGTGCGT
>CAYFQV010000033.1:0-8481 GCA_964345195.1 uncultured Spirochaetaceae bacterium
CGGGCAGTCTCGGCGCCGGTGATGTCGACGAGAGACTGCGTCGCTCCCTCGCGGAGTTCGAGGAGCTCCGGAGCAGGAGTATTCTGGATCGTTCACTGCAGAGGTACCGTCTGGAATTCCACAAGAAGTTCGCCATCCCCTTCGCGTGCTTGGCATTCGTGCTGTTTGCCTTTCCGGTCGGCCTGGTTCCTCACAGAAGCGGGAGGTCTGTCGGTTTCGGCTTGGGGTTGCTCGTCGCGGTCGTCTACTGGAGTCTTCTGGTTGCAGGCGATACCTTGGGTACGCGTGACCTGGACCTATCACCGGCTTTGGCAATGTGGGCTCCGAACGTTTTGGTTGTTCTTGCCGGTTTGGCGGTGCTGCTTGTGAGGAAGGTTCGTTGAGAGCGCTGGATCGTATGACGTTGCGGAATCTCTTTCCGGTTCTCGCGGCGGCGCTGTTGTTCTTTGTTCTGATCCTGCAATTGGTGGAGCTGTTCTCTCACTTGGCGCGGTTTCTCGAGTTGGAAGTACCGCTGGTGGAGATTGCACGGGCGCAGCTGTTGTACGTGCCTAAGACGATCTCCTTTGCGTTGCCGATCGCATTGCTCTTCGCGTGCTCCTTCACGCTGGGAAACCATTACAGCAACAATGAGCTGATCGCGGTATTCAGTGCCGGTATTTCTTTGTATAGATTTTCCACTCCGATCGTGTTGGTAGGTGCTCTGTTGAGTGTGGGCACGTTCTTCTTCGAGGAACATGTGGTAATCGACACGTACCGCAGGAAACAGACCGTGACGGAATCGCTTTTGAATATCAACCGATCACTGAACAATACCAAGGCTGCCGCGTTGAGCGATGACAATCGGATAATATACTACGCCAACTATTACAACCATGAGGATCACCAACTCAGCGGGGTTGTGATCCTCTTGCGGGATGATGACGGCGATCTGGAAGAGCGAATTGATGCGGATCGGGCGGAATGGACGGGATCGTCATGGACGCTGCACAGCGTTCGTCGCTTTGTCCAAGGGCCCGAGGGCGTCCGGAGTAGTCGTCTTCCTCGCTACGAGACGGCGGCACTTGATACACCTCCGGCTACCTTCGAGCGGCAGTCCGGGAGGGATATCGAGGGGATGTCTCTCGGTCGAGCCGCCGAGTACATTGATTCGCTCAAGCGTGCCGGCTTGCCGTATCGTGAGTTGTTAACGGACTACTACGAACGCTATTCTTTCGCGTTCACTCCTTTCGTCGTTACGCTGATCTCAGCGGCGATCGGCGGACGTTTCAGGAAGAACGTTTTGCTCATGAGCCTT
The DNA here is from genome assembly GCA_964345195.1 of uncultured Spirochaetaceae bacterium. Classification (GTDB taxonomy): domain Bacteria; phylum Spirochaetota; class Spirochaetia; order DSM-27196; family PWMO01; genus CAYFQV01. Next base: position 1,298 of record CAYFQV010000033.1, read on the forward strand.
TTGGTCTCTCTTGGGCTTGCAGTGGTCTACTATGTTTTGGGCATGCTTTCGAGCCTTTTCGCAACGCTCGGAGTGCTTTCCCCGCTGTTTGGTGCCTGGCTGGGAGTTATGGCGTTCATCATTGTTGGAATCGGGTTGTTTCGCGTCGCCCGGACATAGCAAAGAGAAAACGGCTGCATGGGAATCTTTCGGGAACTACACGGAGACAGGAATTGTGGGGCACGTACGGGCTGTCTGGATTTGCCACATGGAAGCGTGGACACACCGGCGTTTATGCCGGTAGGCACGGCGGGCGCCGTCAAGGCCGTGACACCGGAGGAAGTTTCTGGAATGGGGTTTCGCCTTATTCTTGGAAACACGTACCACTTGTACCTGCGGCCGGGATTGGACGTGATCGATGTATTCGGATCTCTTCACGCCTTCAGTTCGTGGCCGCACAACATACTAACGGATTCGGGTGGGTACCAGGTGTTTTCGCTGGCCCCGTTTCGTAAGATTCGCGCCGAGGGCGTGGATTTTCGGTCGCACATTGACGGTAGTCGGCATTGGCTAACGCCGGAAGGGGTGGTCGGGATCCAAACACGCTTGGGGAGCGACGTCCAAATGGCGCTGGACGTGTGTACCGGCTACGGTGCGGAGCGAAGAGAGGCGGAGGACGCCGTTGCGTTGACGACCGATTGGGCGCGTCGCGCCTACGCCGAGTGGCGGCGTTGGGAGGCTTCGTACGCTGGTTCTTTGTTCGGAATAGTACAGGGAAACTTTTACCGGGATCTACGCATCAGGAGCTTAGAGGAGGTCTGCTCCATCGATTTTCCCGGTTTTGCTGTTGGGGGCCTAAGTGTAGGGGAGCCCTTTCCTGTGTTCGAAGAGTACGTAGCTTGGGCCGGGGAATCGCTGCCACGCGAAAAACCACGATATGTGATGGGGATAGGAACACCTGAGTACATTTTCGCCGCAGTGAGAAACGGCTTCGATATGTTTGACTGTGTATTTCCGACAAGAACCGCGCGCAACGGCACGGTCTTCACTCGGGACGGTCGAGTTGTTCTTCGGAATGCCGATCATCGCTACAGTACGCACGCGATCGAGGAGGGCTGCGCGTGCTATGCCTGCCGTAACTTCTCGCGTGGATACATACGGCATCTATTCAAAGCCGGTGAAATGCTGGGCCCCATGTTGGCAACGCAGCACAACCTGCACTTTCTTAGCGTCTTGATGCGGGATGTTGCAGATGCCATTCGAGGTGACGCCTTTGGCGAGTTCGAACGAAGATTCCTGGAAAGATACCAAGCGCGGGGATGATACGCGGCTCTCCAAGAGCGTGATCGCCACGTTTGTGGTGATGGGGTCAACCGCGTTGTCGCGGGTGTTGGGTTTCGTGCGCATTGCTGTGATCGGTGCCGTGTTCGGCGCATCCGGCGAGGCGGATGTTCTGAACGTCGTATTCAACATTCCGAATAACTTGCGTAAGCTCATGGCGGAAGGCGCGTTGTCATCGGCCTTCATCCCGGCCGTATCTACCAGTCTGGTGCGGGATCCCTCCGGTCGAGAGGCTCGTCGAGTTTTTTCCGGTATCATGGGATTCCAACTAGTTGTTCTCGTGCCGTTACTGCTGCTTTCCGTTACGTTCAGTGGACCTATCGTCAACACGATACTGGACTTTCCGGAGATCGAGAGGCAAGTGCTCTCGGCCTCGCTGTTTCGTCAACTAATCCACTATGTGTTACTCATCAGCATCAGCGCTCTTTTCATGGGGACGATCCACGCGCACAATCGCTTTTTGATTCCGGCATTGACACCGATCCTGTTCTCCGTCGCCGTCGTTCCGTCTATCCTTCTGTTTCACTCGCAGCTTGGTGTCTTTTCCATGTCGGTGGGTGTACTGATAGGCGGTGTTATTCAAATCGTCGTCCAACTTCCACTGTTGCACCGTCTCGGCTACTCGATTCTTCCGCGGTTCAACTTCCGGGACCCGCTGGTTATTCGGGTGCTCCGCCAGTGGTTGCCCGTTGTTGCGACCGCTTCCATTTTCACCGTGAATCAACAAGTCGCATTGTTCTTCGCCAGTGGGCTCCAGGACGGCAGTAGCTCGGCGCTTACGAACGCGCTCACGTTCTTCCAGCTTCCCTTCGGCGTGTTCGCGGCCGCGGTGACGACGGTGCTTTTCCCACGGATGAGTCGACAGTCCGCGGAGGGAGATCTGCGTGGTTTGAAGGAATCGGTGGGTTTCGGTTTGCGCTACCTTGCGGTACTGCTCATACCGTCGGGAGTGATACTTGGACTGCTCGGGAGGGAGGCGATCGCCGTTGCGTTACAGCGTGGTGCCTTCATGGCACAGCACTCGGACCTGGCGGGGCAGGTTCTTGCAGGGTATTGCATCGGTCTCTTCAGTGTCGGAGCCTTCAACTTTCTCCAACGGTTCTTCTATTCTCGAGACAACTACCGTGTTCCCTTGATGGCCGCGGTGTTGACGGTGACCCTGGATATTGGGCTTTCGCTTTGGTTGAAAGAGACGAGCCTGAAAGTGGTCGGTTTGTCTGTCGCAAACTCGATTGCGTTTACGATCGGCTTGGTGTTTTTGTTGGGCGCCGCGTACCGGGAGTTGTCCGGCGTTAGAATTGTTCCATTAGGGGTGACACTGGCGAAAATTGTGGGGGCCATGGTGCCGACGATCGTTCTGGTGGTTTTGTACCAAAGGTGGACCGGAGCATGGTGGATGGAGGGCAGTTCTTGGTTGAATCTATGGCGATTGAGCGTGGTTGGGGGAGGCGCCGTTTTTGTGAGCGGCGTCATGCTGGTGCTGTTTCGAGTGGATGAATTACGGCATGTGCTAAAGCGGAAGCTCTAAGGATCTGCTAAAGAATGCACATAGCGGCTTTCCGGAGCGGGAAAATGATGGTTTTAGGAAAAATGCGCGTTGGCATGGTGATTCTTGCAGTTATGGCATTAAATGCGGTTCTCTTTGCTCAATCCGACGAAAAGCAGACAGACGGCAGCCAAACTAGCGAAACTCAGACCAATGACACAGGCCTGCACGAAGACGCACTGAATGAGCTGCGTGACACCATTCAGTTCGGAATTGACGAGGAAGTCCGAACGGCAGTTGAGCGCCTGGAAGAGAGTGATGTCGGTGCACTGAACGAGGAGCTGCTTGCTCGGTACGCCGATAGCTACAACGGGAGTTTAAAACGGCGAATACTGGAGTTCTTCAACAGCATCTCATTCCAAGGGGCGGCGGAGACGGCTGTCTCTGTGGTTGAGAACTTTCGTGGTGAGAACACTGAGCTGGTTACGACGGCAGTTCGATTTCTCCGAAACGGTGAGATTACCCTCCCGGAAGGTGCGGCGGATGCTCTTTTAGAGGCGGCCGAGCGAGGAAGCGGGCGTGTTTCGCGGGAAGCGATCCGTACATTAGGACGGCGGGAGATTCAAGAGGCTGAGCCTCTGCTGGTGCAAACGATCCAGGATAGGGTAGCGGACCAGGCGACGAAGGAGGCGGCTATACTAGCGCTTGGCCGCGTCGGTTCAGCTAACGCCGTGGGCACGCTCTTGAGTGTGGCGCAAAACGCGCAAGCAGGAAGCTTGTACCGTGGCTATGCGATACAGTCGCTGGGCAAAGTTGGTTCGAGAGGAGCGGAGGATGATGTTGTCACCCCATTGCGGCGGTTTCTGTCGGTGAATGATGCGATCGTTCGTTCCTACGCGACACAGGCATTACTCGAAGTTGATGAAGAGAATCGGGAGTCGATTCTATCCGGAGCGTTACGAGATTCCCTGCCGCAGACGCGACTAAATGCCCTGGAGTGGATACGAGAGAACGGGGTTACAGGTATGAGTAGAGCGGTGCGCTACAAGGTGGGTAACGACCCGGACCCCCGAGTCCGTGCAGCGGCCATGGAAACGCTCGGGGAACTGGGGACTGAAAACTACGGCGAGGTGCTTGCCGAAATCGCTCTTGACGTGTCCAAACCGACCGATGACCGCATGAGCGCCATGAAGACGCTTTTCGAGAAGCAGCCTGCTTTCGCGGTAGAGGCGCTGCAGGAGGCCGTGCAAGAGGATCTTCAGGATGAGCCACGACCGATCGGCATGCCGGTAGCCCAGGTTCTATCGGAGATAGGAAGCGAAGGCCTCGCTCCGTTGTATCGCACGCTGTTGACTGCCGGTGACTACCGTGTGCGCCTGTACGCGCTTGCCGGAATCGAACGCAACGATATTTCAGGTTTAGACGAAACTCTTCGGAATCTTCAAGCGCAGCCGGGAACTCACCCGGCGGCTTTGCAGACTTTGGAGCGGATCCTCGGCCCGCCACCGGAGTCGGAGAAGGATGTCAACGAGGAGGATACCGCGACCACAAACGGCGACGCAGGCAAGCAATCCGACGCCGACGAATCGACGTCGGAGTAGCCGTCCGAGGGGAACTGGACGCGGATCACTCAGAAATCCGCAACGCTGATTTCATCCACACGATAGTTGTACTCGCGATCGTTGATAACGAAGTGCAACTCTTCGCCCTCTTTGTGGTTGTAGAGCTCGCTACCCAAAGGTGATAGGTACGATATGATCGCCTGATCCGGATCAGATTCCCATGGTCCCATGACCGTGTACGTCTCAGGCTCCTGGGTATTCAGGTTGGTTAAACGCACAACCGTTCCAAAAGAAATGCTGGATGGGTCCACGTCGCTGCGGCGAACGATCTGGGCACGGTCCAGCTCCTCTTTGAGCCGAGCGGCTGTGTTGTTGAGCATGTCCTGCCGCTCTTTGGCCGCCTTGTATTCAGCGTTCTCCCGAAGATCACCGTGTGCAGCCGCCTCGCTGATCTCCTTGCTGTTGTCGGGAACTTCCACCTCGTGGACGTGCCGGAGCTGTGCGGTTTTTTCTTCGTAGCGGGGAGCTGTAACAATGAAGCCGCGGCTGACCGTCTGCGCCTCCGTCTCACCATAGAATTTGAAATTCGGATATCGATTTAGAATGCGCTGCTTCAACTCAATTACCAGAGCAGGATCGAGATCTTTCGCGTCGCTGACCAGCGTGAAGATCCGATTGAGTGATTCTGGGTCGGCGGCATCGATAAAGCTGTCAAGATGCTGATCCTTGAAGAGGTAATTGTGAATCTGGCGATTGAGCTTCCGGTTTCCGCTGACGTCCTTGCGGTTATCAATCTCCCGTGCGGTGATATCTAAGAGATGAATCATGGAGATCAAAATTTTCTCTTGTTCCACCTCCAATTTCGAAAACCATTTGTCGTCCCGGCAGTTACGAACAAGCCACACAAAGCCCTCTCGCATGTCACGGTAGTTCTTGTGAATGTAGTGGAACAGCTCGGCGAGGCGGCCTTCCTCTCCGTGTCGTTCGAGCTCGTTGATAATGTCCCGGGAAAGATGGTGTGGAAAAAGTCTCGTGTAATACTCCGGCCACTCCGAAACATAGCGCCGCAGGTCCTGCAGAAACATCTTTCGGAGCTCGTTGTTCTCTATGCTGTTGAAGACTTCTTCCAGGTGCTTGATGCCCTTGAACACGGCAGCGAAATCGAGCTCTAGACCTGGATTCAGAAACGGGTAATTCTCGACGAGTCGGCGAACAATCATGTTGCTGGAGACTACATACTCGTTGACTGGACCCTGGGAGCGGAGAAACCCAACAAAATACTCGTACATCTCTCGGAAAAACTCACTGTCCGTGCCTATTTCATCATCGCTCGCTACATGGTCCAGAAACTCATTGAACGTCTTGAAGCGATCAAAAAAGGTCTTCTCGGCCTTGAACTTGTTAAAGGTCTTTTCTTCGAAGCTGATCGGCTGATCCCTCACGACGAAGTGATCGAGCTTGTCGGTAAGATTCCCGAACTGCTTATTCGTCTTCAGGATCTGACGAGCCTTTGCACTCCACGAGGACCATTCGCCCGGGGAGAGAATGTGCGGGACCAGCTCGGCTTTGATGCGCTTCATGTCCGCTGCGTTCCCAAGACTCTTGATGACGATCTTCAAGGCCCAGACGGGATCAGCTTTCACTTTGTCGTGAAGCTTATCTTTTTTCCAGACGCTTCGAAGGACCCAAATGTGATCCTTCGGGAGAATGTCGAGAGCGCTCACCGCCATTTTGAGGGACATCTCGTGAGAACGTTTACGCGCAAAGTCAATTCGGATCGAGTCATCCTTGATCTCTCGGATTATGCCGACACCCCAGGAGCGGTGGAATACGAAGTTACCCGCGTCGAAAGAAATGTGCTTTTCGAAATCGGCGATCGCGTCGTGAATGTTCCGCCAGCTTTGATTCAGGTTGGAAAGGCGAATGTATTCGTCGAGATGGCTGTGATCGGCGTACTTCGCGCGAAAGCACTCGACGATCTCCTTACGGGCCCAAGGGTTGCGAGAGTCATACGACAGAACACGCTTGAGAACCTCAATTGCGGTATCCCATTCTTCCTGTTTCTTGAAATGCGGGTAGTAGTCTTCGAGCAGTTGAACCGCACGCTCTTCGCTGACGGACTTGGCGATCTTCGTTTCTGCGTGAAAGAAGAACTCCGTTTCTTCAGGGATGTACTGGTTGAGACGGTGCCAAATCTCCTTGATATTGTTAAAACTTCGCTTGTTTATGTAGCGGTGAAGCGCCTTTTTGTAGTAGTCCACCGCTGCGTCGACGTCTCCTTGCTCTTCATGTCGATCCGCAAGTCTGCGGACGATATCAGCTTCCTCGAAGTCGACTCTGATTAGTCGCTCCCAAACCTCGTACTTCTGCTCCTGTAGGTTCTCGTTGTCGTAGCAATCGGCGAGGGTCCGCAAGGCGTACTTATTCTCGCCGAAGTCGAGAATCCGGGAGGCGAGATATTCGACGATACTCCATTTGTGGTTGTCGGTGAAAATATTGATCAGCATGACGAGGTTGGTATCGTCTACGGTTTGCCGGTGAAGATGGAAGATGCCGGACAGGTAGAGTGCGATGATGCTGTTTTTGGTATGCTGCAGGTGTTCTTCGCAGAGCTCGGTGACCTCATCCTGGAGACCCGCGGCAAAGACGGTGTCAAGGACGTCGTCCAGTTCTTTAAAGTTGTTAACCGTATAGCTGTTAAGGGTAGCACGAGTCCACTTCTCCTCGTTGAGCATTTCACTGACTTGTGCTACCACTGTGCGCTCGGTCGTTTGTTGTTGTTCCGCCATTTCGGGCCACTCCTTCTATCAGTTGAC
>CAYFQV010000033.1:8581-11357 GCA_964345195.1 uncultured Spirochaetaceae bacterium
GCTCGGTCGTTTGTTGTTGTTCCGCCATTTCGGGCCACTCCTTCTATCAGTTGACGTACTGTCGGTAGATCTGACTGTTGAGACCACGGAGCCGAAGCAGCACTTCGTCTATCTTCGCGGAATCCTCGTTCGTATGAACGTAGTGATCGATCAGCCAGAAGTACCGATTGATGAGTCGCGCAGTCACTCGATCGCTCGGGTTTTTCGCGGCTTCATGCTCTCGTTCCAAAGCGTATATGGACTGTTTGAGCTTGCCGTACTCGATAGACCTCAATTCGCGCTTCACCGTGAATACCCCGAAGAGGGCGGCGTAGACCGGCAACCACTCTTTAACGGCATGCCCGGCGACCCCCATCTCCTTGATGCTCTCAACGAGCCGGTTGATAAACCCGGACTCAAGACTCGAAAGATCCACGGCCTGAGGGTCGATGAAGAAGGCCTCACGGAAAAACACCTTCGCGCGCTGGATCTCATTGACCATGGCGTAGGTGTCTGCCAGTTCAGCGAGGACTTCCGCGCTATCGGAGCGCTCCGAAGCGCCCTTCGTAAGAAACCCCAAAGCCTTCTCGTAATCACCCTTTCCCTTGTGGCAACGGCCTAATCGCAGCAGCAGCTCAGAGTCCCGGGTAGTGCCGTCTTGATACACCGCAAGGTAATTCTGTAGGGCGGTATCGAAGACGTGATGTCGTAGCGCGTACAAGCATTGTTCCGAGCCCGCGCCCACTCGATGGAGGAAGTCCTGAAATAGTGTCCACTGGGAGAGAAGGTACTCACCTCGCTCAAATCGATTGGCGATCTCCGTAACCTTCTCTTGCCGGTCTTTCCAGAAGTTCAGATATTTCAGAGACGAAACGACTTCTACATTATCGAAGTCTGTAGCGAGTGCCTCTTCGAGAAGGCTTAGTGCTTCCCCAAGTTGATGCTGCTTCACCAACTCGCAAGCTTGTGCAATTGTCTGGCTGACAGCGTCCCCCTGCCGCTCGGAGATGTCTCGAGACATAATCCATATATCTTACCGTACACTGTATTAATACATTAGATGGGGCCCCGGAGTCAACGAACTTGACGGCCACCGATTTGCCAGGTTGGTGTGCGTGCGCTATCATAGGCGGCGCATGGTTTTAGCGGGGTTCTATGCCTGCCGATACTACTAGAGACGTGAAAATGGCAAGTTTCTTTCGACGCGTGAGCGTACCAGCTTTTATTCTCCTATCACTTGTTGCCGGCCCGGTCACCAGTCAGGATACCGGCTCCGCGGAGGGGGTGGCGATCCTGAATGAGGCGATCGACCGCTACGAAGAGGGACAGTACGAGCAGGCTCTGATCACCTTTCGCGAGATACTATCGCTAAACTCGCACGCGGCGCTCCACGGGGATGCGTACTTCTGGATTGCAAAGTCGAGTATTGCGCTTGGCCGGCTTCAAGCGGCGGCGGACAATCTCGAGTATTTTCTCGCGAACTATCCGAATAATCCCTACTACGGTGAAGGCGTTTATGAGAATGGTCGCTTGCTGTATTTGCAAGGAGATTACGAACAAGCCATTCGTGCGCTCCGGGGCTATATTGGGTCCTACCCGCAAGCGCCCTTCGTAGCCAACGCCTATTATTGGATCGGCGAGTCCTTGTTTGCCCTCGGAAGGTTCGATAGAGCTGAGAAAGCGTTTCAGGTAGTTGTCACACAGTATCCACGCAGTTACCGCAGCGAGCCCGCACGGTACCGCCTGTCCATCATTGACCTTCGTCGTCGTGAAGAAGAGCTCCTGAAGTTGCTGCAATGGAGTCATGAGGAATACGTCACAGCTGTTGATGAGTTCCGTGAGCGTGAGGATTCCTTGGAGGCCGCGATCGCGGACTACCAACGGCAGATTTCCGAAAACCGTCAACTCAGTCTTCAGTCCGAAGTGCAACGGCTGACGAGTCGGGTTGCGGAGCTGCGAGAGCAGCTGTCTCAACGTGGTGCGCAAATAGACGAGCTGACCTCGGAAATTCAAGCCATCCAACAGCGGTCGGCGGAATCCCAAGCTCCGGCCGAAGAGGAGGCCCGGGATAGGGAGGGAGCTCCGGAACAAGCTTCCTCGGTTGCAGGAGAGGATCAGTCCACCTTACGTGCGACAAGGCGGTTAATCCAAGCGAAGCAACGCGCGTTGGCTTTGAAGCAGTTCTTCGTGGCCGAGCTTCTTCGAACGGTTGAAGAGCAATCCGTAGGGGGTGGGCGGTAAACATGATCAGCACGACGCACCGTACACTACCCATCAAGGCGGCTTGTGCCCGCATGGCGAGTGAAGCTTTTTCGAAAGCGTGTCACCGGCTGCCGACGTTCTCGAGGTTTACGAGAGTATCTACCGCGGCACTGATGCTTCTGGTATTCATTGCGACAATGACTTTCGCGGCGGAGCTGGAGGAGGGGCGACTGAGACTTACCCTTCATGAGCAATCCGGGCGTTTTTCTCTCGCGTATAGGGAGGACCTCGGTAGGCAGGAATACACACCCTTGCTCTTCGCGCGCGATCCACGGAGCTCGGCTCTCACGGTGACCGACGGCGAGCAGGTATACCGCCTCGGCGATGCCGGGAGTTTCACGGTCGCCGCACGAACGACCGGAGATTCACCCGGATTCACGTTTCGGTCGGGCACACTGGAGGTTCGGCAGAGTTTTTCTTTCGTGAGCTCTGCGGGGGCGCGGTTGACCAACGGCGTGCGCATGGAAATAGCGATCACGAACGTTTCTGAGGAAGCGCGCCCGGTAGGGCTGCGCATGCTTATCGACACCTATCT
>CAYFQV010000033.1:11457-15010 GCA_964345195.1 uncultured Spirochaetaceae bacterium
CCGGGTCAGAGTCGAACCGTAACGACCTATCTGGGGAATGCCGATCCGGAAGGTTACGTTTCGTCGGGAGAGGAAAGCAATCTTGCGCGAACGCTCAACAGCGTCGGCGGCGGGCGCGAAACGGGGGGAGCCTCTCGAGAAGCACTGCTCGAGGATGTGGTGGCAACGGATCAAGTACTTAGGGAGATCGATCGACTCCTTTCGGATCCCGCGAATGTTACCGCCGAGGACCTCGAGCTGATCACGAGTATCCTGAATCAGCTCGAGGCGCGGAAAGACGACCTCGCGGAACAATAAGCGCTCGGTGCAGTAACGGGCATGTCGGAAAAGGCTCGAGGCCTGCGGACCGCGGAACGGCTCTTTCGGGCCGGCAAATACGCGGAAGTGATTCACCACTTGGAGCCGCAGATCTTCGCATATCGTGAGAACCCTCGCTTTTATGAGCTCCTTGGCTATTCGTGTCTCCGCACAGGAGATTACGGTGGAGCTCAGTCGTACTTAAGTCGAAGTGCGCAACTGGATCGAGACAATCCGCGGGCGCTCGACGGCCTGGCCGTGGCGGAGCTAAAACGCCGGAGGCCAACGGCTGCGATTCAAACCTGGTTGGACGCTTTGGAAGTGGATCCCCGAGATACCTTGGCGCGGCGCGGCTTGAACCTTGTGCGGCGCGCTGAGAATCCCGTGGCCGTTGGGCAGGAGTTGAGTGACCGGGAGCTGCGAAGCTTGTTACCCCCGGAACCGCGGAAGCGGCGTGTTTTACGGCGGATTGCTGTGGGATTGGTCATTCTCACCGTTCTTTCCGGAAGCGGCGTCTTGCTAGTTCAGGCGGGACTACTGCAGGAGCTTCGCAACCTGACCGAGTCGGCGGGTGAGCCGCGAGCCGGAGAGGAAGCCGTCCGTTTCAACGAGGAGCCCGACTCGTGGTTAAGTTATGAGGGAGAGTTCCGCTACGTCTTTAGCGCATCGGAAGTGGAGGATCTCTTTGATCGCGGCGTGCGCTACTTTCACAATTTCCGAGACAACATGGCCCGCCGTGAGATGAACCGCATCCTGCTTTCGAACGCCTCATCGACCGTGAAGGAGCGGTCACGTCTCCTGACCGACTACATTCAGGAGCCCGACTTCTCGAGCTTCCAAGACAACTTCAGTTATGCCGATGTAGCGGAGGAGCCATGGCTCTATGAGGGCTGCTACGTGCGCTGGCGGGGTCGCGTGGCGAATCTTATGATCGATGATGAAACCATTCGTTTTGATCTAATGGTAGGCTACGAGGATGGTCGGGTCCTCGAGGGTGTAGTCAAAGCCGTTGTGCCCTTCGGCGTCGGTTTGGATGCCGGCGAATCGGTTGCACTGATCGGCCGAGTCGGCGTGCGTAACAGTCGACTCGACCGTGTCGAGGTTGTTTCCATCCGCCGACTGGTAGCTGAGGATTAACTGTATGCGGGCGGTTGTGCAGCGGGTGACCTACGCGGAAGTGATGGTTCATGGGCAACGTCGGGCCGGCATCGACCTCGGGCTTCTGGTGTATCTGGGTGTTTGCAAAGACGACGGCGTTGACGATGCGAGCTACCTGAGCAGGAAAGTTGCGGGGCTGCGCGTATTCGATGATGACGGAAGTAAGCCGAATCTTTCCGTCCGCGATGTATCCGGTTCAGTTCTCGTGGTGTCGCAATTCACTCTGTTTGGTGACGCTCACAAAGGGCGCCGTCCGTCGTACAACCGCGCCGCCGAGCCCGCGGGGGCGGAGGTGCTCTACAACCGCTTTTCCGAGCTTCTTGTCGGCGAGGGAGTGCCCGTTGCGACCGGCGTGTTCCGCGCCGACATGGCGGTTTCCTCGGTAAACGCAGGCCCCTTTACTATTCTTATCGACTCTCGGCGAGACTTCTAAGTGGCGAGCTTGCGGCGCGTCATGTAGGCCCTCGGATCAAAGCGATCAAAGAAGGGTGATAGAGACTCCTCCCCGTGCATGCGCAACACGATTTCGGCGCTCAAACGCGCGGAGCGAACCACGTGTACGAAGGGGAGGTCTCCGCATGCGTCATGGCTGCATTTAAGCGTGTCGGTGACAATAAGACTGTGTAAGAGTCCCTCCGCGTGGAGTCGAATAAGACGTTCAGGGGCGGGATGAGACAGAACCGGATGGATTGCTACAATGTGGACCTTTGCGACCTTTCGCGTGTTGAGCTCACGCACAAGGCGTTCCACCGAACCAGCCGTGTCGATCATATCGTCGACAATCCAGATTTCTTTGCCCTCTATCGGCGAATCCGAAAGGATGTCGATGGATTCTACCGTATTTGCCTTCGTGTAGTCTCGATGCTTATGAGCTATAACCAGGTCTGTGCCGAAGGCGTTCGCGTACTCTTTTGCAAGGCCTTCGCCACCCGCATCCACCGAACAGAACACCCAGTGTTGCCGGACATGCTCTTCGAGCCGTGCCGCGGTTCGAACGAAGTTATCGCAAATGTACTCGGCAACGAGGGCGTTTGCGGGCACGTCATCGATCGCGCAAAGTGTGGGGTCCACGACTGTTCGCGATTTGTCGGAATGCAGCTGATAGGTGATGATGTGGTTCACTCCGAGACTCATGAGGATCTTGTAATGTACCCAAAACCCGACGGAGTTGCGGCGCGTCGTGCGATCGGAACGAGATGAAGAGCAGTATGGCTCGAAGAGCGTAATACGGCCGGCCTGGGAGCGCTGTAGGGCGTCCACGGCGTGATAGAGCTCCAGTTTATTCTCCTCAACGGTTAACCCGAACTCATTCCGGCCGGCATTGGCGAAAACGAATACATCCTTACCGCGTAGGGTCGTATTGACTTCCACCTCCATCTCTCCGTCGGCGAAGCGGGTGGGACTCAGCCGCGAGACCATGTCGCGAAGACGATAATGAGCGCTGACTTCCGGGAAGGTCTCGAGGTGGTACGCAACGTCCGCCGCGTACTCCATGGTTGCGCGAGTTGAGAGAATAAGTAGATCGCCACGCATATGGATTGAGCTATAGCATACGCGCGGAAACCCGTCAAAAGGTTGACCGCGCGTTGCGCTGGTGGATATAGTGCGAGTGTGAATCAGCAGGTCCATTCCCGCCGTAAGGTCTTGTGAAACCTACGATTCCGTAACGGAACATAAAAGAGGACACGCTCATGGCCAAGAAAGAGAGCTCCGGCGATCTAAACGACGCGACCGAGAAAGACCGCGCTATTGAGGCTGCTCGATTACAAATCGAGAAGCAGTTCGGCAAGGGTTCCCTGATGAAGATGGGGACCGGGGCCGAAATAAAAAACATTGAGACGGTGCCCAGCGGGTCGATTCTGCTTGATGAAGCCCTCGGTTTGGGAGGTTATCCGAAAGGCCGGGTTATTGAGGTGTTCGGACCGGAGTCATCGGGTAAGACCACCCTCGCGCTTCATGCCATCGCTGAGGCGCAAAAGCAGGGTGGCATTGCTGCCTTCATCGACGCGGAACACGCGCTCGACCCCATCTACGCGCGGAACCTCGGTGTGAACGTAGACGAGCTCTGGGTTTCCCAGCCGGATACGGGGGAACAAGC
>CAYFQV010000033.1:15110-26588 GCA_964345195.1 uncultured Spirochaetaceae bacterium
ATATCCGCCTCGGCGAGTCTCTTGGATGCTGCTTTGAAGTACGAGCTCCTCCAGAAGAGCGGAAGTTGGTACTCCTACGGCGATGAGCGTATCGGGCAGGGTCGGGAAAACGCCAAGCAATTCATTGAAAACAATGAAGACATTCGCAGCAGTCTCGAAGCGCAGTTGCGTGAAAAAATGTTCGCGCATCTGAAGCCCGCGGAAAGTGAAACCGCCCCGAGCGCCCAGGCGGATGACAACGCGTCGGGGACAAAGACCGGAAAAGACCAGCGGCCGCAGGGTAATTCAAAGAAATCATCCTCGAAGGCCGGCAAGGATACGAAGCAAACGGAGAGTGCCGAAGCCGGTGACAGCGAACTCTTCTGATAACCCCAATCGTGTCCGTACGAGTCCTTGGTCGGTTTTGACTTCCTTTTCTAAAGGGGACGGCGAACGTGTCTTCGTGGCGCTAGGCTCCAATCTGGGAGACTCGCGTGGCATCCTCGAAGGAGCCATGCACGATTTGGACCGAATGTTTGAAGGTTTTCGCTGCTCGGGATTGTATCGAAGCGCGCCTCTCTACGTTGAAGAGCAGCCGCCGTTCTTGAATGCCGTAGCGAGCGGATATTGGAGGGGAACGGCCATAGCACTGCTGGATATGCTTCAGTCGCTGGAGGCAAAGTTCGGTAGAGACCGTCGGGCGGAGCGCCGCCACGGCCCGCGCTATCTCGATCTGGATCTATTGCTGTTCGGCAGGCAGGCGTTCAAAGAGCAGCGATTGGAGGTTCCACACCCGAGAATGTCTGAGCGCAGGTTCGTGCTGGCGCCCCTGGTCGAGCTTGCGCCCGAGTTGCAAGATCCCCGCACCGGTATCGCGTATTCACGAATCCTTCCTCGTGTTGTGGGGCAAACCATGGAGCGAATCGAAGAGTGTCCTTGCGAAGGCTGCGGCGAAGCTCTCACTGCCGCAGCGGGAGGTCGAGCATGAGTAACACAGTCTCCGAGGGCGATCCGGCGAAGGAAACCGCGCCGGCGGTTCCCCAGTTTCGGCTGGATGCGTTCGAGGGACCTCTAGACCTCTTGCTCTTTTTGATTCAGAAGTCGGAGATTAACATCCACGATATTCCCGTGGCACAGATCACCGAGCAGTATCTCACGTATCTGCGATACGCCACGGGTGTGGATCTGGACAACATTACCGAGTTCTACCTCATGGCCTCGACCCTCCTGCACATCAAGTCTCGTATGTTGTTGCCGGTTGAGGCTCCGGACGACGGGGAATTCGAAGATCCACGTCGTGAGCTTGTGAACCAGCTCATCGAGTATCAGAAGTACAAAAAGCTGACCCAACTCATGCTTCAACAGCAAGACGATGCAGGGTGGAGCCTCGAGCGTCGTCAAGAACAACCCACCTTGCCGTTTCCGGAGAACGAGGACATGTGGGAAACCTTGGACGTATGGGATCTTCTCAAGACCTTCTCGCGAATAATCTCTTCAGTGTCGGACGACCGCATCATCGACCTCTACGAAGAAGTAACGGTCAACGAGAAGCTTAGTCTCATAGAGGAACTACTCGAGGAACGGCATGAGTTCGGGTTCATGGAGTTGCTTGCTCAGAAGGCTTCGGTGATGGACGCAGTCTGTGCCTTCTTGGCAATCCTGGAATCAGTGAAGACCCGTCGGATCCGGGTCTATCAAAACCGCATGTTCGGGGATATTCGAATTCGTAGGCGGGAAGAGAAAACGTCGTCATGAACTATTACCGCGCAGATGCGAGCACACGGCATGAACAGTGATGACTTAAACAGTAGTGCAAATACCGAGAACATTGCGGCGCTATTAGAGGCTATCCTGTATCTTGAGGGAGAGCCCATGAGTGAGGACGGTCTTGCTCGGATCAGCCGGCGTTCGCAGATTGAAGTGAGGCAGGGACTGCAGGAGCTTTCGGAGCATTACAAAGAGGATGCAAAGAGCGGGTTGCGACTCGCATATGAAGAGGGCCGGGCTTATCTTGCGCCGAAGCAGGAGCTGTGGCCAAGTCTGAAGGAGCGCTACGCAAAAAAAACTCATGCCGGTCTCTCGAAGGCAGCCATGGAAACATTGTCCATTATTGCGTATTCGCAACCTATTACCCGGGCTCAAATCGAGAGCCTTCGCGGAGTGAATGTCGACGGTATGGTGAAGCTTCTCCGCGATAAGGATCTTATCAAGCAAGTCGGCCGACGCGATTCCCCGGGACGGCCGGTAACATACGGTACGACGCGTGAGTTTCTCCGGGTATTCGGACTTTCGAGCATTGCAGATCTTCCCAAACTGAACGAAGCCGACGAAGAGCGCTTTCGTGCGGACGAGTAGGCGTGCCGGTACATAGACGAGGTGGCTCTAATCCCGAACCAGACGATGCTCAGCTTCGACTCCAGGTATATCTTGCCCGAGCGGGCGTGGCATCGCGGCGATCCGCGGAGAAGCTCATTGCCTCCGGTCGGGTGGAAGTTAATGGTTGCGTTGTAACGCGAATGGGAGTAAAGATCTCTCACGACGACGAGATTCGTGTGGACGGCACTTTGGTTCAGCCGGAAACGCGGCGGCACTATCTTGCGTTACACAAGCCCTTGCGAGTGATCAGCTCCGCATCCGATGAACGCGGGAGGGCGGTTGTCACCGACTTCATCCCGGCCACGGTGCAGGAGAGGCTCTTTCCGGTTGGGCGACTGGACTACGAGACCTCGGGCTTGATACTCTTAACAAACGACGGTGACTTCGCTCGGATAGCGCTTCATCCGTCGTTTGAGATTGAGAAAGAGTATCGTGTTACGGCTGACTCGGAGATCCCCACGAAGCTATTCGCTCGTTTTGAGCAGGGGCTGTCCGGTCCCGACGGTGTGATCTATCGCGCGAGACGGGTGCGTCGCACGGGCGATCGCCGTGCGCTGGTAGTTTTAACTGAGGGCAAAAACCGTGAGATTCGTCGAGCCTTCGCCGCGATGGGGCTTGGAATCGAGGCGCTTCAGCGGGTGCGGATCGGGCCGGTCGAACTTGGTGCCTTAAAACCCGGATACACACGACCATTAACACAGCGGGAACTTGCATGGTTTCTGTATGGGGAGAGGGATTACAAGGGTGGTAGTCGCCATTGACGGCCCTGCTGGGTCGGGGAAGAGCACGGTCGGAAAGCGTTGTGCCGCAGAACTCGACTTCGTATACGTGAACTCAGGTGAGCTCTACCGAGCGGTGAGCTACGTCGCCCTCGCCACGCTGCCTGATCCTGCGGACCTCTCAGAGGTCGAAGTCCTTGCCGAGCGAACAAATTTGACCATCACGCATGACGGGGTGCAGGTAAACGGTGTGGTAAGGACCACTGAGCTCCATACGCCCAAAGTTGATGAATGGGTTTCACAGCATTCGGCGATTCCCCGGGTCCGCGAGCTCGTCAACGCCGAGCTGCGTCGTGCCGAAGGTCGCAAAAACCTAATCGTCGAAGGGCGCGACATCGCCACGGTGGTGTTCCCCGAGGCGCCGGTGAAGATATATCTCGATGCTGATGTAGACACTCGCGCACGTCGCCGATTCGAACAGCAAACCGGAGACGTCGGTCTGGACGATCTCCGTCGTCGTATCGCGGAGCGTGATCTTCGAGATCAACGCAAACGTCAAGGTGCACTGCGACAAGCCCGAGACGCCACCTACCTGGATACCTCGGGCTTGACCATCCCCCAGGTTTGTGCAAAAGTAGTGGACACTATCCAGCGTCACTACCACAATCAGGAGTCTCAGAATCATCATGGCAGATAAGGATGCACAAAACAGCGAAACACCCCAGCAAACCGACAAGAGTGAGGTATCTGAAGTCCAAGCACGGATGATGGATGAATCACTCAAGACTTTGGATGAGCTCGAAGTCGGTCAGGTGGTGGACGGGACCGTTGTGCAGATTGGCTCCGAACACGTGTTTGTCGACATCGGATACAAAAGCGAGGGTCGCGTTCCAATAGAGGAGTTTGAGGATGATCCACCCACCGTGGGGGATGCTGTCTCAGTCGTCCTGTTGAGTAAGGACGCGAGCCGCGGTGGCGTAGACGTGTCGAAGCGGAAAGCCGACGAGCGCGTGTTCTGGAAACATCTCAAGCAGGCGTTCCAAGACAATGAGACGGTGCCGGGCAAAGTGATACGCACTGTCAAAGGCGGATTCGAAGTACGGCTTCATCAAGGGGTTCGCGCCTTTAATCCCATCTCCAAGATGGACTTGCGTCGCGTCGAAGACGCCGAGCAATACGTCGGACTCGAGTCGCAATTCTATATCGAGCGTTTGTACAGCGACAATCGGGTGAACATTGTTGTTTCCCGGAGGCGTTGGTTAGAAGAAGAGGTGGAACGGCGTCGGAGCCAATTTTTCGACGCCGTCGGCATTGGTGACGTCATCGAGGGGACGGTTAAGTCGTTCACTTCTTTCGGAGCTTTTATTGACCTTGGCGGCTTCGACGGATTATTGCACATCAATGATATGAGCTGGGGCCACGCGACGCGTCCGAAGGACTACGTGAAAAAGGGTGACAAAGTAACCCTTAAGGTGATCCGTATGGATGCGGAGGAGAAGAAAATAAACCTCTCCTTGCGGCACATGACTGAAGATCCGTGGAACTCTTTCGAGGACAAATATCGCGTTGATCAGGTTGTCAGCGGGACCGTCACGAAGCTCACCGACTTCGGCGCTTTCATTGAGCTCGAAGAGGGAATTGAAGGGCTTGCGCACATATCCGAGCTCTCGTGGGTCAAACACATCAATCATCCGAAGGAAGTTGTGAGTGTTGGTGACGAGGTTGAAGCCAAGATCCTCGATTACGACATCACGGAAGGAAAAGTCTCCTTGGGAATCAAGCAAGTACTGCCGAACCCATGGGAAGACATTGCTGCGCGGTATCCGGAAGGCACGCGTTTGACGCGTCCGATCAAGAAGCTGACCAACTCAGGGGCTTTCATAGAGCTCGAAGAAGGAATCGATGGGTTCCTTCATGTGGATAATCTTTCCTGGACGAAGCGTTATAAGCATCCCGGTGCGGTTCTCACCGAGGGTGAAGAGATCGAGGTTATGGTTCTCTCGGTTGACACCGAGAACCACAACGTTCGTCTCGGCGTTAAGCAACTTGAAGAGGATCCATGGGCTTATTTGAAGCGTGCTCAGTCTAATAACATCGTGCTTGAGGGTGAGATCACAAACATCACCGATTTTGGTGTCTTTGTACGTGTCGTGGGGGGTGTTGAGGGTCTGGTCAACAAGGCACACGTCAGCGATCCAAAGGTGGAGCCCTTCGAGAAAGCGGTTCAGAAGCTTAACGTTGGCGATTCGATAAACTGTGTTGTTACCGACGTAAACCCAGGCAAGCAGCGTCTCTCCCTTTCCATTCGAGAAGTGGAGCGTCGGGAACAGCGACAAGAGCTCGAGAAATACATCCACGACGACGAAGAAGAGACGACACTCACTCTTGGCGAGATGCTCAAGCAGAAGGAACGCATGTAGCTGCGTTCCCTTGAGCGTGACAGGATGCTCGAAACACACATTGACTCCCAGAAGGTCGAGACGCTCATTGAGATCAACTCTTTGATCAACTCCGACTACAGTGATGCGCAGGCGCTTTTGCAGCGCATCGTTGAGTCGGCAATGCGTCTCACCGACTCTCAGGCGTCTTCACTGCTCCTCCTGCACCCTGAAAATAACCGCCTCTATTTCGAGATTGCTCTCGGGTCGAAGGGCGCCGAGGTGAAGCGCTTTTCCTTAGCTCTGGGAGAAGGGATAGCGGGGTGGGTCGCACAACACAACCGGTCCCTCATCGTCAACGACGTCGACAGTGACGAGCGTTTCTTCGCCGATATCAGCAAGCAAATCGGCTTTCCAACCCACGCAATCCTCGCCGTTCCTATGCGCATAAAGGATCGCTGCACGGGCGTGCTCGAGATGATCAACAAGAACGACGGTAAGCCCTTTAACGACGCGGATCGACAATGGCTGGAGATATTCGCGAATCAGGCTGCGTTGGCTATACAGAATGCCCGAAACTTCGAGAAGGCGCGCGACGAGATCTACTCATTGCAAAGTCAGATAGAAACGGAACAAGGGTTTCATACACTGATTGCCGAGAGTCAGGTTCTTGACGAGAAGTTGTCTCTCGTGGATAGGATTGCTGCGAGCAACTCGTCGGTTTTGATTCTCGGGGAGAGCGGGGTGGGCAAAGAGCTCTTTGCAGAACAGATACACCTGCGTAGTAATCGACGGGCGGAACCGCTGATTCGGGTCAACTGTGCGGCGCTGCCCGAAGGCCTACTGGAGAGTGAGCTTTTTGGACACGTGCGCGGTGCCTTTACGGACGCAGTTCAGGATAGACGCGGACGCTTTGAGTTGGCGGACGGAGGAACGATCTTTCTAGACGAGATCGGGGATCTTCCGCACGGGGTCCAGGCTAAGCTTCTCCGGGTCCTACAGGAACAGACTTTTGAGCCGCTCGGTTCCAGCAGACAGATCAGGGTGAATGTGCGGATTATCGCTGCGACGAATAAGGACATCGAAGAGGCAGTTGAACAGGGCGCCTTCCGGCGCGACTTGTTTTACCGCTTGAATGTACTCCCGATCTACGTGCCACCGCTGCGTGAGCGGCCGGAAGACATCCGCGCCTTGGCTGATCACTTTCTCCGAAAGTCCGTTCGTGACATCAAAAAGTTGGTTCGCGGTTTCAGCGACGAAGCGATGGAAGAGCTACTCTCTTATACGTGGCCGGGCAATGTCCGCGAGTTGCAGAACGCGGTCGAGCGAGCAGTTGTTATGACCGGGCGTGAGCTTGTTCAGCCTGAGGACCTCATCCTGCAACCCAGTCGCAAGGTTCGCGCCGACCGATACGGCAACCGTTCTCTCAAAGAGTCCGTCAACATATTCAAGAAGCAGTTTATCCGCACCACCCTTGAGCATCACGGGTGGAATCAGACCCATGCTGCGAAAGCGTTGGGTATCCAACGTACCTATCTTTCTAGGCTAATCAAAGAGCTCAACATACAACATTAGGAACACGGACACACTGAACGCAAGGAGCAATCCATTATGAGTAACAACTCAACGTCTAGCCGAGACCGAAAAGCCGCTATCGCCGAAGCAGTATCATCCTTCCTTACACGATTTCGAGTTCCGCTTCTCATCGTATTAGGCGGGCTCATCGTGCTTGTGGTTGCGGTCTTCGTATACTTCGAAATTCGAGACAACCGCGCAGCGGCTGCGGCGGAAGCGCTGGCCTCCGTCGAGGATGTGTACGAGAGTTGGCAGGAAGCTGAGGATAGCGTGCAACAAGAGATCGAAGAGGAGTTCGTGAACGAAATCGACTCCCTCATCACTTCGTACCCGGGCACCTACGCCGCGGCGCGGGCCACGTTCCTTCGTGGCGAGCTGAACTGGCAGAAAGAGGAATGGACATCGGCGGCACAGTGGTATGAGAGGGTAACGAATGAGCACTCCACGACCCATCTGGCCCCGATTGCTCTGTACAACGCCGCCTCAGCTCACGAAGAGGCCGGCGGTGTTCCTGCGGCGATTGATGCTCTGGCACGTCTATCAGACGAGTACTCCGATGCTCCGGAACTGCCTCGTGCGCTATTTGCCTTGGGACGCCTGCACGAGACCAGAGAAGAGTACGGCCGAGCGGCTGAGCAGTACCGACACCTGGTAGAGGATCATGGGGCGAGCAATTGGACAAACCTTGCTCGGGACCGTATAATTTTCCTCACATCGGAAGGCTTCATCGAAGACGAAACATCATGATATCGGGAAGCTTGTAAGCGGATGGTACGCGACCAGCGGTACAAGCATCGGGGGCTTGCAGCATGGCCAAGAAGAGTTCGAAGATTCTCGAAGTCAAGTACTTCGGGTTCATAATTGCCTTGCTCGTTTTTGGGCTCGTAGTTCTCGTGGGCAGTTCGACCGTCGTGCTTGACCGTGTCGAAACGAGTATGCTCGACGCCCACTTTCGGCTCAAGAATGTCTTTCGGGGTGAAACTATACAACAAGGAGTAACCCGGCTTGAGCGAAATCCGAAGATATCCTCGGACCTTCTTATTGTCGGCATCGACAATGCGACGCTGAGCCGACTGGGACGCTTTCCGTTCGACCGTTACCGCTACGCAGATTTTTTAGATTCCCTGGCGCGAATACAGAATCAGAATCTGCGAGAGCGTGCTATTCTTTTAGATATCCTGTTCAATGAGCCCGAAGAAAACGCATTCAACGATGCACTTTTGCGGCGGAGTCTCGAAGAGAACGGGCGGGTGTTCCTCGAGACGAACCTCCTTCCGAGTCAGCAGCCGAGCCAAACAGAGCAAGAGTTCTTTGCTCGGCACGATGCCTTCTTTGAAAGCGCCGGTAAAATAACCGATGTGCAAGGCGATTGGGAGAAGCTGCCGCTGCATCTCGGAGTGGACCCTCCGCTTCGTCCGTTTGCCCGAACCGTGGAGGGCTATGGGCACGCGAACTTCTATGAGGACTTCGACGGCGTCTATCGGCATCACCACATGATTGCAAAGACATCACGAGTTGTTGAAACAGTTGCACTGCGTGATCTGAAGACGGATTATAGTCTTGATCGATCCGCATTCGAGCGCTTAGCGTGGTTCGACCGTGATGGGGTGGAACACGTGCTTCCGTATCCTCTCACTGAGGGGGTCTTGGCTAACCTGCGCACGGATATGGAAGCTTCGGCGCCGCCGCGATTGCTCGACACGGACGGCGACGGCGAGGCGGACGAGAGTCGCTATATCATCGTTCGGTTTAAAGACAACTTCATACCGGCAATAACGCTTTCGCTTGCCATGGACTACCTGAACGTCGGCATGAATGAGGTAGAAGTCGTCGTCGGGTCGCACATCCGTCTTCCATCTCCCGAGTCCTTTAATCCCGAGACCGGGGAGTGGGAGCCGTATCAAATCATGGTTCAGCCGGCGGCGTTCGACGACGACGGTAATGTCGTCGGGGATCCGGTCTACCGGACGGTGCCGGAAATAAGGATTCCAATCGACGAACGTGGTCGAATGCTCATTAACTATATGGGTCAGCGCTCGAGCGCCGCTCGAGATGGATATCAAACATTTCCGGTTCGCCCATTCGCCGGGTATGCGGCACGAGTACCCGGACCGGACCCGGAGAGTTGGCCGCCTACAAAAGCTCTCGAGAACCGTATTGTTCTGGTCGGTGCCTTCGCGTCGGGAATCGTTGAAGATGAAAAACCCACGCCCTACGGCCTGATGTACGGTATTGAGATGTTTGCCAACTCTCTGAATACCATTATCATGGACAATTTTCTCCACCGGGCGCCGCAATGGTTTAATCTGCTTTTGACGGCCGCCTTGATCCTAATCGTGGCGTTCTTAGCTGCGCGGATCGGTACCGTGTGGTCTCTGGGCATAACGATCGTTTTAATCCTTGGCTTGTTTCTCACTACCACGATAGTTTTCGATGCTCGCTCTCTCGTGATTGACTTTGCCACGCCGGCCATTGCAATGGGTCTGTCGTTTCTTGCCGTAGTTGTGTACCGAGTTGTTACGGAAGAGCGTGACAAGCGGCGAATACGAGGGATGTTCGGGAAATACGTCAGTCCGGCCGTCGTGGACCAGATTCTGGACAATCCGCCGGAGCTCGGCGGTGTTGATAAGGAACTGACGGTGTTATTCTCCGACGTCCGTGGGTTTACCACTCTCTCGGAATCAATGACACCCCAAGAGCTGGTTAATCAGCTCAACGTTTATTTTACCGAGATGACCGACTTGATTATGGAGTATCGCGGTACGCTGGATAAGTATGTGGGTGACGAGATCATGTGTTTTTGGGGCGCTCCCACTTCGGAGCCAGATCACGCCTATCTCGCCTGTGAGTGTGCTCTCAAGCAGATGGAAGCACTCCGGCGCCTCAATGAACAGTGGCCGGAAGAAAAGCGGATGGATATTGGTATTGGGCTCAATTCGGGAATCATGACGGTCGGTAACATGGGCTCCTTGGGCCGCATGAACTATACCCTCACCGGCGATAACGTGAACTTGGGCGCGCGTCTTGAGGGCACGAACAAGATGTACGGAACCAGTATTATGATGAGTGAGTACACCTACGGTTTGGTGAAGGATCGCGTCATTGCTCGAGAGTTGGACAATATCCGCGTTAAAGGTAAGAATCGGCCGGTCGTGATCTACGAGCTTATTGACGTCGCGGAGCAGTAAGGCCTTGCTCGAGTTGCGCGCATCGCCTCTCCGGCCTCGGGTAGGGGGCGGCACCATGTGCGCCGCTCTTTTCGTGTGTGGAGCGCTCCTTGCGGGATGTGGTATTCCGCGTGTAGGCTTCGTCGCAGCACCTCCTCTTGATAGCGTCGAACTGCAGGACGCGCTATCATCCCCACGTATAGAGTTTGACCACAACTCCGAGCTCAACGACACCGACGACTTCAGCGGTTACGTGTTGTACTACAGACTCTATGACCGTGCCGCGTCCGACACCGACTATGTAGAGGATGAAGAGTTTATACTGAACGAGCCGGTTCAGCCTGGAACCGATCGGCTCGAAAGCCGAGATTACCGGCGGGTTGTGGCGGCCAACGAGTCGGCAGTTGACGCACAGACACCGCCGCTGTTGTTGGTACCACCCCGATTAAAGGGAGACAGTTTCACTGTGCGTCTGTCCTTTCAACCGGGATCGCAAGCAAATCCCGAAGAGGCAAATGCAACGTATCCGAGTGATGGAACTCCTTCGCCGATCCGGATTCCGCTTGCGCGATCGGTAGAAGAGCCGGGATCCCAGCAGCCGAAAGGATTTCTACTCGGAGACTACAACAGCGCGACGGATGAGGATCTGTCGCGGTTAGAGGACATTGCCGGGGTGATCGACAGTAATGAGCTCTATGTGGCCTTGTACGTCCTCGGATTCGGGATTGACGGTCTGACGTTTCAAGCGTTGTACAGCCGGCCGGTATCCTTGGGCTACTTCAAGTTGCAGCCGGCGCAGTAGTGCGGAATCGCTTGCAGAAAAGAGGAGAGGATGGAAGAACAGAGTACGACATATTTCTTGACAGTTGGTCTAACGTACGCGGTGATCGGTTTCGCCGTGAGCGTTGTGTACGTGTATTTGTTTCGCCGACGGTTCCTTGGACGTTTCTGGGGTGCGCTGATCGTAGCGCTCGTCGGTTCGTTTCTCGGCGGTGTAATAGACTTTTTACTTGATGACATTATCCGGACACTGGCAAACTTTGCGGGTGCGGTGAATGTCTTTCCAGCTCTGATCACCGCGGTTATACTCGTGTCCGTTTTTGCGCGGGTATCGGAAGACAGATAAGGCCGCGTCGCGTTTGTGGGTGGAAACGGGGTTTTCGTAAGGTAGCTGCACCGGAGGCAGCTGCCAACCAGGCGCATTGCTTACCCGGCAACGCGGCAGTTAGAAATGGCCGAATGACTCATCCGGTACTTCTGATAATGGATATTCTGTCTACTTGT
>CAYFQV010000034.1:0-12319 GCA_964345195.1 uncultured Spirochaetaceae bacterium
TCTTCATGTTCCCGGATGCCGGTATCAATGACGGCAACCACGACGCTCTCCCCGCCGGAGTTTCCCGCGGAGACGGGCTGCGGGAGGGAGCTGTCCCGGAGGATACTCCACGCCTCGGGCACGTTAATGAGTCGGTAGTGCCACTGGTCGAGAAAGTCCGGGTCGTCCGGGCTGAAGGGCTCCGTCGGCGGTGAGTAAGGGCTGTAGGTTTGCACAGCGAACACACCGGCGTTGCGACAAGCTCCGAGCGCAAGGCTGACGGCAAACACTATAGCCAGCGAGAATCCGAGCGCGCATAGGCGCCGGAGCAAGCTCCGGTAGCGATCGCGCCGCCGCAGCGACGAGCTTCTCGGCAAACGGACGCTCGTCGATGATAGGCCGCGCTCAGTTCTCAAGAATTGTGATCTCCACCCGGCGATTTCGACGCATGCCTTCCTCAGTGCTGTTGTCCGCGATCGGCTCTCGGGCACCTAAGCCGCGGTACAGCAGTCGTGAGGGATCGCGGACATCAGTCTCGAGCAGGTACTGCCCGACGGAGGCGGCGCGCTGCTCGGAGAGTTGTCGCCGGCCCTCGGCTGTGCCCGCCAAGGCGGTGTGCCCCGTTATGAGTATGTCCCGCTCGGGATACTGCCGGAGAATATCCCCGATCCGATCCAGTTTTTCCTGCTCGGATGGGCGCAGTCTGGCCGAGTCGGGTGGAAACCGGATGTCTTGCAAGGTAATGGTCACCCCACGGTCGTCGGATCGAACGTCGGTGTCGGGAACATCGAGCTCTTCCAGGTTCCGTTCTATCTCCTCGGTAACCCGATCCCGGTCCAAGGGTGTGGACTCGACAACCTCCGCCTCCGCGGTGCCCTCAAAGGTCATGGTACGGCCGTCGGAAAAGGTGAATTGGAAGTAGTATTCCTCTTCGTAGGCGTGAGGACGGCCAAAATCGGCGTCCCAGTACATGGTCTGGTCCGACGTGCCCGTGATCTGCGTTGCGTATAGGGGCGCGTCGGGACGCGCGTCGGGGCGATAGAAAACGTTGTACTCAATGGAGAAGGCCGGATACATGCTCTCTTTGTATTCGCGCTCTCCCAGATACTCATAGGTAACGGGAATCGGGAACGTTACCACTCCGGCGTCTCCAAACTGCGGGAACAGATCGTGGATCTCCTTGCCCTCAAAAGCCCAGGTTTCACCGACGGATACCGGATCATCCGGGAATACCGGCACATCGATAACAACGGGGACGATCTCTTCAGCTGCGATCTCGTAGCGCCCCCGAGCATCCCGCCAGTAGTCGCTCGAGTAGTCTTCACCGTACTCGTATACGCCGGAAGAGCTCGAGCGTTCACTCGAATGCTGGTAGAGGACGCTGTGAAAGCCACGGCCTTCGGAAACTCGGTTCACGCTTACGGATATGCGATTCAGGATATCCGCACGGTGGGAGTACATCCCGTCAATGCTGACAACTTGATCGACCTGGGAAAGGATCCGATACTGCTCGCCGGCCCGATAGGAGAATCGGAAACGCCGAGCTTCTTCTTGCGCGCCGGCCATGGTGGGCGCAAAAACGGTGGCCGCAAGAACCGTAAAAAGCATGACACATGCCGGGGCAATATGGCGAATGGCTTGATTTGTCCGTTTCATCATGTTCAACTTACTCCAGATATGCTTTGACTCCAACTAAGAGCTATCGGCGTTTTCTTGACAAAGGGTGAAGGGCGCAATATCGTTTTGCGTTGAAAGCATTAAAGTGCGGCAATCCGGGAAGGAAGCGTGGCCTTACAGCAGAATAGCCTCGACAGCCTCAAAAACCTCCACAACGCCTCCCGAAGAAGACTCCGGAAACATCTTTCGCCCCCGCAGGCTGCAATCGTCCGGCAGCTCGGTCGCGGGCGAGATTTGCTTTTTTACACCGGATCCGCGGATGCTCGGTATGAGCATCTTGCCGTCCCCCCACTCGTGACAATTCGCAAGCCCGCACCGAATGTCCAAGCGATCGTATTGACCGCGACGGCGGACACCGCTTCGAAAACCGGTGAGCGTATTGCCGCCGGAGCCGGAAAAACTGTTTCCCGTTCCGGTGGGATCCGCGTTGTGTCCGTTGGTTCCGGAGATGCATCACGGCAGGAGGCTGATCGCATTTCCGAACAGCCGGATGTCGTCGTGGGCACCGCCGAACGGATCATCGACCATATTCGGCGGGATAATCTCGACATTGGACGCGTTCGCCTCTGTGTCGTGGACGAGCCCAATGAAGATCGGGCAAGCCGCTTCAATGCGGATGTGGAGTACATCTTCTCGAAGATCAGCTCTGCAACGCAATCAGTGGTGTTTGCCGAAACAGCGCATGAGCACGTTCCAGCGCTTACCCAATTGCTCAGGCGTCCGGCGGTCGTGAATCTTTCAGATTTCGGCGAATGGTCACGAAACGGGGGGCGTAATTCCAATGCACAGGAGAGTGGCCCCGTGTACGATCAAGATTTCAAGCACTTACTCAAAGATGAGACTCTGAAAGACTGGATGAACTCCATCCTCGAAGAGCTCCATGAAGAGGTCGACCCGGACGAGCTCGATGCCTATCGCAAGGTCATCAAGAAGCACGTTCCGTTCTTTCGACGCGGCTACTTCGCAGCGTATTTGCTCAAGGAGATGCGCGAAAAGGAAGGCGGCGACCGAGGGGCTCGCGCCGGCTCGAAGCCCGGAAAGCGGCACGGCGGCAAGGCCGGCGGCGGGCGAAGGAGCGGCGACCGAAGCGGCAGTGACGCGGTCCGTGACGAGCAATCTACGGAAGCGGAACAGGGCTACAAGACCATGTTCGTCGGGGTCGGAAAGAACCGCAAGGTGTTTCCGCGGGACCTCATTCAGCTCTTTTCCAACGTAGACGACATTACCGGATCAGACATTGGCCAGATCAAGATCCTGGATAACTACTCCTTCGTCGAGCTTGCCGAAGCGAAGGCGGAGAGCGCCATCGAGGAGCTAAACGGCAAGGAATACCGTGGTCGCAAGCTCAATGTGAACTACGCACGAAAGAAGGACTAAAGGAAGCGTATAGGCTTCGTTCTCTAGGGCCAAGCCGTGACTGCCCAGGAGCTTAGGGCAGCAGCATGCTTACCCCCAGTATGAGCAAGTAGAGATTGGCCAAGAGTCCGCCCGTAATGAAGAGGAGCGCCAGGAGCTCCGTGAGACGCGCCCGCCGTTGACTCGCTGCGGAAAGAGACTCCGGAGCTCCCGGGAGAGCTACCCGCTCGGCCATCGGGTCCTGCGGGATTAGGGGAATCTCGTTGCCCGCGCCTCCAACCGGATGAGTGCCGAAAATCACGGCGCGGCGCGGGGAACCGCGGTGAACCGTCGGATGGCGCCAAAGAAGACTCGGCTCTCCCGCCACAGTGTTCGCCGTATACTCCGCGCGGACGTAGGGCTCTCCGTCCGGCAAAACAGTACGGGCAAAGCCCGGCGGTCCGTAGCGAAGCGGGAGTCGGATGAGGTCTCGTTCGGCCCGGAGACGACGGCCGAGCCGCCATAGTCTGCGATACACGAAAAATAGCGCAACCCCGGGCGGGGCAAAGATTGAAAGCGGCAGCAAGCCCAGCGCTGCAGACAGAACTCCCGGAAGTCTCAAAAGTGGCGAGGAAATGGAAAGATACGCCAGAATAAGGAGTGCCAGACTCCCGGCCGCCAATGCTATGGGGGTAAGCGTATTCCAGTACTCGTTGATCTGCCGTCCGTCGCGGATCGACCGAAACAGCAGCGTCTCGTCCGCTCCATCGTAGATGATAACCAGCGGTTTTCGACCGTCGGTCTTCTTGAAGACCGCCCGACCATCCTCGCCGTAGAGATCTCCGGCAACGAACATGCGAGTCCCCTCCGGGAGGGAACCCACTTTGCGCCAGGAGGTCGCGGACGGAACATCCCCTTGATCCGCGTGCAGTGACAGACGCTCTCTGCCGGCGCCGGCGTCGATTTCTCCACCGGGCACCATGTATACGGCGACATCCGAGAGCTCGACGGCAATGCTCGCCCGTCGGTCGGAGAGCCAGGCCATACCGTCGCCTTGTATCGCCTCCAAGCCCCCGAAGAATCGGTACCGCCCGATCACCTGGCTTCGACGCGCCCTGCTGCCGACAAGCACTTCCCGATACCCGGCCGTCGCGTAGCGGGATGCCGTCAAAATGCGGCGCCGAAAGACTCGCCATCTGTGAAGTGCCAGAAAGCCACCGATTCCGGGGATCAACAGATAGAACAGGAAGACGACAAGCAGAATCATCAAAAAGGCGATTGGGGCGCTCATCCCCATCATCTTACCCTATCGGCTGCACTTGTTGAACGCCGCCATATGCGGTATTCTCAGAGACCATGGTTGAACGCATCGTGGTGGGGCCCCTTCATACCAACAGCTACGTGGTGTCGACGGGACGGAAAGAATGCGTCCTGATTGACCCGGGGGATGAAGCACAAACGATCTACCGCCAACTTACCGCGCTCAACATGGTACCCCTGGCCATCCTTTTGACCCACGGGCATCTCGACCATACCGCTGCTGCTCTCGGCATCCGAGAGTACTACGATCACGAGATCAAGATTGCCGTCCACGAAGCCGACGCCGAGCTACTCGGACCGGAGTCTTTCGAGCGACACAAGGAAATGTTCGAAACCCTCGGTCCCGACGGGCTGGAAACCTTCGAGCGCCTCTACATTTCCCTGCCGCCGCCGGACTTCTACTTGGAAGAGGGGGCACGTATTCTGGAGACCGACCTATCCGTCATTCATACGCCTGGACACACACCGGGCAGCGTCTCCTTGTACAGCGAAACGGATGCCGCGCTTTTTTCCGGTGACACGCTTTTGTTCAAGGCCGTTGGTCCCACCGAGGGCGTTGGAAGTGATCACGACACACTCATTGAAAGCATTACCAAGAAGCTCTTCGCCCTTCCCGACAATACACGTCTATATCCGGGACACGGCCCGAACTCAAGTTTGGAACGAGAGAAGCGCAACAATATTGCGTTGAGAGACGAGGGAATAATCTAGCCCCCCCCGCCGCAGTAACAAAAACCGCACTCGAATAGCTGATGGCCTCAACAGAACTGGTCACACCGTGATGCTGAACAGCAGGCCCGCGTCGTTCGCCGTTATGGGTGCGTAACCGGCGGGCTTAACGTCTTGTGCGCGCTCGTGTAGTTGTCGTGCAAGGTTCATGAGCTGCTGATCCGCGGACTCGTTCTGCGCAACCGGTCGTTCGGCTGAGCTTCGTTCGAGCTGCGCCCGCATTTGAGGATCATGCGAGAGCCGCTCCAAGAGGTTATCGACCATCTTGAGCTTGTCCAAGCTCAAGCCCCCACCGCCTTCCGCGGGAACTCCCCGCACATGCTTAAACCGGATGTAACCAAGACGCGAATTCACCGGTAGGGAGACGCCGCCGACGGCGTTGCGCTGTCGCAAAACGACATGCAGAGGTATTGGCTGGGCTACTGGGGAATTCGATAATGAAACAGCCGCTGACATACCCTTTGTGTTCCTCCAATCCTAGTATCGGATTGGAGGAACGGGGGCTTAGCGGTTTTTACGTTCCAGCTCGTTTTGGTATTCTACGCAATAGAGTGCGTAGGGGATCGCCTCGAGACGTTCTTTCGGAATCGGCTTACCGGTTTTGAGGCAGTACCCATAGCCCCCGTTGTCGATTCGTGCCAAAGCCGACTCAATGAGGCGCAACCTCTTCATTTCCTGAGCTCCGAGAGCGTCCAGAGTTTTCTTGTCAATGTCACTGCTCGCGATATCCACGAGATCCTTGGAGTTATCCGACGTGACGAGCTCCCTAAAGTCGGTGTCTTCGGCCATAAGGTTTTGAAGAATATCTTCCTTCATGGCAAGCAGTTTTTCACGCATGCGCTCCACGAAAGCTTGGTCCATGGATCACTCCTTCGCGTCACCGGACTCCGCCGGTATCGACGCTTCGACGCTGCAAATTGGCCCGTTAATATGGGTAAAAGCCCTCGAAAAGTCAATACGGCGGAAAACGGACGCGCTTGACACAGGCAGCATGCTGAACCTATTGTTATTCTGCTTTTAAGTAGTAATGCATTCCGGATACGGAGGCGGAAAGTCCAGTCCTTGGTCCGGCTGAATCGCTGCTGAAGCAAAGAAATCCCGCAATCAGGAGGACGCGTGGCAAAAGAAGATGCGATAGAAGTAGAAGGTGTTGTGAAGGAGTCCCTTCCCAATACAATGTTTCGGGTCGAGCTCAAGAACGGCCACGTAATCCTTGCCCACCTCTCGGGGAAGATGCGCAAGTACTACATCCGCATTGTCCCCGGCGACAAAGTAAAAGTAGCGCTCTCACCGTACGACCTTACCCGCGGACGTATTGTATACCGCGAACGCTGACATCCGGAACGCCGACGCCCACAACGCCGCCCCCCCAGCGCGCCCCCGGGCCGGCTTGGAGTCAGGACGAGGGCGGACGAATCCGGACCCACGCGGCACCGGTCCCGCCGTCTTTTCGATCCGGCGTGCCCATGGCTCCGGTGAGGGGATGATCCTGCAGCAGGCGGTGTATCGCTCTGCGCAGGACGGCACCCTCCCGAGAGTGTAAGCCCTTCCCATAGACTACCAGTACCTTCCGGTATCCTTTACGGTGCGCCTCACGGATGAAACGATCCGTTCGACTCTCCGCCTCGGCGCGAGTCAGTCCATGCAGATCGATGTCGGCGTCTACCGGAAGGCGCTTCGCATGGACGGACCCGGCGCGCTCACGCTCGCTGTGTTCATCCCCGGCGCTTTCGGCATTGTCCTTCGACGCCGGGGGATTGTCCATCAGATACTGCTCGAGCATGCGCTGAGACCGCGGCTTGTTGCGACTGCGCCCCCGTTGATGATCCTCCCACCGGCGGAGTATGTCGCCGAAATCCGAACCTGCCATTAGCGAGCCTCCGGAAGCCTACGCGCCATGATACTCGGCACCCGGGTCCATCCCTCGACACCGTAGCCCGTACGCACCAACACGAACTCTCCGTAGCGAGCCACCGGCATCACCGTTGTGCCTCCGGGCAAGGATAACCACGGTTGCGCCCGACCGTCAGGAATCTTCGTCAAAGGCGCCTGCGTGTTCGAGACTACGGCAACGTTTCGCTCGTGGGTGTAGATGCTATATCCGAGAGCTCCCCCGACGAGCACGAGAAAGCCCAGACTCAGCGCGAGCAGGATGGCTGCAAACCCTTGTCGAGTACGCCACAACAGGATCACTACGCCCGCGGCGACATACAGCAACACGACGAGCGCAACCGCGAAGTAATCCGGATGCGGAAATCGCAGCGGCTCAACTTGACGCTCCAATCCGGCCCGGCGTTCGACCGTCTCGAGGGCCTCCCAACCACGGTGGAAACCGGGAAGTAAGCGAACACTCTCCCGGAGGTGGAAGACCGCCTCTCCGGTTCTGCCGGCTCTCGCCACCGCAAGCGCGAGATTGTAGTGAATGCCCGCATTGGCAGGGTCACGCTCAATTGCCACGCGGTATTGGTCACGCGCCTCGGGATACGCTCCTTCCTCGAAGGCACGAGCCGCATCTCGCAGCGTATCCACCGGCACAGGAGCCGCCGCGGCGGTGAGCAACACTGAGACGCCCCCTAACAGTACCGCAAGCCGTGGCACTCGCCTTCGGAGGACCGCAAGAATGAACACCGCCAATACGGGTGGAATCGCCAGGAGATACAGCCACAAGCGTCGGTGCAGCTGCAAGGGCTCGAGAGAGCTAATCTCCTCAATCGAGAGCAGTTCCAGGGTTGTGGAGACGGCTCCATCCCCCTGCTCAGCGTCACCCGCGGCCAGACTATTCAATCGAAACGTCATCCCGGCTTGTTCCCGAACGGCACCGCTCTCGGGATCAACGAAAGGAAACGCGGCTATCTGAAGCTCGAGTGATCCGCCGGCCTGCGGTGTAATCCGGTAGCTTGCACTCCGGCTGCCACGGTAGCCTGCCTCGGTCGGCGATACCTCCGTCGAGGTGCCGGTCTCGGTCACCAGTAGCCCCTCGCCTTCCACCGCCGGGAACTGAAGAAAGAGGAGGTTACCCGTACCCTCGATCCGCAAGGTCAACTCGGCGGACTCCCCGACCGGTACTTCCTGCGGCTCGAGACGGGCACTCATACGAAACGAGCCCACCGCTCCGGTCGCTGCAACCGCTTCGGGAAGGGGCTCCACGCCTAGCGAGGTGGATTGAGCTCGACGACTGAGACCTTCGGCGGAGACCGTTGCGGCGGGAAGCACAACTTCCTCGTCCAGGGTAGGCGTAAGAAGATATGTCGCGGCTGGGTAGCGATAGAGCGTGGAATCGCCGACAAGCCGCGTCTCAACCGTCCCGAGCCCACGGACCTCTTGCAGAAGCGCTCCGGTAGGCGCGGAGACGTTTACATCGTCCGGAAGCACGAAAGCCGGCATGTTTCGAAGCTCGACGAAGACCGGCACCGTTTGTCCGACAAAGACGCTTTCCCGCGGCAACGACCAGGCTGCGTCGAAGGGGACATCACTTCCCCCGCGGCGGGCCGGCACCTCCACGAGGGCGGCATCGATACGGTACCGAGCCCAGGGAGCGTCCACTAGGATAGGCGGGACTACCGCACGCCCGGCACTGCGCGCAACAAAGGGCAGCTCGATGCGTACGACGCTGCGATTCCCTCCGTCCGGATCGCGCTGAACCCGCCGCACTTCACCATCTTCCCGGAAGGACAGGCGATCCGGGAGAGTGGGTAGGGTTAACTCCAGCTCCTCCACACTCTGTTCACCCGGCCGACCGGGGGGCACCGGAACGGTGAATCGCAGCACCCCACTGCCACCGGGCGCAAGCCGATCATCGCCCACCGTGATCGGAATCCTCTCGACGGACTGCTCGCCGTCCTGCCCCGAAAGCCCTGCAGTCACGGAGAAGAGCAGAATCGACACGAGGAGAAACGCCCACGGTGCTCGCAGCATTGCGTAAGCGGCCGAGAGATCAAAGCGGCCTACCATGTCGGCTCCTCAGCTGTGTCTTGAGTTCCGTCCGGCGCAACCCACCGCGCGCCCTCCTTCCGTCGGACGTACTCGAGAATGCGCACTGCGTCGCTCGAAAGCTCCTGTGTCTCCGCATGATCACCATCGGCCCCCTCTTGGTTGCCAATGCCCTCGCCTGCTTCGATCTTGCGCAGCGCCAACTCCAAATTGCGTTTGGCTGCAACACTCGTGCTCTTGATGCGAAGCGCGTCTCGGAAAAGGGTGTAGGCACGATTGTATTGACCCAGCTCGTACGCCATAACTCCCTTGTTGAAAGCCACGGCGAAGCTCAGATCAGGGTCTTCCCCCGCGTCGGCGGCGTTCCACATCTCGCTCGCCGCGTCAAACTCCCCAAGAAAGTGGTAAACGTTTCCCAGGTTGTATGCAATCCAGGGATCGTAGGTCTCGCCACCCCAGTGGGCGAGATAGTGCACGGTCGCCGTCTGATAGTTACCTTGACTAAAAGCGTGATTAGCCTGGAGCACCGATAGGTGCGGAGATGACACCGAGCACGAGGCACCGAGGAAGCCCGCGACAACGACGAGCAGCGTCCGCGCCACGCGGCGAAAGCTCGGGGGGAGTCGGACAGAGCTCACAGCAGATTGCGCCATCGAAACACCCTCACGGCAACGTGAAACCCGAGAAAAACCAGCGCAACCAGGAGAAAACCCTGGTAGCGCTCCACCGCAACCAGACGGAAACCCTCGGTCTCGCGTCGAGATCTAAAATCGCCCAGTCCCCGAACCAAGCCGGAGAACACATCCGCCTCCGCCATGGAGAAGCTCATGCCGCGACTCACCGACGCAAGTTCCTCTACAACTTCCGGCTGCGCCGCCGTAATGACGGGGTTACCCTGCTCGTCGCTCAGGATATCTCCGGATGCCAACGTAACCGTGGTGCCCTCCGTCGTCCCGGCCGATACCCCGAAAATCGGGATCCCCTCGGAGCGGGCGTCCTCCGCCACGCGGATCGCGGAGCCACTCAAGGCTTCACCGTCGGTAATGAGCACGATCGCGCGGTTTCGGTCGCTTCCTTCGGGAAATGCCCCCAAGGCCTCGCGGACTCCTGCCTCGAGGTTGCTCCCACCCGCCGAGGTTAGACCGGGGCCCATGCTACTAATAAACGACTCGATCGCCGGTCGGTCCTCCGTCATCGGCACCAAGGTGAAGGCCTTGCCGGTGAACACAACTACGGCGAAGCGCGCATCCGGCAAATCCTGCACCATGCTTCTCAAGAGCTCTCGAGAGCGCTCGAGCCGCGACGGTCGCAGGTCCTCGGCAAGCATGCTTCGCGACACATCCACAGCCGCCACGACGTCCAGTCCCTGCCGGTCCTCTTCGATGGACCGCCGTCCCCAGGTAATGCCGGATGCCGCCAGCACGGCAAACACCACGAAAAGCACTAGAAAGAGCGAAGAAAAGAACCATTTGACCAAAAACACCGAGTGCACGTCCCGGCGTTTCGGTCCGAACAGGCGCTTTAGGTCCCGCTCGGCAACTCGATACTCCCGCAGCTGGGTAACGATCAGC
Source organism: uncultured Spirochaetaceae bacterium (assembly GCA_964345195.1). GTDB lineage: Bacteria > Spirochaetota > Spirochaetia > DSM-27196 > PWMO01 > CAYFQV01. The sequence goes on from CAYFQV010000034.1 coordinate 10,542, forward strand.
GGGACCAACACCAACAGCAAGAGCAGCCACTCGGGATCTCGGATCATCACAGCACCTCCCGAAGAAACCACTTGCGAATGAGCACCTCAAGGCCGATCGCCGCAAAGCCTATGAGAATGAAGGGACGATGGTATGGTGTAGTCTGCACATCTATCCGTACCCGTCTTTCAATCGTCTCGATCGAGTCGATAGCTTCGAACACACCGGCCAAGGTTCCGCTGGTACCGGCGTAGAAGTAGGCGCCACCGGAAATCTCGGCCATGCTTCGAAGAAGCTCTTCATCAAAGCCCCCGCGAAAGGTACCGCGATAGGTCTGACCGGTCTCGGGATTCGTGAACTCGAGCTCAGTTTCCTCGGTATTCCCAATGCCGATGGCGTAGATCCGTATACCCAACTGTTCCGCGACGGTCGCCGCCGTTTCCGGGAAGATCTCGCCGGCGTTGTTCTCTCCGTCCGTGAGGAGAATGACAACCTTCTCGGATGCGGAGCTCGACGAGAGATGCAGGCCGGCGAGGGCGAGCCCCATGCCGATGGCGGTACCATCGCCGAGAGACATGATCCGCAGCCCGTCCAGTGCGCGCAGAACCTCCTCGTAGGAGCTTGTAGGGGGCACCCGGAGCGCAGCTTCCCGGCCGAAACTTACCAAACCAATCGGGTCGTTTTCGCGACGCCGGATAAAGCGCCGAATCACCTCCCGGGCGGTTTCGAAGCGATTGTCGGGCGCGAAGTCTTGCGCCGCCATGCTCGGCGATTCGTCCAACACCAGCATGATATCGATCCCGCGCGTCAGAAACACCCGTCGACGCTCCACGGTAGCCGGGCGTGCCAATGCCGAAATGAGCACGGCGAATCCGAGCCAAAACGCGAGAATGCCGATGCCTCGAAGAAGGCGAATACCCCCGACCCGCGGCTTGAAACCTTCGCTTCCCCACATGTGAAACGGAAACAGAATCTGTCCCCCGCGACGCGGCCGGAAATGCCGAAAGTAGACGCCGACCGGAATAAGCGCGAGCAGCGCGAGGAATATCGGTTCACGAAACACCAGCATGGCGTTCCTTCCTCTCTCGGTGGCGCTTGTGCCGTTCTTCTAAACTCTCAAGAACAGCCGACACGGTCTCCAAATGCCTCCGGCGCTTCTTCACCGTCGAGCTTCCACGGGCAAACTTCACTCGATCACCCTGGTGAAATAGCTCGAGCAGCGCTTCGCGATCTTCCGCCCGATCGATCAGCTGCACCAAATAGCCCCGAAGCTCCTCCGTGGTTGCCGACATGCAGTCAACGTTGAGCTTCCGAGAGATGTAGCTGCGCAGATCCGAGAGCAGCCGGATGTAGAACTCCCGACCCGGCATACTCTCAACCTCCGCGGCTAACTGCCGGAGGGACTTGCGAAGGCGGCGAGCAGGCTGGTTTGCCCGGTATCGTTCCACCAAGCGCCGGATTCGCGAGCGGCCGACGCGGACGAAGAGCAGCCAGACCATGGGTACCAGCACGAGCCCGCCGAGAACAGCGGCAATCAAGAAATTGGTGGAGGGCAAGACGGTCTGCTCCCGCAGCGGCGCAAGCTCTCGCTCATCCTCGAGAATGGTTTCCACGTAGATATCGAAGCCTCGGACCGTCACATCCCCCAGTTCGAGCGGCGGTAACGCGAGGGTTCCCTGCCGGAAAGCGGTGAACTCGACGCGGACCTCCGCATCCTGCCCTTGTTGAGCGGCGGAGATCGAGTGAATACGCCCCCACGGTACCTCCGGCGGCGCGAGCTCCCGACGGACCTCGAGACC
>CAYFQV010000034.1:12419-19351 GCA_964345195.1 uncultured Spirochaetaceae bacterium
GAATACGCCCCCACGGTACCTCCGGCGGCGCGAGCTCCCGACGGACCTCGAGACCTGCCTCGAGACGGAGCCGAAGACGGAGCTCAACACGGTCTCCCACGTAGAAGACCTGTGGCAGGAAGATTGCGTCCCTCACTGTGTAGGACTCTTGCGCCGCAAGCTGTGGTGCCGGACCGAAAACCGCGAAGAGGATCAGAGGCAGCACGAAGAGGATTGGGAGGCCCGGGGCACGACGCGGGATCATCGACGGCGCCTCTGAAAAAACCGCAGGAGTTTCACCGCCGGGTCTTCGTCGGTATCCACCTCGAGAGTTGCCACACCCCGGCGGCGACACTCCCGTCGCCATTGCCGCCGCTCCATGCGCCAGTAATCGTGGTACTCCCGACGAAAGCGTTGTGAACGCCCCGGAGCCAGTATGGAGCGCCCGGTTTCCGGATCCTCGAGGCGGAACAGCCCGGTTTCCGGATACAGCTCATCGACGGGGTCTACAATGCGTACCGCAATCACGTCGTGCCGACGGGACAGCAGAGACAGGTTCTTGTAATAGCCGCTGGTCTTGAAGTCGGAGAGAATAACGCAGATCCCCCGGCGTTTGAGCGCTTCTCCGGCGGTTCGCAGAGCGAGCGCGAGATCGGAACCGCTGCCCTTCGCTTCGAAACGGACCATGTCTTGGATCAACCGAAGCGCGTGCTTGCGGCCCTTCACCGGCGACACCCAGTGCTCGATTCCTTCCGTATAGAAGACGGCACCCATCTTGTCGTTGTTCTGCGCCGCAGCGAGGGAGAGAAGCGAAAAGAGCAGTTGCTGTACACTCTGCCGGCTTTCCTGGCCGGTGCCGCCGTGCATGGATGCCGACATGTCTACCAGGAGAAACAGGGTAAGCTCGCGCTCCTCCCGAAAGACCTTCGTGAAGGGGGTTCCCAGGCGTGAGCTGACATTCCAGTCGATGAGCCGGGCATCGTCTCCTTCCACGTATTCCCGCACCTCGTCGAACTCGATCCCCTGCCCCTTGAAGACCGAGCGGTAATTGCCGGCCAACAGGCTTTCGACGAGTTGGTGGGAGATGAGCTGGAGTCTACGTGCGCTCTGGTATACTCGGTTTTGATCCATGTCGGCTTTGCATCAGCTGAACGGGGTCTTCCGAGGCCCAAACGGGCCGTCCCTCAGTCCCCCGCGTCCGTCCCCCGGTGTCGGCTGTTCAGAGAACCATGCTTCAGGGCACCGGCACCGCGGAGAGCAGGAATCCCACCACGTCGTCGGAACTCAGCTCATCGGACTCAGCCTCGTATGAAAGGATGATTCGATGCCGCAGCACCATGGGAGCCACGGCCTTCACGTCCTCAGGCACGACGTAGTGCCTCCCACCAAGCAGTGCCCTCACTTTGGCACATCGATACAGGTAAATGGTCGCGCGGGGCGAGGCCCCGAACTCAATGTACCGGGCGTACGAGTGCACGTTCCGGTTCTGCTCCCGGGACGCGGTCACCAGAGATACGATATACTCTTCAATGCGCTCATCCACATCAATGCGTGAGGCAACGTCCCGCAGCTGTCGAATATGCGGCCGAAAGAGTACCGGCGTCAGCGGGATATCTTGCGGGACGCCGATACGCCGGAGAATCGACAGCTCCTCCTGCGGAGTAGGGTACTCGACGTGCAGCTTCATGAGAAAGCGGTCCAGCTGCGCCTCCGGGAGGGGATAGGTTCCCTCATGCTCGATCGGATTCTGCGTCGCCAACACGAAAAAGGGCTCCGACAAGGGGTAGGTGTTATCACCAAGGGTGACCTGCCGCTCTTCCATGGCCTCGAGAAGGGCGCTTTGCACCTTGGCCGGGGCGCGGTTGATCTCGTCCGCCAGAACGATGTTCGAGAACACCGGTCCTTTCCGGGGCACAAACTCGCCCGTTTGCTGACGAAACACCATGGTCCCGACAAGATCCGCCGGCAGCAGATCAGGTGTGAACTGAATGCGATTGAAGCTCGCGTCTATCACCGCCGCGGTCGCCTTGATTGCAAGGGTCTTCGCCAGGCCCGGCACACCTTCGAGCAGAATGTGACCTCCTGCAAGGATACCCGTGATAAGCCCCTCGACCATGCTCTCTTGACCTACCACGCGTTTCGAGATCTCTTTACGAACACGGGTGATCATCTGGGAGGCGCGTTTTACTTCGAGCTCAAAGCTCTGCTCTTCCGTTTGACTCATGTGCGGTAGTCTGCGTTCTCTCGTATGTACTCGTAACTTAAGTCGGTTCCGAGAACCGCGGCGTCCGCGGACCCCAGAGCGACATTGACATCAATGCAAACCTGCTCCTCGTGCTCCGGAAATCCCGAGGCGACCGGGTTCATGGCGGCGCCGCGCAGATAATCGCACAATCGCCGCTCTTTGTCACGGTCGAGGTGAAAGACGCCGTTCGCGAAGATCGTCTCCGAGCCGAGCCGGATTGTCACGCATTCCGGATCAATGTCGATGTTGTTATTGCCGGCGGCGTCACCGAGAGCCGCAACAATGCGGCCGACATTCGGGTCGTTGCCGTACACCGCGGTCTTCACCAACGGGGAGTTGGCGACACCGCGGGCGAGGGTGTCGGCATCTTCCGAGCTTCCCGCGCCCGAAACACCAACACGCATAACGTGGCCGACCCCTTCCCCGTTTCGTACAATGTCCTCGGCCAATGTCCCGCAGACCTCATGCAGGGCGGCTCGGAAATCACCCCTAGACACCCTGGGTTTGCGGTTCGAGCTCCAGGCGAGCACCGTGTCGCTGGTGCTCTGATCCCCGTCGATCGAAATGGCGTTGAAGGTGTCGACTAGCACGGAGGCCAAATCCTCCCGCAGCTCTTCTCGCGGAATTGAGATGTCGGTCGTGATGAAAACCAGCATGGTCGCCAGATTGGGCTCCACCATTCCCGCGCCCTTCGCGATTCCCAGAATACGTCCGTTACCGACATTACAGCTACGAAGCTTGGGGAAGCTGTCGGTGGTCATGATAGCCTCCGCGACCGCAAGCGGGTCGGCCGGCGTCGCCGATCCCGCCGGGAGCCCGTGTCCCCAAGCGCTCGCCAAATACGGAACCGCCGCGCACATCTCCCGCACCGGTAAGCCCCAGCCAATCACCCCGGTGGAGACCGAGAGGAACGGTAACCCTCCGTCGGGCGGTTCGTCCGTGCTGTTTCGCCCGGACGGAGGCTGTTCCCGGGCGACGGCGCGTCCCGTTTCCGCCGCCAAACGCCGGGCATCACGAAGTCCCGTCGGGGACCGAACGTTGGATATCTTGTTGTTGACAAGAACGCCTTGAAGCAGCTCTTCCTGGAGATGCGCGCGACCAATGATTACCGGCGCCCCGGGAAAGGCGTTGCGCGTGAAAACCGCGGCGAAGGAGCTCGTCGGCTCCTCCGCGGATACGAGCGCCAGGTTCATGGCCGCCGGCTTGCTCCCCGGCCGCTCGGCGGGATGGAAGCGAATGCCGGCGGTCGCCGCGCGGAATCCTTCCGGGAAGGGACCGCGGCCCCGCAGCGCCTCTCTGTACTCCTCTTCATCTCGATACCGTGCCATTGCCAAAGAGTTACCGCTTCCGCCTTGGTATGACAAGTCCGGCCCGCCTAGGCTAAACTCCGTCGGTATGTCGGATACCGAATACGACTCCCTTCCCGGCGGACTCATTGGGGCAAGTCGCCGTCTCGCGCAAGCCGTGGACGCCCTCGGCTTCGGATCTCCGGTAAGCCACGTGTACAACCCACTGCACTACGCACGGGACACCCATGAAGAGTACCTCCGGCGCTTCGCTCATGGTCCGAAACGGGTGGTCTTTCTCGGGATGAACCCCGGTCCCTGGGGAATGGCACAGACGGGAGTTCCCTTTGGGGAGGTTACCGCTGTGCGGGACTGGATGCGGATCGACGGCGCCGTCGGCCGCCCCGCGCGTGAGCACCCCAAGCGCCCGATCGAGGGGCTCTCGTGTAGCCGCAGTGAGGTAAGCGGGCGCCGACTGTGGGGCCTCATGGCACGTCGTTTCGACAACGCCGAGAGCTTCTTTGCAAGCCACTTCGTCGCGAACTACTGTCCGTTGGTCTTCATGGAGGAGAGCGGTCGAAATCGCACGCCCGACAAACTGCCCCGAAGTGAGCGGGAGCCCCTCTTTGCCGCCTGCGACCAACACCTCGCGGAGACCGTGCGCCTCCTCGAGCCGGAGTTCGCAGTGGGGGTGGGAAAGTTCGCGGAGGCGCAATTACAGCGGATACCGGCCGACGCCGGTTCTCCCCGGGTGCTTTCCATTCTGCACCCGAGCCCCGCCAGTCCCCGCGCAAATAAAGACTGGGCGGGTGAAGTGATCCGCCGCCTCGAAGACGCAGGGGTATGGTGAGCCCGCCGATGTGCTGGACATGGCGGTGTGTGGTGAGCCGCAGCCACCCGGGGGAGGTTCATTCGCGGCCGGACAGCGTTGCCCAGACCGCAAAATGATCCGTCACACCGGCCCGGCGAAAGCTCTCGTAGCGGAGCGGCATCCCCTGAGGCCCCGCCCAGTCCCGCGAGAGATGCGCCGACTCGTAGCGCAGGCCCCTGTTCCCCTGAAAGAAGGACGGCGCGAACAGCAGATGATCAATCGCCTGAAAACGCCCGCGGAACGCGTAGCTTCCCGGTCCGAGCTCATCCCAGGGGCTGTAGAGCACGCCGGCCGTGAGAGCGGCCGGAGGGCTCGTCCTCACCCGTAGGACCGCCCCTGGTTGAGGGGAGAGACTCGGAGGCCCGGCGGCTGAGACCTCGTTTTTCGATACACCGGTATGGCTGTCGTCGTAACGGCGTATCTCGGTGTTCAGATCGCCCGCAAGGATAATTTGTGCCGCCGGATTCTCGTCGAACAACGCGTCGAGCCTGCGACGAGCGGCTCGAGCGGCGAGCCGCCGCAAGGGCTCGGTCGCGCGCCGTCCCTCCCGCGCCGACTTCCAGTGCGCGGCAATCACGCGCAGAGGTCCGGAGGGACTGTCGACGCGTACTTCGAGCATGGGCCGCAGTTTCCTATCCAAAGCAGCTTGCAACCCGTGCGCCTGCGCCGTCACGAAGGGAAAGCGTGAGATTATGCAGACCCGCATGGTCGAAGCCCCGGGGGCACACAGCGCATAGGGATAGTGAACGCCGCCAATAGCATCGACGAGATCATTGAGGACAGCGCTGTGCTCGATCTCCTGCAGCGCTAGGATGTCCGGCGGGCCCCACGGCGTAAGCCCGGACACGGCCTCCGCGAGAACGCGCAGGCGTGCGCGATACGCGTACTCGTTCCAATCGGATGCGTAGGGATTGAACTCATCAAACTCGCCGCCGTCGTAGCGGGCGTCGAACAGCGTCTGCACGTTCAGCGTGGCAACGGTGACGGTACCGGCGAGCCTGCGCCGCAGCGCCTCAACGCCGCGACGCCCCAGCGCGGATAGAGCAGCCGCAATGAGCAGCACCAGAACAATACGTCGAACCACCCGTGACACAGGACCTCCTGCAGAACGCTACGGGCGCAACGACGCTACTGCTTCACCTCAGATGCGCGAAACGTCGGCTATACATCACTTCCGCGCTGAACAACGCGGGAGACCAGACCGTACTCGTTTGCCTCGTCGGCGTTCATCCAGAAGTCCCGCTCGGTATCCTTCTGCACCTTCTCGAGGTCTTGCCCGGTCTCTTCGGAAATCAGCTTGTTGATGCGCTCTCGCATGCGCTCGATCTCTTTCGCATGGATCTCAATGTCGGAGGCCACACCGCGCATGCCGCTCAAGGGCTGATGTATGAGGTAATGCGAGTTGGGAAGCCCGATCCGCCGCTCTTTCGGCGAGGATAGGAGAATCAGCGCCCCCGCGCTGGCAACGAGCCCCATGCCGATGGTGTAGACCTCCGGCTTAATGAAGCGAATCATGTCGAGTATGGCGTAGCCCGCGTCCGCATCGCCTCCCGGGGAATCGATGAATACCTTCACGGGCTCATCCCCCTCCGCCTCGAGGAGGAGGAGTTGGCGCACCACCCGCTCGGCGAGGGCCTTGTTTATCTCCCCGGAGAGCAGGATGGTGCGCGTCTTGAGCATCCGAGTCATCAGTTGCTCGGATGCTTGGTTGTTCTCCTCCGGCTGGTTCTCGTCGGGCTCATCTTCGTCGGCCAGGAATCGGTCATTGATCATGTTGAATAAGCTCCCTTGATTGCGAGTATTGTGTATGCTCGTGAATATACTAGTGCCCCACCGAGGGTGTAAAAGGAGCGTATGACAAAAGCCGGTTTTTGCGCCATTGTGGGCCGTCCGAGCTCGGGTAAATCGACCCTGCTAAACAGCCTCTGCGGCCACCACGTATCGATCGTATCGCCGATTCCGCAAACGACACGCAACAAAGTGCGCGGTGTCTACACCGCTCGTCCCGACAACTCGGATGCGTCCACCGCGGATATAGCCTCAGCGGGCGCATCCGCTCAGCACGCGCCGAGCAGCGAAGAGCCGCTACGGCAAATCGTCTTCGTCGACACGCCGGGGTTCCACCAATCCGAGCGCAAGCTGAACCAGTATCTCCGCGGACTGCTAAGCTCGGCACTCGAAGATATCGATGCCGTCCTCTACGTGGTCGACATCACCCGCCCCGTCGGACCGGAGGAAGAGACGCTCGCCGGTATTCTCGCGAAGAGCGACCTGCCTGTTCTTGTCGCGTTGAACAAGGTAGATCTATCCCACGCTCTGCGACGGGAATACGAGCTGTTTATCCGCCGCGAGCTTCCCCGGAGTGCGATCTTTTGGACCTCCGCACGAGAGGGCTCCGGTACAGCGGACTTGATCAGAGACCTCACTACGCACATGCCGGAAGCCGAGCTCCTCTATCCCCAAGAGTTCTACACCGACCAGGACCCGGCGTTCCGTATCGCAGAGCTTATTCGCGAGCAGGCGATCTCCCACACCCGGGAAGAGCTGCCAC
>CAYFQV010000034.1:19451-23887 GCA_964345195.1 uncultured Spirochaetaceae bacterium
ATCGCAGAGCTTATTCGCGAGCAGGCGATCTCCCACACCCGGGAAGAGCTGCCACACGCCCTGTACGTCGAGGTGGCCGATATGGAAGTACGCGAAGCTAAAGCCGCGGCGGGCTCCCAGACATCCTCTGGGGAGCACGGACCCCGCGACACGCTCTGGATCCGCGCCTTCATTGTCGTGGAGCGGGAGTCCCAGAAGGGAATCGTGGTCGGTCGCGGCGGCGGGCAGATAAAGGAGATCAGGGTGATGAGCCAACAGCGGCTCGCCGAGCTCTTCGACTACCGCATCCACCTCGACCTCCGGGTCAAGGTCGAGGCAAAATGGCGAGGAAACGACGGAACCCTCTCGCGATTGCTACACTGACGGGATACCGTGCCGGAGTATTCGCATCCGCATACGGAACAAGGAGCCGTTACCATGACCTACAAGATTGCCGCATCAATCCTAAACGCAAACTTCCTTCGTCTTCAGGAAGAAATCGACACCCTCATTGACCACGTGGATGAAATCCATCTCGACGTCATGGATGGAGTGTTCGTGGAAAACATCTCCTTCGGCGCACCGGTTATCAGCGGACTGCGCGGAGCCTATCCGGACTCTTTCAGTGAAGCTCACATGATGATCGCCCGCCCGCACGACTACTACCGATCCTTCGTAGACGCCGGTTGCAACGTGGTGACCTTCCACTACGAGGCCACGGCGCACTCCTACATGCTGCTGAAAACGCTGCGCGAGGCCGGCGTCCGCGCGGGGATCTCCCTCACGCCGCAGACACCGGTGGCTGCGCTCGAGCCGATCAGCGAGCTCGTTGATAGGCTTCTCATTATGACGGTCGAGCCGGGCTTCGGCGGACAGGCGTTCGAGCCGGCTATGCTGCGCAAGATTAGCGCCGCACGCAGCCTCCTGGGAGATCGCGTCGACATTGAGGTGGACGGAGGCATTAAGGACACAACGATTGCGGTAGTGAAGAACGCCGGGGCGAATGTGTTCGTGGTCGGCTCCTACCTGTTCAAGGCCGAGGACCGTCCGGCACGCGTTGCCGCCCTCCGCGAGGCCCTGGGAGCATAGCTTCGGGCCGCAGCGCACAGGAGTTCATTCCCGAAGCGCAGCTTACTCGAAACGCTGAATTCCGTCGGACTCGTTGCCGAGAAGCACAATCGGGTCGATCCGGCTGAAGATTCCGTTGTCCAAGACCCCGGGAATACGGTTCAGCTCCCGCTCGAGCTCGACGGGGTCGGTGATCCCGTCGTCGAAGGATGCGTCCAGAAGAAGGTTCCCGTTGTCGGTGATCACCGGACCCATCTTTCGAACGGCTTGACGGACCTCGCACCGGCCTCCCAAGGCCTCGACCGCACGCCTTACCGGGAGCCGGGCTTCTCGCAGAACCTCAATAGGAACGGGGAAGGTCACGCCGAGCATGGGAACCTGCTTTGCCGTATCCGCAATGATCACGACCTGGGCGGCGTTATAGGCGAGAAGCTTCTCGACGACGAGTGCACCGCCGCCGCCCTTGGTGAGTCGCCGCTCGGCGTCGATTTCGTCCGCCCCGTCAATAATGAGATCCAGGTTGCCGCCGATCTCCGGGTCATTCATGCTGCGCAGGGGAATTTTGCCCTCTTGGGCGGCCAGGGCGCTCTGCGTGCTCGTTGCAACCCCGAGGATACTGTTGAGGCGTCCTTCCTCGATCAACTGCGACACGCGGCGGATGGCCCAGATTGCGGTACTCCCGGTACCGAGGCCGAGGCGCATCCCGCTTTCGACGTAGTCCTCCGCGGCACGACGCCCGAGGCGTTCCTTGATTTCGCTCAAACCGCCCTCCTCTATCCGGCGTTATGGTCGTAGGCATTCAGAATATCGAGGATCCGTTCCCGGCCGACGGTGTAGATAAACCCCGACAGTCGCGGGCCGTGGTCCTTGCCGACCAGGACGTAGTACATGCTCGTAAAGAACTCTTTCGGCTCGAGCCCCTGCTCTCGGGCGATGTCGTAGATACGGCTGTTCAGCGTTTTTTCATTGTAGGCGTCGAGATTCTCAGCTACATCCCGACGGAGAGCCTGCAGCGCCCGGAGCGTGGCTTCATCGAGCGCTACGCGCTCCTCTTGCCCCGTCTTCAAGGTGAAACGGAAGTCCTCCGGCGCATACTGCTGAGTCCACGTCCATGCACAGTGAGCGCGACGGCGCAGGCGCTCCCAATCCGCGGCATCTTGTTCGCCGGCACCCGGGAAGGAACGAAGAGCGGCCTCAATGTTACCCGCGTGAATTTGCAGAAGGTTACAGAGGTGGCGAAACGGTACCTGGAGCGGTGCCGAGCCTCGGCCCGCCGCGACGGCGTCCGCGCTCCGGTCCTCCGGAATGGCTGCAACCTGGGAAAGCTCGTAGATCCGCTTCTCTTTCGCGCGGCGCTTCTCGCCGACCTCCTCGACCCCGTAGTAGATACGCTCGCTCTTATCGTAATCCTCGTAAATCTTGATCACGTCTAGGTCGAAGGAGACGGCGAATTCGCTGTTCGGCTTGGTTCCGGCGAAGAGGTAGCGGAGAACCTCCGGCTGATAGACCGCCAAGGCATCCCGCAGACTCACGACGTTGCCGAGAGAGCTGGAGATCTTACCGCCCATTCCCTTGATGCTGATGAAGTCGTACTTGAAGGTTACCGGCGCGGTGAAGTCGTAAACCGAGGCGGCGATCTCCTTCGCGGTGTCGAAGGAGCCTCCCGCGCTGTGGTGCTCCTTACCGGCGGGCTCGAAATCAACTCCTTCCGTCCGCCACCGCATTGGCCAATCCACCCGCCATAGCAGCTTCACCAAGCCGGTCGAGCGCAAGTCCAGGGTTTCTTCGCGTTCCGTCTCGTTGCAGCGATAGCTTACGCCGTAAGCACCGTCCCAGCTCAGAACCGTCGTGGTGTCACGGTTGGTGAAGCTACTGAACACGGTAATCGGCCACCAGTCGTCGCCGAGCGGCTCCGTGCGGTGCTGGTTCAGGATGCCACGAATTGCAGTGCGCTGCGCGAGCGCAGTGCGGATCCCCTCGGCGTAATCCGACGCGCGATAGCGCCGTGACTGGTATATGTACTCCGGCTCAATACCCACCACCGGAAGCAGCGACTCGAGCTCAAGCTCATTGGCCCGGGCGTAGCTCTGCTCCGCACCCCAGGGATCGGGGATATCCACGATCGCTTGGCGTAGATGCTCCTCGAGCATGCCTTGCCCGGGAAGACCCTTCGGAACCTTGCGAAAGGTGTCGTAGTCGTCCCAGGAGTAGATGAAGCGAGCAGACTCGCCTTTATCCCGAAGTGCGCGGACAACCAGATCCACGGAGATGATCTCCCGGAAGTTACCGATGTGGACCACACCGGAGGGTGTAATCCCGGAAGCGCATGTGTATCGTTCTTTGGGCCCTTTCTCTCGCACGATCTTGTCGGCGTGAATGTCGGCCCAGTGCGGTGCGGCTTTCTGACTCATTGGGCGCCATTATAGGTACGCAGCCTCTTGCCTGGCAAGCTAAGCGCGTGCGAGTTCCGCGCCGAAGCGCCGACGCACCGACGCACTGACCCGACGCCCCCGATCCGCCGACACCCCGACAGCCCGAGCGGGCGACCTGGGCGTTGCAGCCGAATAGGCATAGCTATAAACTGCCGGGATGCTTGTTGCATGGTTTCGCGAGCTCGACCCAATTTTTCAAGCCTTGCTGGCCACTCTGTTCACCTGGGGTGTAACCGCACTCGGCGCTGCGTTCGTGTTCTTCTTCAAGTCGGTATCCCGGCAAGTCCTGGATGCCATGATGGGCTTCGCCGCCGGCGTTATGATCGCCGCGAGCTATTGGTCGCTCCTGGCGCCATCCATTGAGCTGGCTGAACGCACCGCCCCCGTACCGTGGCTTCCGGCCGTCGTGGGATTTCTCGCGGGGGGAATAGCGGTGCTCGGTATCGACAAGGTGCTCCCGCACCTCCACATTGGCTATCCCCGAGAAGCCGCGGAGGGCGTATCGACGACATGGCGTCGGAGCATCCTCCTGGTGCTCGCGATTACGATTCACAATATTCCGGAAGGCTTGGCGATCGGGGTTGCCTTCGGCGCCCTTGCGACGAACATCCCCGAGGCGTCGCTCGGTGGTGCGATTGCGCTGGCCGTGGGCATCGGCATTCAGAATTTTCCGGAAGGCACCTCGGTTTCGGTGCCGCTGCGGCGGGAAGGCTATAGCCGCGGAAAGGCGTTCTGGTACGGACAGCTGTCGGGCGTCGTGGAACCGATAGCCGGTGTCCTCGGCGCTGTAGCCGTTATTCTGGTACGGCCCATGCTGCCCTACGCCTTGGCCTTCGCTGCGGGCGCCATGATCTTCGTCGTTATTGAAGAGCTGGTGCCGGAGTCACAACTTTCGGATAATACGGATCTGGCTACCATCGGCACCCTCCTCGGCTTCGGCGTCATGATGACGCTCGA
>CAYFQV010000034.1:23987-26429 GCA_964345195.1 uncultured Spirochaetaceae bacterium
GCTGTCCGCCGAAGGGCAAAGTCCCGCCGAGCCCGACGACGGGAGGCTCACACTCAACGACGAGCTCTCGGGCCATGCATCCTGGTACGGGGGGAAATTCCACGGACGCCGGACGGCAAACGGCGAGGTATTCAACACCAACGAGCTGACCGCCGCCCATCGAACACTCCCGTTCAACAGCATTGTGCGGGTTACGAACGCCGACAACGGACGAGCCGTGATCGTGCGTATCAACGACCGCGGTCCCTTTGTTGAGGGACGGGTAATCGATCTGTCCCGCGCCGCCGCGGATGTACTCGGAATCACCGCCGTCGGGGTTGCCCCCGTCGAGCTGGAAGTGCTGCACCGGCAGACACGAACACAGCTTCGCACCATTCAGGTAGCCGCGTTTTCGGAGAGGGCGAACGCGGATTCGCTTCTGAACCGACTGCGTGACAACGGTATAGCCGCGGTGATCGAGCGCCCCGGCGAGGGGATTCACCGCGTGATCATTCAGGGTGTACCGATGGATAAGATCCCGGGCTATGAGACCCGGCTCGCCGCACTCGGATACGAGAACGTGCTTGTCAGGGAGAAGTAGACTCGCGAGCGGGGCACGCCTCCTGGGTCATTCGGAGGGCTCGGATTCCGTCCCGAACAGGAATCGAAAGATCTGCGTGCGAACCGACTCCTTCTGTGCCTTGAACAGGCCATGTCCCTCTTTCGGATAGACGACGGCTTCTCCGTTCGCCGTTAGCTCGGCGGTCTCGCGGACCACATCCGGGGTGAAGAAGCGGTCGTGCGCGCCGGTGAGCGCCAATGTTGGGGCCTGGATACGGCCGGCATCTTCGCGACAATCCGCGGCTGCAACCGCCCGGTTTCCGACAATGAAGTCCCAGGGGTAGTCACTGACCCCCAGTGTTTCCGGCACGAGGTAAGCGATGCCTGCGAAGAACCAACCGGCAAGGGGATTCGCGAACATGGACTTCATGAAACTGCTGTTGACCCGCCGCCATTGGAGACGCTCCGCCGCCTCGGACCACTCCTCAAGCAATCGACGTCCGGTCTCGCTCATACGATACCCGCTCGAAAGCAGCACCAGGCGCCGGACTTTCTCGGGGTTTCGCGCCGCGTAGCGCAGCGCCATGAGACCACCACCGGCGATCCCGAGTAGATCGAAGGGAGCTTCGGTGAGCTCGCCGACGGCGGTCTCATAATCCGCGACCATGTCCGTAATGTTGTAGTCGATCGGCATCTCAGGGCGGCGCTCAATGACGTGGATTCGTAGCCGACCGAGGTACTCTTCGTAGGCGTCCCGCGCCCCCTGAAGCCGTAAGCCTTCCAAGGCTTGATTAGAAATGCGCACGGTATCAAAGACGACGAGCTCCCGCTCCGCTTCTCCGAGGGTGGCGTACGGAAGCCCACACGCGAGCATGCCGGATTCGGCGCGCGCGGAGTGACCGAGAAGACTTCTCATGATTCTCGCTCCCGTTCACGCTCCCCGCCGTCGGGATAGTGCACGCCGCTAAGCTCCTCGCTCACATCCCACAGCTCGCTGCGAGCCGCTGCATCCTCGGCTTGGGGGTGCGGGTCTCGTCGCGTTCGTTCGTAGAAGTACTCTCCGCTTAGCTCGGCGAGCTCGGGGTCCAGCGCAAGATACAGCTCATTCGCCGCTCCGAACTCGGCGGAGCCCCGGGCACTACCGAAGGTTTCCCGGACCATCTTCGTGTCCAGCAGTGAACCCGGGTGAAGTGCGTTTACGGTAATGGCGTGACCCGCAAGATACTCGGCTAAGGATTTCGTGAACATGATCATGGCCAATTTACTCTGCGAATAAGCGCGCATAGGGTCAAAGTGTTGCGTCAACATGGGATCATTGAAATCGATGGGGGCTTGGGCTGCCGAAGACACGTTGACGATCCGCGCGTTGTTGCCGGCCTCCAGCAAGGGCAGAAGTGCAGCGGTCAACGCAAATGGAGCAAGGTGATTGACCGCGAAACGAAGCTCGTAACCGTCCCTACTCAGCTCTCGTCCCTGGCCCTGCGTTCCGGGACCAACACCGGCATTGTTGATCAAAATGTCCAGATGATCGGTAAAACTGCTCACAGCCGCACCGGCACGGCGGGCTTGCTCGAGCTCGGAGAGGTCCAGGACAATGTGATCGAGCTTGGCGCTCGGCGCCCGGCGGTGAATATCCTTCACCGTTTCGACACAGCGGTGCTCGCGTCGGCCGTGGATGATGACGTGTGCGCCCTGCTCGGCCAGCATGCGAGCGGCAATCCGTCCGATACCGTCGGTTGCGCCGGTAACGAGGGCAACAAGATCTTCCGCGTCATTCATATACGCGTTCTTCATATAGAAGAGGGTACTATTCCGCGGGTACTGTCGGCGACTCCGCGTCCGAAGCGCGACGTCGTGGGCGAAACGCTTGCTTGACCGAGATGTGTCAGGTGAGTACGGTAG
>CAYFQV010000035.1:0-26330 GCA_964345195.1 uncultured Spirochaetaceae bacterium
GGAGTTCAGACGTGTGCTCTTCCGATCTGCCCACCGGACTCAATCGGCGGTGATGAGCGTCCTGCGGCCGCTGTATCCGCGCCGGTTGAGTCCGGTGGGCCTGTCGCTCAGCGGCGCCGCCGTCCACGCCGCCGCCCAGCTCGCCGCGGCCGTCCTGCTGCTCTTCCCCGTCGCCCCGGCCTGGAACCTGCTGCCCGTCTTCGTTCTGCCCTCACTGGCCGCCGGGGTGGTCGTCGGTCTGATCACCGCCGCCCTGCTGCCCCCGCCCCAGGCCGTAGAGCGTTTCCAGCCTGACCAGGGCTAGGTCCTGCTCCAGCTCCCGCCGCGCCACCTCCTCGCGTAGTTATACTAATGAGTAAACTGACCTCAAAGAGTATCAACTCCTAACTATATGCGCTTACTAGTCGTTACATTGGTATTTAGTAAATAGGCTTAGTGTATAGTCGGAACGATCTGCGCTACGTCATGTTAGCCGACGGGCTGTTTTAGCACGGCGGGGGTTTTAACTAGAATCGGCGGTGTCCGCTCGAATTGCGGGCTTATTTTCAGCGCCGGCGCGACGCTTTCCGGTCCAATCTCAGCCCTCGTCCGGGCCGCGAAATTCGACCGTATCCCGTCGCGACCGGCGCTTTCCCGTCGAATTACGAGGCCCGCGCCTCGGTCTTCCGCACGGCGCCCTTGAGGTTACAGCAGTCCGCCGGGTTCGCCCAGAAGCGCTTCAGCTCCTCGTAGGCCTCGTCCTCGTCCTCGCAGACCGTCATATCCGCCCCACGCTCGTCACAGAGCCCCTTGATCGCCTCGCAGAGCTCTACCTTGCGCTTTAGCGGTAGATGCCTGTAGCCGTGCGCCTTGACGCTGTACGGCCCGATGTCCAGGTGCTCGCCCAGGCGCTCCTCGATGAAGTGGTTGACGCGCAGGAACTCGACCAGGACGGTCCCCGGCCGACCGCGGTCCAGCATCTCCGCCAGCGTCTTCGCCTCTACCCAGTCCGGCCAGACGACGGGCGAGAGGCGCAGCGTGGTCGGAAGGCCGGCCTCGCCGAGCTTCCTGATCGCCTCGATGCGCGCCGTCGGAGTCGGCGCCTGGGGTTCGATCTTCGCCGCCAGCTCCTCGTCGAGGAAGGGCACGGTGACCTGGACGTTGCACAGCTCGGGGTCGAGCAGGCCGAGGTACTCCTGCTCCGCTACCAGGTCGCCCTTGGTGACGATCAGGTACGGGCAGGAGTACTCGTTGAGGAGCTCGAGGACGGCCCTGGTGACGCCGCGCTCCTTCTCGGCGGGCTGGAAAGCGTCGGTCAGGCCGCCGATGCGCAGGGGGGTGCGGCCCCAGATCGGCGCCCCGGCCTTGAAGAGCTCACGGGCGACCTTCTCGCGGACCTTGGCCGGGTCGGCGCTGGCCGGTTCGTCGTTCCAGAGGCCGCGGAATTCGAGCACGGACCGAGCGTAGCAGTAGAGGCAGCCGTGGGCGCAGCCGCGGCCGTAGGGGTCCAGGCGGGCCGGGTAGTTGCACTTCGAGCCCTCGTTGCCGCCGACGACGGCGTAGGGCGACTTGTACTCGTCGGAGGGCTTGGGACGCGGCCGGGCGGCCCGGCGCTTCTTCGGCGCCGCGGGCTCGATCTCGTAGTTGCGGGCGATCAGGGCGTCGGCCTTCGGTCGGCTCTGGCCGACGGAGTAGCTCTCCCTCGAGCCCTCGACGATCCAGCCCTCGAGGATGTAACGCTCGGCCTCGGGCCCGCCGACGGTCAGCAGCACGTCGCCCTCGACCTTGGTCAGCAGCTCGCGCAGGCGGTCGGCGTCCTCGCCCTTGAAGGGCGGCGTGTGGTAGGGCTTCTGGTCGGTGCCCAGGTACGGCGGATCGAGGAAGAAGAAGGCGCCCGGGCGGTCGTAGTAGCGGATCACCCACTCGAAGTCGCCGTGCTCGATGCAGACGTCCTTGAGCCGCTCGGAGACGGTCAGGAAGTCCGTCGGGATGCTGCGGACCGAGGTCGAGGCGCTGCGGTGGCGGCCGAAGTTGTCGCCCTTGCCGCCGAAGGAGACGCGGTTGCGCCAGTACCAAAGGACGGCGCGCGGCACGTCGGTCAGCGTGGGCTGGTCCTTGAGCTCGTCGAAGGTCTGCTTCGAGCGCGGCAGGAAGCGCAGCCAGTGGCTGAACTCGGGCTCGTGGTACGCCACGACGCGGTAGAAGGTGATCAGGTCTCCGTCGGCGTCGTTGATGACCTCGATGCGTGCGGGCTCCTTGGCGAAGAGGAGCCAGGCCGCGCCGGCGAAGGCCTCGACGTAGACGGAGTGATCGGGGACGAGCGGCAGGAGCCGCTTGAGCAGGCGGTTCTTGCCGCCCTGTCGGGTGATCGGGCTTCTCATCGTGATGGTTTTTCCTCCCCGGCCCGGTGTCGAATGTTTGACGGGCCGTGTGAGGCCTGCTATTATTTAAGCGTCCCACGGTTAGGGGCGGGTAGCAGGCCGTGGCCTGGCGGTGTAGTCGCACCGCGGTGGGGAGGTAACGGCTCCCTGCTCTGCTCGTACCCTGGGCCGGGGCTGCCACCCCGGCCTATTAACACAGGAAAGGAGAAAAGATGGGCACAAGAAGGTGTACGCGAACAAACAATCTCGAGATTCACCATAGAGATACAACTACGCCACCAACACTTAGTAACGCGCTTGTTTTATGCCATAAGTGCCATGTTTACACTCGAACTTTTGGCAAGGGTGGGAAGCAAAACCCTAAGCCCTTTCCTGAGGACATTAAAAAACAAGCCTTAAAGAATGCCGGAAACAGGTGTGAGTGTACGGCTGCCGGCTGTGATCATTCAACGAATTAACCTTGTGGATGCCGGATTACTCCATCGGCTTTACGACCTGGGGACAGATCAAGGCCGACCGTCCGTAGTCAGTGCTGTCAAAGAACAACGGTTAGCGCTCTACTCGTACCCTGGTTTGAAGACCCAACTCATACCTTCACATGGAAAGGACTCATTATGAGTGAAGTTCGAGTTCTAAAGGACGCTGTTGATAAAGAAATTGGATTTACCGGCACCTCGAATGCTGACTTCTTTATCGACCGTTTCAACGGTCTACTTGAAAAGATCAAAGCTACACATCCCAAGATAGTTACAGATATCGACCCGGTTGAAAAACCGACCACTAAAGACGACGCCCCTGTAGAGGTTGGGCATCTACTTCGGCGTATCTCCTACTATTGTGACTTGATCGAAAACCGTTGGCCTCGCCCTGGACCCACTGTAGTTTCAAGTTCGAGCAGACGCCGTTAAACCTGGCCATCCTGACATGTAGCACCTATTTGTGCTATACTTTATCTTGCTCGCTGCGGGACAATATTTACAGAGCGCTACCGACGAGCTATAGCGAGTACCCATGCGGGTGTAGTGTAGTTGGATAACACAGTGCTCTGACCAGACACTATCGCGGGTTCGAGTCCCGTCACCCGCTCACGTCAAAAGTCGGTA
This sequence comes from uncultured Spirochaetaceae bacterium, assembly GCA_964345195.1. Taxonomy (GTDB): domain Bacteria; phylum Spirochaetota; class Spirochaetia; order DSM-27196; family PWMO01; genus CAYFQV01. The sequence continues at coordinate 3,464 of CAYFQV010000035.1, forward strand.
GCTTCTTGCAACTTACCTTTTCTCCAGTGTCCTTGACTTTTTATGAATAACAGGCTATACTGACAGCAGGTCAGAGCGCTGTGTTATACAACGGGGCCGGGAGCGGAAGCTCTCGGCCCCGTTGTTTATCCCCTCCGCGCCCAGGTCCACAGGTCGTCGTCCTGCTCGCCGCCGTCGATGTACTCGAGCCCGGCCTTTTCGATCAGCCGCCGCGCCGTATCCGGATCGAAGAAGCTGATGTGCTGGGGCTCGCCGGTCGGCCGGAAGTGGATCCAGTCCGGGCCGTGGGCCGCGTCGAAGCCGTGACGCTCGGTGACGGCCACGTTGGGCATGTAGTTGAACCACAGCCCGCCGGGCTTGAGCGCCTTCGCGACCTTCCCGGCGAAGGCCACGGGGTCGGCGACGTGCTCGAGGACGTGGATGCTGACCACGTAGTCGAAGCGGGCGTTGGGCGGCGGCACGCGGTACTTCTCGAAGGACAGGGCCTTGACCTGGAGGCCCTGTTCTTCGCAGCGCCGGGCGGCGGCGGCGTTGACCTCGCAGCCGCGGACGGTGAAGCCCAGCTCGGCCAGGCCGCGCAGGGTGTGGCCGTTGCCGCAGCCGATCTCGAGGACGCGCCCGGGCTCCTTGTCGGCGAAGAACCGCTCCGCCAGGGCGTGCATCTGCTCGGCGAGGGCGGGGTCGCTGTAGTGCCCGACGTACTGCTCGTCGTAGACGCCGAATATCTCGTCCTCGTCGAGGATGTCCCGGCCGTTGACCAGGCCGCACTCGGGACAGCGCCAGAGGTCGTAGTTCTTGACAGTGGTGATGAAGCGCTCGGCGTCCTCGGCCGTGGTCCCGCAGAGCGGGCAGGTTTCACGCGTTCGCATGGTCCTCCTTCTTGTACTGGCGGCGGGCGTGCCGCATGATCTCCCGCTCGGCGGTCTGTGAGCCGTACAGCCAGCGGGTCGCCAGCATGGTGGGGACCAGTATCCAGCGTCCCCGGTAGCGGACGTGCCAGCCGCCTTTTCTTGCCTCCATGATCACCGCCGCCCCCATTCAGCAGCCGCCGAAGAGCGCGCCCAGCGCGCCGAAGCGCAGCAGCGAGGTCAGCGCGATGGCGGCGATGTCGATGCAGATGGCCGTGTAGCGCCGGCGGGCGACGAGGGGGTCTTCGCCCTTGCCGCCGCGGAAGTTTGGCCTCGACCTCACGCTTTAGCTCTGGCCGCTCCCGCTTGGCGTGTCTCAGCTCACCACGGAGCGGTCGGATGGATGTCGAGTGGTTCAAAGAAAGGCTCCGGCGCTTCCGGGGCCAGATGACAGCGGTGCTCGCATTTCGGCTCGATCCTGAAGCCATCCTCGTGCTCAAGGGGAACAAACCGCTCGAGCTCCGCACCCACTGGAAGCATAGGCCGGTGCTCTAGGCCTCCGATCCGGTCTTTCTGGATGTGGTCCTGGTCGATGAGCGCGGTTGGCGGGAGCTGTCTGTTCCACCCATGGGCATGATTGTGTTCCGGCACGAGGTTCTCATGGATTTCTCGAGGGAGCCTATCGAGTTCATCGTCCAGGAGAAGAGGGGGGAAACACCATGACAGAGCATGCAATGAACCCCGATGAACCCGTGAAAGAGAACACTCGGGGAGTGCTGAGGATCTTCGTTTACGGGATCCTGAAGCGCGGTTTCTGGAATCATGACCGTTTCTGCCGGGGCGTTCTGGATATCCGGGAAGCCGAGGTCCGCGGCCGCCTATCTGAAATGCACTCAGGCATTCTCGTCCTGCAGGTCTCGGATGAAGACATCCTCGCCTACGACACATCGGACGTTTGGGCCGACGTGGCCACACAGGCGCGCCTTTCCGAACAGCCGGCCCATAACCCCGTACCGACCCTGCAAAGCGCCACAGCGGGCGACTGGGGAGGCGTGTAAGGGGAACTCATTACCTTCGCCGATCCCGAAACACGCCTGCCCGCCGTCGACCGCTTGGAGGGTTTCTGTCCGGAGGGGGCCAGTTTCTACCGCAGGGTGTTGGTTTCAATTTGCTCCCACAGAGCTGTCTACCCGGTTTGGTTGTATATGGAAACGGAATCCACCTTGATCCGGTCCTCCCTCACCGGGCGTTCCAGCTGGTCCTGGCGGCCTTCACTCGGTCTTACCCGGTGAAACACGGAAAAACTGTTTGACAAACAGGCTGATTTTTATATAATTTAAGCTGGTTTTTTCCGGTTTGTCCGGATGAATGCCCATCAAGCATTTCCGGGGTAAACCGATTCGTCAATAGACAGCAAGACCGGCTCTAATATGAAACGGGAACCAAGGCGACTGGAGACAATGATGGAAGACCGGTGGCTCTCCGTAGATGAGATTGCTGACCATCTTGGTATCAAGCGGGATACGGTCTACAAGTGGATTAGTGAACGGCAGATGCCGGGCCACAAGATCGGTCGGCTCTGGAAGTTCGACAGGAAAGAAGTGGACACGTGGGTGAAGTCCGGCGCAGCCGGTGATGTTAAGGATGATTTGAAGACCGATGAAAAGTGAGTCCTCAAACGGCAACCTGGAGAAGTACGGGTTCAGATGCGAGCGCGGTAGCGCCCACATGGCTCGAACCATGATGCTTCTTGAACTACGCCATCTCCTGGAAGCTGTCCCGGCATCCTCTGGGACTAGGGCTGATTATGTCCACGCCATCGAAGAGGACAACTGTCTCGGCAAACGTTCACATCGAACCCGATTGCTCACCCGTCGGCACCTTACAGACCTTTATGGGCTCAGTTCCGATACCACACTATTCCGTAATCTTCGCTACTTCTGGCAGCGAGATCCTGAAGGACGACCCTTGATCGCCGCACTCTGCGCTTATGCGCGCGATCCCCTCCTCAGAGCAACGGCTCCCTTTGTTTTGATGTTGTTGGAAGGGCAGCTTTTTTCACGTGAGGCGTTGGAGGATTATCTGGAGAAGAAGTATCCGGGTCGGTTCAGTGAAGCCACGCTGGTCTCCACGGCCCAGAATCTCGCCTCTTCCTGGACGCAGACTGGTCACCTTTCCGGTCGTGTGAAAAAGATGAGGTCTAAGGCTAACCCCACGGCCGGCTCGGTAGCTTATGCCTTGTTACTTGGATTCCTGAGTGGCGAACGTGGCGAGTCGCTCTTCAAGACTGATTTTGCCAAACTACTCGACTGCTCGTTCGAGGAGTCCGTTGAACTTGCCGAAACCGCTTCACGCAAGGGGTGGATCGTTTTCAAGCGGGTAAGCAATGTGATCGAGGTCCTGTTCCCGTCGTTGCTGACGCAGCAGGAAATGGAGTGGATACGTGAACAGAGTTAAACGACTCCTCGCATCCTACGCGAAGTTTATCGGCGTGCCCTGGCGTGATAACGCCGCCCCAGCACAGCGAGTGATCTTCTGCATCTACAACGAGAGCGAGGAACTGCGGCTTCGGGCGAAGATCGACGAGTTCGAGATCGCCACGCGTAAATCTGGCCACGAGTGGTTTGTGTTTGACCTGACGGACACCTTCGCGGAGTGGCTGTCAGGGCAACGCTATGCGGAGAGCTACTACCGAAAGCCCAATCTCCTCGCCATGCTGCTACCGAAGTACCTGGATTTCATCGCGGACTGGTTCGGCCAGTTTCTGCAGACGGTGGGCGCGGATGATGGAAGTGTGGTCGCCTTGAAAGGCGTCGGCTCCCTCTTCGGCCTGCTCAAGGTCAAGGCTGTCGTAGACAAGCTCGCGCCGATGGTCAAGGGACGGTTGGTGGTCTTCTTTCCGGGGACCTTCGAGAACAAAAATTATCGGCTGCTGGACGGTTACGACGGATGGAATTACCTGGCCGTACCGATCACTGCGGACATGGAGGCCTGATACAGGAGCGTACGATGAACAACAGACAAATCTATACCAAGGACCCTTCAACGAGGAAGCTCGTCAACGAGGGTGTGGCCAATCTCAACGACGAGCGCACAGATCAGGCACTTGCCGTTCTCCGTTATGAATTGGAAACCTTCGTTTGTGACGGCCAGTACGAGAAGGGCCTGGCGCACATCATCGATACCTATCTAAAGAACATCAACCAGGCCCAGCAACCGGCCGTCTGGGTGAGCGGCTTCTATGGATCGGGCAAGTCCCATCTCGTGAAGATGCTGCGCGCGTTGTGGTCGGACACGAAGTTCCCCGACGGCGCTACCGCGCGAGGCATCGCCAACCTACCGCAAGACATTCAGGATCTGCTGAAAGAGCTTACCACCGCGGGCAAGCGCCACGGAAGCCTTCACGCCGCTTCCGGCACCCTGGGGGCAAGCCCCAGCGGCAGCGTGCGCCTGGCCCTGCTGCGGATCATCTTCAAGTCTGTCGGGCTCCCCGGGCATTACCCCGTGGCCCGCTTCGTCATGTGGCTTCGCAAAGAGGACATCTACGACAAGGTCCGCAAAGAGGTCGAGAAGAGAGAATACAACTGGCACGAGGAGCTGGACAACTTCTACGTGGCCGAAGGTCTGCCCGCGGCCCTCGTCAAGGTAAAACCTAATCTGTTCTCCTCGCCCGCCACATGCGTAGAGACTCTCAAAAATGAGTACCCGAACGTTCAGGACATCAGCAGCGACGACATGCTGAAGGCGATTCGCCAGGCGTTGACCCGGGACGGGAGATTCCCGCTCACCCTGATCGTGCTCGACGAGGTTCAGCAGTACATTGGCGAAGACAGCCAGCGGTCTCACGAAGTCCAGGAGGTAGTCGAATCCTGCTGCAAGAACATTGGCGGGGAATTGCTCTTCATTGGCACGGGGCAGACAGCAGTCACGGGCACCGCGAACCTCAAGAAGCTGGAAGGCCGCTTCACGATCCGCGTCGAACTCTCGGACGCCGATGTGGATGCCGTCATCCGGCAGGTGATTCTCGCCAAGAAGCCGGACGCCATCGGTGAGATCGAAAAGATCATGAAGGCCAACCTCGGCGAAGTTTCCAGGCACCTGGCCAACACCAGTATCGGACATCGGCAGGACGATGTGCCTCACTTTGCCCAGGACTATCCAATTCTTCCGGTTCGACGGCGTTTCTGGGAGTACACGCTGCGCGTCCTCGATCAAACGGGCACCGACAGTCAGCTGCGCAACCAGCTCAGTATGGTGCACAAGGTTATTCAGACCAATCTGAGTGAACCCCTGGGCCATGTGGTACCGGCCGACTATCTCTACTTTGACTCTGCCGACAAATTGCTCCAGTCACGCATTCTGCCGCGCAAGGTCCATGAAAAGACCATGAGTTGGAACAAGGGATCGGAAGAAGAACAGCTCATGGCCCGTGCCTGCGGCCTGGTCTTCCTCATCAACAAGCTTGGCAGCCAGAACAACGAAATCGGTATCCGAGCCACTATCGATACCCTCGCCGATCTTCTGGTCGAAAACCTTTCTCGCGGCAGCAGCAGCTTGCGCAGCAAGTTGCCCAACCTACTGGACAAGTGCGAGCTGTTGATGAAGGTCGGTGATGAATACCGCATCCAGACTGAAGAGAGCGCGGCCTGGAGCGACGAGTTCTTGAGCCAGCGCTCCGCCTTGTCCAACGAGGCGCACCGCATCGAGGACGAACGCGACGACCGCATCCGCAAGCGCTTTGGCGAGATGGTGCGCAAGCTCTCCCTGACCCAGGGTAACTCGAAGGTCACCCGCGATATCTATCCGGTGTTTGACGCTCAACTTCCCACCAACGCCGATCAGTGCATTTGCGTCTGGGTTCGCGACGGCTGGAGCATTGACGAAAACTCGGTGCGGGCCGATTCAAGGCAAGCGGGCAATCAATCCCCGACCGTTTTTGTGTTCATTCCCAAGCGTTCGGCCGATGACCTCCGCCACCACCTCATCGATTACAAGGCAGCCAGCGCCACGTTGGATAAACGCGGTGTTCCCAACACCCCGGAAGGCACCGAAGCCAGAGCCGCAATGGAGACGACACGGCAGACCGCCGAAGCCAAGGTCAGGGAACTCCTGGATGAATCGTTTTCCGGCGCGCACGCGTTCCAGGGTGGCGGGAACGAAATCCTCGGAAACTCCTTGCAAGAAATGATCCTGGAGGCGGCCGAGAATGCCCTCCAGCGACTCTACCCCCAGTTCGGGCTGGCCGACCATGCCGGTTGGGAGAAGGTCTACGCCAAGGCGAAGCAAGGTGCCCCCGATGCCCTCGAGGCGGTCGGGGACGACGGCGAACCAGCCAAGAATCCGGTCTGCAAGGCGATTCTGGCATTCATCGCGGGCGGTAAGAAGGGCGCGGACATCAGGGCCAACTTCGAGGCGTCGCCCTACGGGTGGTCCCGCGATGCCGTTGATGGTGGCCTGCAGGTTCTCCTAATCGCCGGTCTCATCCGGACACAGGATGACCGTGGTCGTTCAGTCGATCCTAAAGACCTCGAACGTAAAGCCATCGGCAAGGCCACGTTCAAGGTCGAATCGGCCATGGTTTCGACGAGCCAGAGGATACAGATTCGAAAGACGATCCAGAGCCTCGGCGTTCAGGCCAAACAAGGCGAGGAACTGGACGCCATTCCCGAGTTCCTGCAACTCGCGGGCGAACTGGCGGACAAGGCCGGTGGCGAAGCGCCTAAGCCCGAAAGACCGGACGTCGCGTCACTCGATGAAATCCGTCTCTCCTCGGGCAACGAGCAACTCCTGGCCATTTTCAACCGGCGCGACGAGCTCAGGATATCCATCGAGGCCTGGGAAGACCAGGCGACGCGCATCGAGAAGCGCTGGCCGACCTGGGAGAAGCTCCGCGACCTCCTGAAGTACGCAGGTGACCTGAAGGCCGCCCAGGAGGCGCGGCAGCAGGCCGAGGCCATCGAGAAGCAGCGCCTTCTCCTGGCCGACCCTGATCCGACTCAGCCGCTCCTCAAGTCGCTGGAGGACGCCCTGCGCGCCGAACTGGCCGCGCAGCAGAAGCAATACGCGGAGAAACTCAAGGACAAGTCCTCGGCGCTCGAAAAGGACGCATCCTGGCAGCAACTGGCCGAGGATGAGCGCGATGTCATTCGCGGGCAGTGCGATATTACGAATGCGCCCAAGCTGTCCCTTGGTACGTATCAGGAACTGGTCTCCGCGCTGGAACAGCATCCCCTGGTAGTCTGGCGCGACCGTATCGACGCCCTTCCCGGCCGCTTCGACCGGGCTCGGGAACTGGCCGCCAAGTCGCTGGAGCCGGAGACACAGGCCGTAGACATCCCGCGTCGCACGCTCAAGTCGCCCGAAGATGTGGATGCCTGGGTGAATGATGTCCAGGAACAATTGAAGAAGGCCGTGGCCAAGGGACCGGTGATCATCCGTTGACGCAAACGAGGACAATAGGAATGCAGGTACTCGAAAAGACGCTCAGAAACAAGCTCGAACGCACCGTGATGGAGGCGCGGGACGTGGCCGAAATCGCCGCTCGTGCAGCCGTCGAGCAGCTCGGTGTGGGCGAGCCCAAGCCCTATAGCCATCTCAGCGACGACGACAAGGAGCTGCGCCGGAAGCTTCGCATCCACGGCCGCCAGCTTGGCGACTTCCGGCACGCCAAGAAGGGCACGCAGGAGATCGACCGCCTGATCGAGGAGATCGCCTACGAGCACTGGAACCAGATGCTCTTTTCCCGCTTCCTGGCCGAGAACAACCTGCTCATGTACCCGGACCCAGACGATCCGGTGGCCGTGAGCCTGGAGGAATGCGAGGATCTGGCCGCAGAAGAAGGCGCGAAGAATGGGTGGGAATTGGCTTCCCGTTTCGCCGCGCGCATGCTCCCGCAGATCTTCCGGCCGGATTCCCCGGTCTTCCAGTTGGAACTGCCGCCGGAGCACCAGCAAAACCTTGAGCGTCTTCTGGCCGAGCTGCCGGAGGATGTGTTCCGGGCCTCGGATTCCCTGGGCTGGGTTTACCAGTTCTGGCAGGCCAAACGAAAAGACGCGGTTAACGCCTCCGAGGTCAAGATCGGCGCGCGGGAGTTGCCCGCCGTCACCCAGCTCTTCACTGAGCCGTACATGGTGGCGTTTTTGCTGGACAACTCGCTCGGTGCCTGGTGGGCGGCACGGCAACTGACCGAGACGGACCTGAAGACGGCAAAGGACGAGGACGAACTGCGACAAAAGGCATCGCTGCCCGGCGTGCCCCTCGAATACCTGCGCTTCGTGAAGGGCGAGGACGGCAAGTGGACACCGGCTGCCGGAACATTCGACGGCTGGCCGGAGAAGCTCGCGGAACTCAAGACCCTCGACCCCTGCTGCGGGTCCGGACACTTCCTGGTTGCGGCATTCCTGATGCTCGTGCCCATGCGCATGGAGCGGGACGGCCTGTCCGCGCGTGAAGCCGTGGATCGGGTACTCACGGAAAACTTGCACGGTCTGGAAATCGATCAGCGTTGCGTGGAGTTGGCGGCGTTTGCTCTGGCACTCACGGCGTGGAGGTATTCGGAGGCAGGCGGATACCGGCAACTGCCGGATCTGAATGTGGCTTGTTCGGGGTTGTCGATCAGCGCCAAGAAAGATGAATGGGTGGCGCTGGCTGGAGAAAACTCGAATCTCCACATTGCTCTTGAGGAACTCTATTCCCAGTTTGCGAACGCGGATGTCTTGGGGAGTCTGGTTAATCCAGAAGCAGGACTGTTTAAGAACACACTTATCGAGATGACATGGGCAGACGTCGCACCTCATCTGGCAAAAGCGTTATCGAGCGAGAAGGATACGGAAACCATCGAATTGACAGTCGTTGCCCGCGGCATAGCAAGAGCTGCCGAATTGCTTACAGATGAATACCACCTTATTGCGACTAATGTTCCCTATCTCAAAGGCGGGTTCCATGGAGACATTCTCAAGGACCATTGTGAACGTGTCTATGGTCGCTCCAAGTACGACCTTGCTACTGTTTTTGTCGAGCGACTACAAGGTCTCCTTTCAGTTCATGGAACGCTTGCTGTGGTGACTCAACAGTATTGGCTATTCCTGAAGTATTACGAGGCGATGCGCCAGCACTTTATTGAGCATACCCGCCTTGGTCTTATTGCACGTCTGGGCCCTGGAGCCTTTGACGGCATCTCAGGCGACGTTGTAAACGTATGTCTTCAGATTACATTCAATCAAGAGCCAGATGAAAGTACGACCCATCATGGCTTTGAACTGCCGAATGACGAGCGCGGCTCAGAAAAGAAACGTCAAGGACTATTAGACCGCGATGTCGCCGCCAAGGTCCAATTCGATCAACTCAAGAATCCTGATAAACGCATCTCCTTTGAGCTGTCAGGAAATACTTCGGGTTACCTGTCTAAGGTAGCAGATTTCGGCAAGGGAAGCGTTTCAGGGGATGGCCCACACTACCTACGCAAGATTTGGGAAGTTGACAGTCTATCAGAAGGTCGCCGCCCCTGGCTAAATAGCCCATCTGCTGAGGCAATTTGGTCGGGACGCGAGCACTTTATTTTGTGGGGGGTAGGTAACCATAATCCCGAAGATGAGATTGGCTTCCGGCATCACGGCCAACGTGTATTCAATAAACGCGGCATTGCAATTGGCAAAGCCGGCAAGTTGCGGTTCACTCCCTACACTGGAGAACTGTTTGACGACAATATCGCTGTAGTATGTCCCTATGAAACAAAGTGGTTAGAAGGAATATGGAGCTACTGCACCTCAGAGGAGTTTGTGCAGCATCTGCGTCAATTGGACAAAAAAATGTCGGTCACCGCAGGGACGTTTACAAAAGTCCCCTATGATGCTCAGAAGTGGGATTCTACAACGCCAGAATACGACATCATGAATCCGCATTCCTTCGACCCCACCCAATGGATTTTCCACGGCCACCCAACACAGAGCGACCACCCCCTCCAGGTCGCCGTCGCCCGCCTGCTAGGATACCGCTGGCCCGCAGAACTGGACGAGGAGATGGAACTCTCCAATGAGGCTCGTGCGCTTGTCGCCAAGTGCGATGATTTGCTCAAGTTCGCGGACAAGGACGGGATCGTCTGCATCCCGCCGGTGCGCGGCGAAGCGTCGGCTGCCGTCCGCCTGCTCAACCTCCTGGCCGCAGCCCACGGTGACGCCTGGAACACGGACAAGCCCTCTGAACTGCTGAAACAGGCGGACCACGCAGGCAAGAAACTCGATTCCTGGCTACGCGACAAGTTCTTCGTGCAGCATTGCCAGATATTCCATCAGCGCCCGTTCATCTGGCACATCTGGGACGGCCTGCGCGACGGGTTCTCGGCCCTGGTCAACTACCACCGGCTCGACCGCAAGAACCTCGAGACGCTCATCTACACCTACCTGGGAGACTGGATTAAGCGCCAAAAGGATGACATCGGCTCAGGCGTGGACGGTGCGCAGGAACGGCTGGCCGCCGCCGAAACGCTCAAGAAACGGCTCGAACTGATCCTGGCAGGCGAAGCGCCCTACGACATCTTTATCCGCTGGAAGCCCATCGAAGAGCAACCCATCGGCTGGAACCCGGACATCAACGACGGCGTGCGACTGAACATCCGACCCTTCATGTCCGTGGCCGACATGAAGAAGAATGGCGCGGGTGTCCTGCGCGAGAAACCCAAGATCAACTGGAAGAAGGATCGCGGCAAGGACGCGGAGGCTGCGCCCTGGTATCGCCTCGGCCCCGAATACGGCGGAAAAGAAGGCGACCGGATCAACGACCACCACTTGAGCCTTGACGAGAAACGCACGGCGCGGGAGGCGGCAGAATGATCAAATCGGTCTTCAACTACCCAGTTGCGCAGCTTTTCGACATCGATGCGGGCGTGGTCTATGCCGTCCCCCGTTATCAGCGTGAATACACCTGGCGGAAGATCCAGTAGGAGAATCTCTTCGACGACTTGGTGGAAAACAACCCGGGCTATTTCCTCGGTTCCATCATCTGCATCAACCAGTCCGGTGACGCCCTGTCGGTTCAGAAACTGGAAGTGGTGGACGGCCAGCAGCGGCTGACCACGCTTTCGTTATTGTTCGCGGCTGTTTATCAGGCGCTTAAGAGTCGGGACGCCGAACTGGACGACGATCAACGCCATGAGATGTTCAACCTGAAGCGAAAGCTGGTCCTCAAGAAGGGCGACGAGCAGGTTCGCGTGATCCCGCAGATTCAAAACAACAACCAAGATGACTACCTTGCTGTGATGGCCGAGGTGGGCGTGATCAGCCCATGCGACGTGCCGTCCTACGCGGGAACCGGAAAGTATTCCGCGCGTTCAGGTACTTCCAGAACCGTATCGATGAAATGACCAACGGACAGAACAACGGATTGGCGACCATCGTGGAATTCCTTGATAAGGTGAGCCAGGCCTGTCTCGTGAAGATTGAAGTCGCCAGCCACGCAGACGCCTACACGCTGTTCGAGTCTCTGAATAACCGGGGCATGCCGCTTACGGCCATCGATCTGATCAAGAACAAACTGCTGGCCCGGCTGGAGTTCATAGAGCCCGGGAGGGTGGACCATTACTTCGGGCACTGGAACAGGCTGCTCGGGCACCTGGGTGATGACTACGGCATCCAAGAGAGGTTCTTCCGCCAGTACTACAACGCCTTCAAAAGCGATTTGAACGAGCCGTTCCGCAAGGAAGACGAAAAGAAGAAGGACCCTCTGGGGCCAGTGGCCACACGCTCGAACCTGATCCACATCTATGAGAAGCTCATCAACCACGACGCCAAGGGATGTCTGGAGAAGATCGGCCAAGCCGGCCAACTCTACTCGGTTATCCTCTCCCGGAATCAGGACGATACCTTGAACGGCCTTGACAAGCCGCTCAAGGACCTTGAGCGGATTCAGGGCGCGCCCTCTTACCTGTTGTTGCTGTACCTGCTTGTCCGGAAAGACGATTTGCAGCTCACGAGTGAACACCTCTGCGAGATCATAGACTTGCTGGTCCGGTTCTTTGTTCGCCGCAACCTGACCGACACACCGCCTACGCGGGACCTGACCCGGCTTTTCATGGCCATGATCGACGATCTTGCAAACCTGTCGGGTGGGGCGGTCGTCGACATCGTCCGCGAGAGGCTTGTCGGCGTATCGTCGTCCGATACAGGGTTCCAGACCAGTCTCGAAGGGTCGATTTACGAGGAGAACTCCGGCGTCACCCGCTTCATCCTGTGCGCGCTCGCCGAACAAGGTATGACCAGGGAGACGCGGGTCGATCTATGGCGCGTCGAGAACAAGCAGTTTGTCTGGACCATCGAACATATCTTCCCGCAGGGGGAAAACATCCCCCCGTCATGGGTCGAAATGATGGCGGCTGGCGATTTGAAGAAAGCGCAGGAGCATCAAGAAACCCACGTCCACAAACTGGGTAACCTCACCATCTCCGGATTCAACAGTGCCCTTGGCAACAAGAGTTTCGAGGAAAAGCGTGACCGAAAGGACCGGCAGGGACGCGCCGTCGGATACAAGAACGGACTGAAACTCAATGAGGACTTGGCAGACGCCAGCGAATGGAGTATCGCGCAAATCGATGTCCGCACCGCAGCTTTGGTCAAGGACGCCATGGCGCTGTTCCGGCTCGATGGAGGTGCGACATGCTGATTATCGAACGCCTCCTCAAGGCCATCCGCGATGCCGCCATCCACAATCCCGACGTCCAGGTGGCTCCGCAGTGCATCCTATGGCCCGATGGAGATCGCCAGTGGGAAGCCGTCGCGGCGCGTCTACAGGCCGAGCTTCCGGAGATGTTCATCCTGGGCGAGTACGATGTCGGGAAGAAGACCGGGCCAGGCATCTGGCTCAGGTGTGTGATAGCGGGGAAGGCACCGAATGTCGATCTCCCGAATGGCTCGACCCCCATCGTGTACCTGCCCGGTGTCAGCCGCCAGGATCTGCGCGCGGTTGAAAGCTGCCCCGATCACCTGAAGCCCCTGGCCGAGCTGCAGTACAGCGGCGTGATCTGGTCGCAGATCAACGCCAAGGACTGGACCATTCTGGCATTCCTGAAATCCGACCAGGGCGGGCTCGGATTGGACGTGGCCCAGGACAACGATGCCAAGCACGCCATGCAGCTCGCGCTCTATCGCCTGCTCGATGAAGAGATCGACCTCCTGAAAGGCAAGCGCCTCGACAAGGACTACTTCAACACCCTTCTGACCGGCGGCGATCCGGTGCGTGACCTACTTCAGTGGCTGGACCAGGGCGAGGCGTTCAAGACGGGCCGTGACGAAAACGCATGGATTGGCTTCGTTGAAGTCTGCAAGTCGCAGCTCGCATTTGACCCCGTGAACGATGGAAATCTCAAGGGCGCGGAGCTGCTGGCAGAACACAAGGGTCCGTGGGGGCCGGTGTGGGAACGCTTCTGCGAGGCCCCGAAGCGGTATCCCCACATCCCTGGCCTGATCCGCCAGTGCTCCATGCCGCAGACAAACCTGTTCTCCAACGCCGAAACGCATGGCGGCTGGCCCCAGTGGAACGAGCGTCAGGAGCAGTCGCTTCGGGAAGAACTGTTGAAGATACAGGATCTGCCCGCCCACGAGGCCCGGGAACGCCTCAAAGACCTGGAGTCGAAGCATCGTGAAAGAAAGAGCCTCGTCTGGGCGGAGTTGGGCGAGGCGGCACTGGCCTGTGCCATGGAACATCTGGCGAAACTCGCCGAACTCACAGAAAACGCCCTGACCGCAGGCACTGCAAAAGACCTCGCCGGGGCTTATCTTTCATGCGGATGGCGAACCGACGACGCGGTCATCCGGTCGCTGGCGTGCGTTGCCAAGCCGGAGGACTTGGATGCCGTCACCACAGCAGTTCGAGCCGTTTACCTGCCGTGGGCCGAGGATGCAGCACGGTATCTGCAGCAGATTGTGGAGCGCGACGGCTACCCGCTGAAACGAGAGGCAATGACTTCACCCGACTCGCCCAAAGCCGGGGAGTGCGTGCTTTTTGTTGACGGCCTGCGTTTCGACTTGGCGCGACGGCTCTCCGAGAAGCTTGGCGCCAGAAACCTGGGTGTCGGGGAGACGCCGGTTTGGGCAGCCATTCCCAGTGTCACCGCTACGGGCAAACCCGCGGTGACCCCGGTCGCCCATCTTATCGTCGGCCAGGATGTCAATGCGGACTTCGAGCCGTGCGTGGCAGACTCGGGGCAATCTCTCAAGGGCGGTTACTACCTTCAGAAACTTCTGGGCGAGGCGGGATGGCACCTACCGGAGAAATCGCAGGAGCTGTTTCCCGAAGGCCCGATCTGGTCCGAGATAGGCAATATCGATCACGAGGGTCATGAACGCGGATGGAAGCTCGCCAGGCATCTCGAAGCGATGCTCGACGAGATCGCGGAACGTATCGAGCAGTGGCTGAGGAAGGGATTCAAATCGGTGCGAGTGGTCACCGACCATGGTTGGCTGCTCATGCCCGGTGGCCTACCCAAAACCGAGCTTCCGTCATCCCTGACCGAGAACCAGTGGGGACGCTGTGCTGCGCTCAAGGCCGGAGCATCTACGGATGAACGGCTCTTCCCCTGGTTCTGGAATGTCCACCAAGATTTCGCCCTGGCGGATGGCATCAGCTGCTACCGGGCCGGGATGGAGTATGCCCACGGCGGGTTGAGCCTGCAGGAATGCCTGACGCTGCAAATGAATGTCACGCCTGGCGCGGCTGGGGCTGCCGGTCCGGTGATCGAGATCACGGATGTCGCATGGAAGGGTCTACGCTGCAAGGTTGCCGTGGAAGGCGAAGCACCGGGCCTTTCGCTTGATTTGCGCACGCACCCGGGCAATCCGTCTTCCAGTGTGGTCATGGGCGTGAAGCCTTTTAAGGAAGACGGCACAAGCTCGGTCGTAGTGGAGGACGAGGACCTTGAAGGCCAGGAGGTAACCATAGTGATCATCGACGATGACGGGCGACTCGCAGCCCAATGCACAACCGTAATCGGGAAGGAGGGCGGATGATGGAAATGGATCGTATCGACAAGATCGCCGCCTCCGTCCTTGACGGATACTTGGTGCGCAAGGATCTGGTGCGAACGTTCAGCCGCCAGTTCCCCGTGCCGACTTACGTGGTCGAGTTTCTGCTCGGCCGATACTGCGCTAGCACTGATGCCGAGGAGATCGACGAGGGTATCAAAATTGCTCAGCGCCAGCTCGCGGAGCGGACTGTCAAGGCCGGGGATGAGGAGTTGTTCAGGTCTCGTGCCCGCGAAAAGGGCGATGTCAAGATCATCGACCTGATTAGTGCGCGCCTGGATGCCAAGACGGACTCGTACTTGGCGACGTTGCCAAGTCTCCGGCTGAACGACGCGCGTATCAGCCCGGACCTGGTGAAAGAACACGAGCGCATGCTCACCGGCGGATTCTACGCCGAGATCACGCTGTCCTATGACGCTGCCATTGCCCAGGAGAAGAATGGTCGCCCATTCGGCGTGGACTTTCTGCGGGGAATTCAGCTCTCCAAACGCGATGTGCTTGACCGGCTTGCAGAAGCCAGGAAACAGTTCACGACTGCGGAATGGAAGGCCTTCCTCTTGCGGAGCATTGGAATCGAGTCGGAGGATCTCTCCGAGCGGGCCCGTGATTCCTTCATCCTGCGGATGATCCCCTTTGTCGAACGTAACTACAACCTCGTCGAACTTGGGCCGCGCGGAACGGGCAAGAGCCATCTCTTCCAGCAGGTTTCGCCGTATGCCCACCTTATCTCGGGTGGTAAAGCCACCGTTGCTCGCATGTTCGTGAACAACGCCACCGGCCAGCGTGGCCTGGTGTGCCAGTATGACGTCGTCTGCTTTGACGAGATCTCGGGTATCTCCTTCGACCAGAAGGACGGCGTCAACATCATGAAGGGGTACATGGAGTCGGGTGAATTCAGCCGCGGAAAGGAGAGCATCCGCGCGGACGGGAGTCTGGTTCTGATCGGCAACTTCGACGTGGATGTCGAGCACCAGCAGCGCATCGGCCACCTTCTCGGCCCCTTACCCCAGGAAATGCGGGACGACACGGCCTTCATGGACAGAATCCACGCGTACCTGCCGGGGTGGGATGTCCCCAAAATCAAGAAAGAGCTTCTGACCGATCATTTCGGCCTTGTGAGCGACTTCCTTTCCGAATGCTGGAGCCAACTGCGTAACCAGAGTCGGCTGTCAACTATGCAGAACCGCGTCTTCCTGGGCGGCGCGCTCAGCGGGCGCGATACCAATGCCGCCAACAAGACGATCAGCGCATTGCTGAAGCTGCTGTATCCAAACCCCGATGATGCGGTTTCCGATGAAGATCTGGAATGGGCGGTCAGGATGGGCCTTGAGGCCAGGCGACGCGTCAAGGAGCAGCAGAAACGCATCGGGGCGGCCGAGTTCCGTAATACCCACTTCAGCTACGTGTTCGGAAGCGACGGGGTCGAAAAGTTCGTTTCCACACCGGAACTGCAGAGCGAAGGCGGAATCGGCGGCGATCCCCTGGAACCCGGCCAGGTCTGGACCGTGTGCCCCGGCGGAATGGATGACCACCCCGGCCTTTACAGAATCGAGGTCAACGAAGGCCCCGGCTCGGGCGTGAAGATTCTGAACAAACCCGTGCCTCCTGCCTTCCGCGAATCCATGGGGTATGCCGAGCAGAATCTGTATGCCCAGGCGACACGCCTCGTGGGCGACAAGGACCCTCGCCAACATGAATTCACCGTCCAACTCCGGGCTTTCGACGCCTCAAAGACGGGTGCCAAGCTCGGCGTCGCAGCCCTGGTGGCCCTCTGCACGGCCCTACTGAAGAAAAGTACACGCGGCGGGTTGATCGTCGTCGGTGAAATCAACCTTGGCGGCTCCATCGAGCCCATCCACAACGCGGTAACCATCGCAGAGATCGCGGTCGAGAAAGGTGCAACCGCATTGCTGATCCCGGTCACCTGCCGTCGCCAGCTCCTCGACCTTTCAGACGAGATGGCGACCAAGGTGGACATCCAGTTTTATTCAGACGCGCGAGACGCACTGTTGAAGGCGATACAGGAGTAGAATCCATAAGAGTCATGTAGCGGCAAACATATCCGTACAGAAGACTCAAACAATGCAAACTAACGTACATCAGATCAGGCCAGCTTCCATTCATTGCAACTGCGTGGCATGGAGGAACCACCCATGATCCGATTCCTACATACAGGTGATTGGCAGCTAGGAATGACCCGGCATTTCTTTTCGGAGGGCACGCAGGAGAGGTATAGCCAGGCGCGCTTTGATGCCATCCGCGCCATAGGGCGCGTGGCCAACGAGGAGCGATGTCAGTTCGTGCTGGTTTGCGGGGATGCCTTCGAGTCGAACCAAGTGGACAGGAAGACGGTTGCACGCGCGCTGGAAGCCCTCAAGCAAGTGCCTGTTCCAGTGTACATCCTGCCAGGGAACCATGATCCCCTGAATGCAGCTTCTGTGTACCGTTCGAGCACCTTCATCGAGTGCTCGCCCGCTCATGTTCATGTTATTGAAAGTACTGCTCCTCTCAAAGCTGCCGACGGCGTGGAGTTGGTGGGCGCATCTTGGATGTCAAAAAGGCCAGTCGCCAATCCGATCCACGAGGCACTCAACGCCCTTACACCGGCAACCGGGATCTCTCGCATTTGCCTAGCGCATGGGGCTGTTGATTCGCTGGCACCAGACCCTGAAGCCACGGGGGTCATTGAGGTTGCCGTGCTCGAACGTGCAATTGAAGAAGGGAAAGTTCATTTCGTGGCGCTCGGAGATCGCCATTCCATCACTAGGGTTGGCAGCGGCGACCGAGTATGGTACGCGGGAACCCCCGAGTCAACAGACTTCACAGAAACGCGGCCCGGGTGTGCTCTTATCGTTGAGATTGGTGAAGGCCGCGTGATAGCCAAGGAAGTCCAGATAGGTCGGTGGCGGTTCACTGAGCGTCGGGGCATTGACATGAACACCGGCGATGATGTCGAGGCGCTTCGAAAGTCGCTGGATGAAATCGAGGACAAGGAGTGCAGTGTCATACGGCTGCACCTTGTCGGTTCGCTATCCTTATCATTGCACGCGATGCTCCAGACCCACCTTCTTGCGGCAAAGGATGTCTTCGCTGCTTTCGACGTCCATGAAGACAACTTACTAGTAGTTCCTGACGATACGGACTTCGCCGATCTCGGGTTCTCCGGCTTTGCCGACGGGACAGTGCAACGACTCCGGACTAAGATCGAAGAGGGTGGAGATGAAGCCGCTTCAGCCAAAGATGCATTGATGCTCCTTCTTCGGCTCGCAAAGGAGGCGCAATGATTTTCCTCCGTCTTCGCGTCGCGAACTATCGGGGCATAGACTCCACCGAAGTAGAGTTCGGTTCACGTGGTATAACGCTTATCCAAGGGCCAAACGAAATCGGGAAGACGAGCCTCGGAGAAGCTGTAGGACTTCTTTTTGACTATCCAGACAACAGCAGACACAGAGCTGTTAAAGCAATCTGTCCTGTCCATCAGGACAAAGGGCCGGAGATCGAGTTGCAAGCGGAGAGTGGTCCTTACGCTTTCACCTACTTCAAGCGGTTCTACAAGAAAACAGAAACCAAGCTCACCATCAACAAGCCCAAGCCCGAGAATCATACGGGGCGCAAGGCCCACGAACGGGCGGAGCGGATTCTTCATGAAACCCTTGATATCGATCTCTGGAAGGCGTTGACCATCCAGCAAGGCGAAGCTATTCACCAGCCTATCCTGACGAACCAGACTTCTCTATCTGCTGCGCTTGACAAGGCGGCGGGCGGAAAGTCTGCCAATCCAGAAGAAGAGAGCCTGTTTGCAAAAGTGCGTGACGAGTATGGCCGCTATTTTACCGGAGGCGGCTCGGAAAAGAGGGAGCTTCAGGAAGCTCGGAAGCTCCAACAAGACACGGAAGACGAAATAGCAGACATCAAGCAGAAAATAAACCAGCTTGATCAAGACATTGAACGCGCGGCAACCCTTCAACGGGAACTGGAAGAACTTAAGAATCGGGAAATCGAACTGAAACATGAGGTTGCCGAGTACGCGGCTTCCCTTGATAAAATAGGAAGATGTGAGACCTCCCTTGAAACCGCTCGTGTGAAGCTGGAGTCGGCCAAGAAATCTGTGCAAGCTGCGCGCCATGACGTGGAGGCTCGCCAAGGTCTCATTGATGCAGTTGCAAAGGGTACCAAAGCCCACAGTGAACTTGAAGAATCATGCGCGGACTCCCTTTCGGCGCTCAACCGAGCCGAGGAAGAGCTAAGGAAGGCGCAAACGTCTTTCAATGAGGCTGTTCAAAACAAAAAGGTTGCGGAGACTCTTGCTACCCTTCGGCGAGCCGATTATGACTACTACACTGACAATCTCTTCTGCGATCAACTCCGGGAGAGAAAGGAACGCATTGACTGGGCCAGGGAAAGTGCTGCCAAGGCAGAAGATACCTTGGCGCGCTCCAAGATTGACTCCAAGTCTTTAGGGGTAATCCAAGATGCCGAACGCACACTGGTAGCAGCGAAAGCCCAACTGGAGACAGGCGCACCAAACGTTGTACTTCGCGGCCTGAGCCAAAGCAGTTTGCGAATCGATGATACCGATACCGTGCTTGACAAGGACGAAGTTCGAACCATACCCGTTGCTGACAGAATACAGTTAACTGTTCCTAAGGTAGTTGACATCGAGGTAACTGCGGGTTCAAGCATCGACAGTCTTACTCAGAAGGTTGAAGACGCTCAACAGGCTCTTGATACCGCTTGTGATGCAGTAGGCGTTAGCGATTCAGACGAGGCACGAAAAGCGATTGATGCGCGGCGCGAAGCGTGTCGGCAGATTGAAGAGAAAGATCGGATAGAGAAGGAGAATCTTCGGGATTTGTCCTACGAGCAACTGACGAAGAAGCTTCTTGGGCTTGAGCGAAGCGTGCCCGAATATCTTTCCAAACGCACGAACGAGCCCGCAATCAGCCCCGACCTGTCGTCTGCCAAGCAGGAATGGGAGAACGCTGTGGCTGCTTTGGAAGATGCTGATGGTAAATCGGAAGCAACGCGAGAGTCTTTGGAAGCTGCTCGAAATGTCCGAGACGACTTGGGCGCGAAGCACCAGGAGGTGCGAATCCAACATGACCTGTTGGCGAAGGAACTCAGTCATTCTCGTGAGAGTCTTGATAGAGCTAGGCAAACCGCGACCGATGATGCGCTGGAGACGGCCTTGGAAGAAGCCCTCCGGGCCGAATCTTTAGAGGAGAATGGTGTCCGTTCAGCCGAGGCGTCTTTGAAGGCGAAGAATCCCGAGCGGGTAAGGGAGCTGGCAGAAACGGCAAGTGGTTCCTTGAGGACTACGAAACATCAAAGGGCCGAGGCACAAACCGAGTATACGCAGGTGCAAGAACGGCTGCGAATACACGGAGAGGAAGGACTGCACGAGAAGCTGCACAAGGCGAAAACCCGCTTTGAGCAAGTCGAAGCAGACTATCGGTCATTGTTACGGAGAGCTGCTGCCGCGAGGTTGCTCTTTGAAACCATCCGGGAGGAGCGCGACAAAGCACGGCGGGCTTATGTAGCCCCGCTCAAGGAGAGGATCGAGAACCTTGGTCGTTTGGTCTTCGATGAGTCCTTCCAAGTGGATATAAACGAAGAACTGCTGATTGTCAGCCGGACGTACAATGGAGTCACTGAGACGTTTGATTTGCTGAGCGGAGGCACCAAGGAGCAGCTTTCTCTGATCTTCCGCTTGGCATGCTCGATGATCGTCGCCAAGGATGGTGGAGCGCCGGTTATCATGGATGATGCGTTGGGCTATACTGACCCTCATCGGCTGCGCTTGATGGGAGCCGTTATAGCTAAGGCCGCCAAGGAATGCCAGATCGTCATATTCACCTGCGTCCCAGAACGATACGGTAGTGTTGGTGAGGCAACTGTGGTCCGATTGGGATGACCAAGGTCATGATATGAATTTAGTTCGATATCTGGAGCACATCGAGTACCGGCCTGCCATGCTCAAGGGCAACATGACGCCGGAGGAACTTCCGGCAAGGGTTTGGCATGCAGAGGAGATTCCCGAGGACGCGAAGGAGGCGATAGAACAGGAAGACCTCCTGAACCTTGGCGGCACTTACGGGGACAAGGACGTCGGGTCACCGATAGAGTATGATCGCCTGAGGCTGGTTAACATTGACAGAACGGTTGAGATCACCGCCTTCAACCGTGGAATGACTTTAATCTTCACAGACGACGAACGGGTTCGACGCATGCATCGAGTTCTGTGCAAGCTGGATACAACGGAAGAACGCTGATGTTGAAAGCGAAGGACGATACGGCGAAGGTCCCCTGGTTCGGCAGTATCGTATCCGTTCAGCCTCGCATCCGGCTGATGCGATCTTTCGACGAGCGGAGCCACAGCTAACTGGGATATGTGCTTCGGGTTGAAGGGACAATCGGTGATGAACGCGGCGAATTAATAATCGCAATTGGAAAGGCTGCAAAAGCGAAGCATCGTTTCCAGGCAGGTATGGAGGCAAGTGGTCTGGCGGTTCCCGTTCCTGAACCGCGACTTGAGATGGCTGGGTTCTACAAGGTAAGCGGTTTGAAGATCCTGAAAGATGCTGAATGTGTCCCTCCGGCAGGTCCGCCGTTTTATTGCGCGCCGCCTGGATACGTACCGGCAGAGGCGACCGATATCCGCCACCGCAGTATTCACCCCGCGGGCAACTATACACACGCCCCCTGGTCGGTCGGATCGCCGCCAGCACGCCGGTGCTCGCCGAGAAGAACCGACTCGGCTGGGATCATGTAGAGAACCCGTCGACCGTCTTTACCTTCAAGGTCGAGGGCGACTCTATGACCGGCGCCGGTATCATGCCGGGCGATCACGTCGGGATCATGCTGGTCGACCCGCGCGAGGACGACATCCAGGAGCAGGACGTCTGCGCCCTGCTCATCACCCGTGATGACGATCCGGATCATCGCTATATCGTCCTCAAACACCTCCGCCGTACCGCCGACGACCGGTTGATCGCGGTCTCGGCTAACCCGGCATATCCGCCGATCATCCTGGACGACGACGACAGCAAAACGGTTCGCTTCCTCGGTGTAGTCACAGAGCTCCACCGGGATTACCGACCACGATAGTCGGGAAATCAGCTAATAGAAGTGGAGAAGTGGACGATGATCCCCTCTTTAAATTCGAGGAGAGCCCGTCGTCCACTTCTCCACTTCACTACTTTTCCTGACCTTTACTTGTTCTTAATTCGAGGAGAAACCGCAGTGACTTTACTGGTCGGCGCCGTGCGGCGTAACGCCCCTGCTACCGAAGGTTTAGACCGATCCTAGCTGGCTGGTCCACCGGCAAGATTAAGGAAATCATTCTAATTTAGAGTGGCGCCCTATATCCCCCTTGGTGGAGGTTCATTGTCCACGAGCTAGGATGAGGGGAGAACGGATAATCCACGTAGGGCGGGGACGCGGGATGAATCCCCTGACCCCGCCGGTAATCGACAGCCCCGTAGGGCGGGGTCTGGCGACCCCGCCGCCGTTACATCGTCACCGAACCGCACCCAACCGCCGACAACGCAGGGCCGGTGCATTTCTTGCGCAACGAACCCGGCCCAGGGTTCGTTGCACGTGCAAGAAATGTGACGGCCCGGCACGCGTGGATTAAACCCCGCCCCTGCGTTAGCTACGGCTCAATCGCTCCGCTCCGGCGAGCACCGGGGTCTTGTGCGACGCCTTCCCCTCTGCTAGACTTAACACCCTATCCTGTACCGAACCCAAGCCGTTAGGCAGTCTCACCCTTGGAGGGGAACCGATGGACAAACACACCATAGAGCATTTCTTCACCACCCTGGACTACGATTTCAACGAGCTCGAAGACCACGTCTGGGTCATCAACGCCGACCACGACGACTCGACTCTCTTGGTGATCAGTGTCGTCAACAGCCTGATGATCCTCCGGCTCAAGCTGGCCGAGGTTCCGGCCGACGGCGATGTCGACTTCTACAAGCAGCTGCTCAAGCTCAACATGGAGCTGCTCCA
>CAYFQV010000036.1:0-25028 GCA_964345195.1 uncultured Spirochaetaceae bacterium
CCCAAGGCTGTCGATATTCACCATCTTCCGGGAGAACGGGGGCCGCTACGCATACAAGACGCCGTAGCGCGTATGCCGCTGCGGCATTCCTTCTCGAACTCGTCCGCGTACTCGGTGTTGTGTCGGTGTCCGGGTCAGGCGTCGGGTTCGGGTCGCAGTGTTTGTCCTGGCGTGCTTCGTTCGGACGGAGTCACACCGCTCCCTCCGGGGCGGAAATGTCGAGGCCCTGCGCATCCGCGAGGTACTCAAGCGCCATGTACCACTTGTACATGTTGGTACGTGTGGATTCCGGGTCGAAGGTATAGAGGGTTTCGTTGTGATAGAGCTCGAGCTTGCGGACGAGCTGGATGTTGATTCCGTCGACATCCCGGAGTTGAAACACGATAGGCGGCGCCTCCGGTACCGGCTCGGAGTCGCTGCTCGCTGCGTGTCGGGGAACCGGCTGGAACACCATACGGTCACGGTAGAGTCGAAGTGTCCCCCGGCCCAGTCGGCGGATCCGGGCGGATCGGAAGCCGGTGTGAACAACTATGCCGCGCTCTTCGAAGATAGTCGCCTCCGGCTTGTCTGCTTCCGGGACCGGCCGCGCGCCCTCAGCTTCCTGGTAATCGCCGTCGGCAGTCATGGCCTGTCCGGCGGCCTGGATGTAGCGTCGAAGCTCCTCGAGTTGCCATCTGTTCCAGTCGCGCACTGTGCTAAAGAACGGGACGGTCGCACGGTCCTGTCCGCGCGGTCCTTTCTCCCCACGGCTTTGCTCGCGCGCTCCTTCCTCCCAACGGCCCTGTGTGCGCTTCTGCTCTCCCCGCGACTCGTACTCCCGCGTGCCGACTTCGCCGTCGGGTCCGGCGGCGGCGTTCTTTGGAGCAAGCGAGCCTGAGAGCGTGTAGTGCCACTGCATCCCGCAGGAACGGCAGTGGAGGTCCGAGCGATGTGAGCGAATGCTGTCGGTGGCGCCGCAGTAGGGACAGAAGAAGAGCACGTTCTCGATGTACTCCGCCCTGTGGCGGCCCCGGAAGCGATGGAGCCGGTGATTGCGTAACTCATAGTCATCGTGGGCCAATAGACGTTCGAGCTTCTCGTGGATCTCCTGAGCCGGCAGGCGTCGCAGTTCATCAGGGTCGAAGGCGTGCTCATACTCCACCAGGAGTTTTCCGCGGCGCGGCGATCGTGCCCAGCGCGGATGGGCAAAGTAGCCGCCCTTGAAGCGTGCGACAACGACGGGTACGCGGAGAAACCTCGCGAGCTTAGCCGTCGCCGGTAGCAGCTCCAGCGTCACGCCGTCCCAGGTTCGCTGTCCCTCGGGAAAGAGTCCGACCACGCCGCCGTCGCGACAGATACGTCGGATTTCGCGAATCGTCTCGAAGTCGGATACGCCCTTCGTCTTCGGGATGGCGCCGAAGAATTGCAAAAAGTAACCCTGGATCGGGGATCGGAAGGTCTGATCCGCAGCCACCCAGTGGATAGAGTGCGGAGTTAGACAGCTGATCACGAAGGGATCCCAGAATCCGACGTGCGTGGCGAGCAGGAGATACGGTGGCCGCACGCTCTCGATTGCCTGGCGGTTCCGGCTGTGCACGTTGAATCGAAGTCGGAAGTAGGTTCCGAGAAGCAGTTTTAAGAGGGCGTTGAATCCGGGATGCGTACGGCTTCGGCGTCGGTCTGTTCGGGCTCTCACGTTTATCTCGAATGCGCGTGTCTCGAAGGCCAGGTGCGTGCGCGAGCCGCTCACCGCGGCCGGGAAAGTACCCGGCGCACTGTTTGTCAGCACGCTGGATCCTTCCGGCGCACCGCCAGTTTCATCGCTATCTGTCTCTTCTCTCTATCTCGCACTGAACGATAGCAAGCTTGCTTGACGAGTTCAATGCTTTGGTTTACAAGATGTGAGATTTTGGTTGGACGGCACATGCTTGTTGCGCGGCTGTCGTCGCAGCGTGAGGACGCGGTTCCGTGCGGCGGCTGCATTCGGCCGATCATACCGACGGCGCTGTAGCTTACAAAGGGGGCTTCCGTGGACTTCAATTGGACCCTATTCATTGATCTGGGAATCATCTCCGCAGCGCTACTTCTTGCCACCTTCCTTCGAGCAAAGATTGTCTTCTTGCAGCGCTTCTTGATTCCCAACGCCTTAACCGCAGGCTTCATCTTGCTTCCCCTCTACAACTACGTCTTTCCTCTCATCGGCGTCACCTCGGAGAGTCTCGGCGACCTGGCGTATCATCTTCTGGCTATCGCCTTCGTCGCGGTTGCGCTACGCAGCTCGCCTACGGGGACCGCTCGGAAGGGGAAGCGCCGGTTTGCCTTGGCGATCGGCATCCTCTCTCAGTATGCGGTGCAGACCTTCGTGGGCCTGGTTCTGACCTTCGTGCTCATGTCCACCATCTTTCCGGAGCTCTACGAGCCGTTCGGCTTTCTCTTGCCTCTCGGCTTCGTGCTCGGTCCGGGTCAGGCGCTCGCAATCGGCCGCGGGTGGAGCGCTTTCGGCATTGAAGGCGCGGGCAGTGTAGGACTCACCTTTGCGGCGTTGGGCTTCATCCTGGCAAGCTTCGGAGGTGTGTACCTGATAAACTACGGGCTGCGCAAGGGCTGGGTGACCCGGGAGCAGCTGTCGACCATGCGGACCAAGACCGTCGCTACCGGTATTGTCCCGCGGAACGTACAGAAACAGACCGGTACGCGCCTCACGACTGAGACTGAAGCCATTGATTCCATGACCTTTAACGCCGCCATCGTCCTGGTAGTGTATCTCGTGGCCTACCTCTTTCTGCGTCTGCTGAACTACGTGCTCCCGCTTCTCGCGGGCGATGCCGGCGCGGAGCTGGCGGTCAACCTCTGGGGTATTCACTTCATTTTTGCGGCCATATTTGGTCTCCTGGCCAAGCAGATCATTCAAACGCTCGGGGTCAGCCACGTGGTTGATAACGGCACGCTGGCGCGACTTTCCGGATGGGGTGTCGACTTCATGGTTGCCAGTGCCATCGGCGCGATCTCCCTGGTCGTCGTGCAGCAGTACATAGGCCCCATCTTGGTGTTGGCCGGTGTCGGAGCGCTCTTCGCGTTCATTACACTTCCCTGGATCGCTTCCCGGCTCTACGAGGACCACCACTTCCACCGGATGATTCTGCTGTTCGGGGTGTCGACGGGCACCTTGACAACCGGATTGGCCTTGCTTCGCGTCATCGATCCGGAGTTCGAGACCCCGGTGGCGACTGACTACGCCTACGCAAGCGGCATGGTCTTCGTCTTCGCCATTCCTCTTATTCTTTCGATCAATCTTCCGGTGCGCAGCTTTGTGACCGGAGATAGCGTCTACTTTTGGATCGCCGTCGCGGTGAGCGCCGCATACATTCTGTTCGTGTTCATTAGCTACCTGTTGCTTGCCCGCGGGCGGTCGTTCCGCCGCATGACCCAGGTGTGGCTTCGTAAGTAAGGGTCCTCAACGCCGCGAAAGCGGCTTCGCACAAGGAGGCCAACATGGCACAGGCTACTCAAAACATTTATGGACAAGCATCTTGGGCCCTGGAAAGCGACCAAGTATCACTTGCGGTCACGGAGAAGGGCGGCATGATGGCTCCGGTGAGCTTTTTCCGAAGCTCGTCCGCGCCCTTTGAGCCCTACTACATCAATCCCTGGCATTCTGAAAAGGTCGATGTTGACGATGAGGTCCTGGAAGCTCTTCGGGGAGACTTCTTCTGTATGCCCTTCGGCGCGGGCGGCGAGTATCGCGGGGTTAGCTATCCCACGCATGGTGAGACTGCATCCGCGAAATGGGAGCTCGTCGAGGACGCCGCCGCCACTGATCCCGGCACGCACGCTCTTGTGCTACGAATGAGTACGACGGCGCCGGCGGCTCGGGTCACCAAACAAATCCGGGTCAAGGACGGGCAGAACGCGCTCTACATCCAGCACCGTATCGAGGGAGGGACGGAGCACAGTCCTTTGGGCCACCATGCAACCCTGGCCGGTACCGTCGGAAGTGGGGACGGAAGTGGGGACGGAGCTGGGGGCGGAGGTTTTTACGAGCCGGAGCGCCTACTCATTTCGACGAGTCGCATCCGCGTCGGCCGTACCGAATCTCGCCACGCGACCCACTTTGCGGGCGGTGAATACTTCTCACTGATCCCGGACATGCGCTTCGACGATCTGTCCGCCGTGCCAACTATTTGGCGAGATGAACCGAACGCGGACTGTAGCGTGTTTCCGGCACGACCCGGCTTCGTGGATGTTCTGACGGTTTGTGCCGATCCGGACGTATCTCCCGCGTGGACAGTCGCAGTGGACACTCAGGCCGGCGCGCTGTGGTACAGTCTCAAGGATCCGCGCATCCTAAGCTCCACGGTCTTCTGGATGGAGAATTACGGACGCCATCAAGAACCCTGGCGCGGCCGGAACTCCTGCATCGGCCTCGAGGAGGTCTGTGGACACTTGGCCGACGGAATGGGGGCCTCGGTGGAACCGAACGATCTGAGCGCCGAAGGCGTTCCCACGGCGGTCGACCTCAGTAGGCCCGACGGCGTGACGGTGAACGTCATCGAAGGGGCGGTGCGGGTGCCGGAGGGATTCGGCCATGTACGTGATGTTCGGTTTACTGAAACAGGGCTGACCTTTGTGGATGCCGCCGGACGTACCGCCTTCGCGTCGGTGGATCACGATTTCGTTCATACCGGACGGCTCAGCTAAGCCGCCTAAATAGCCGTATCTCCGGCGGATAGATACGCCCGGGGTATACGGGGATGCCTGGTTAGAACTACCTTCTTGGTCAAGTATGACCGAACTACGCAATCCCTTTATCGGCATCTCGGGTTATGAGTGTTTCGGCTGCGCTCCTCACAACCCCACGGGGCTGAAGATGCGCTTCTTCGAGACGGGTGAGGAGCTTGTCTCTCATTGGGATCCGGACGATCAGTTTCAAGGATACAACCACGTTCTCCACGGGGGCGTACAAGCGACGCTTATGGACGAGCTCGCAAGTTGGGTTGTATTCGTCAAGCTCCAGACTGCCGGTGTAACTCAGAGCATGGAGGTCACGTATCACAAGCCGGCACGGACCAACGCTGGGCTAATCGTACTTCGTGGCTCCGTTTCGCGCGTGGACTCAAAGCACGCCGACGTTCACTGCCGCCTCTTTCAAAGCGAGGTCGGCTCGAATCCGGAGAACCCGTCCGACGAAGGTGTGTTGTGCTCGGAGGCGTCGTGTCACTACGTCGTCTACCCTGAGCACATCGCCCGGCGGCGCTTGTACTATCCGGGTATTGAGGCCTTTTACAACGAGGAGGGCGCATAATGGATCTCGTTTCACACTCTTTCGACGCCTTGATGGCGCCTCTCGAGGCAAGCGCTCTTCAGTGGCGTCGGGAAGAGCTCATAAGCCGAGCCTCCGGGCGGGTGCTGGAGGTTGGCGCGGGAACCGGGGCCAACCTAAAGCACTACAGTCGGGACGCCGTTCAGGAGATCACGATCTCCGATGTCGTATTGCGACCGGCTATCCTGCACCGCGGTGAGGAGACCCCGCAAACGATTCGCTTTCGCCGGACCGGTGTCGAGGAGTTGCCGTTTTCCTCGGAATATTTCGATGTCGTGGTATCGACTCTGGTGTTTTGCTCGGTCGCTGATCCTGAGGAGGGCATGCGGCAGGTGTATCGAGTGCTCAAACCCGGCGGAGTCTTTCTGTTCGTGGAACATATTTTGCCGCATGACGGCTTCGCTCGGCCGCTGTTCAATGCGGTTACGCCTGTCTGGAAACATATTGCCGGTGGCTGTCATCTCAACCGCGAAACGGTTTGGACGGTTCGAAATGCCGGTTTCCTCATTGACGAGATGCGCTACTTCGGCAACGGCGCGTTCGTGCACGGTGTGGCTGAGAAGCCGCTCAACGAAGAATAGACCTTCACGGCTCCCGCTTCAGCCCGAGTCACGCCAAGATATCTACGCGGTGACCGGCCCAACTCGGCAGGGGTGCTCTCGCTTCGGTTGCCCTGGGGAAAGCCTGCAGGGTCGTGCCGCTATTTCCCCGCGCCCGAACACGGGCGGGCCCATCGACCGTAGCGGGGCCGTCGGGGCTTCTTAGCCGTGCCGCAGCCTCCCACGGAGACGGCGTTTCAATGAAATCGGGCCCGAGACCTTGGTCTCTCGTCTCGCTCGTCGACAACTCGTAGCGCGGGATAACGCGTTGGAATATCGTGCGACGCACCGGCACAACTCGATCCACTTGATCGTTTGTGGCGTCGTATAGGGGATAGAAGTTTGTCAGTCGAGCAGCGGTGAGATCCGGAGCCCGACGGGCGCCGACGTAAGCGGGTGCAGCCGCTGCACTTTCCATGTGGGAAAGATAGTGAAATTACACGGTAAGGGACAATTTTCGCCCGAGCGCTCCTGATCGTGCTCCATCCGGGACCGACCGCGCTCGCCTTTGTGCTGGTGCCGGGAATCTTCGCCTTCTCCTTCCTGTTCTAGCCCCGGGTTCGCAAGGCGTTTACGGTCTCAGATGCAACGGAGGACAGGTTGTCGACGGTTCTGCAGGAGCGTCTGACGGGTGGGCGCGGCACGACGTGGGTCCGGCCCGCAGTACAACATCCGCCGCACTCGCGCACATCAGCTTCACCGTGGAGCCCGGCCGGACCGTCGGGCACATCAGCATCGTGCTGCAGGAGCCCTTCCTCTATGGAAAAACGCTCCGGGAGAACATCGGGATCACCGCCGTGGCGACATCCGGTGTGGGGGCTTCCGGTGTGGTGGAGGACAGCTCAATTTTGGAAGCAGCGGGTGGCAATCGCCGGCGCGCTTGTACGAGAGGTCCCGATCCCGATCCTTGACCATGCCTTGAGCGCCGTTGACATGGAGATCGATGCAGCCATTCGGCGAGGATTGCGGGAGCGAGAACATGTAGCAACGACGTTCATTGTCGCCCACGCGGGAGAAGCAGTTGATTTCGTTCGCCCGCGCGGTTCCGGCGGAACCGGGTATCTTCGTGCTCGACGAAGCGACAAGCTCCGTTGACACGGAACGTGAGCTGCGCATACAAGAGTTCATACAGCGCGTGCTTTAGGGGTGTACCAGCTTCGTCATGGCCCGCCGGCTATCGACGGTCCGGTCCGCGCATCGTATTCTTGTGCTGGACAAAGGTCGTGTTGTCGAGCAGGGTTCGCACCATGAGCTCATGGCCGCGGGCGGCCGCTACGCCGGACTCCAGGCCGGTCAGTTCATGCCGGCCGAAGGTTTCGGCGGCGCGATAGACCGAGTCGCTGAGCCGGTGCGCCAAGGCGCACCGCTATCGGGCGCACTACATGCGAAAGGAGTGGGAATGGACCTAGAGATCCGACACATTGCGGAGGAAGAACAAGACAAGCTCGTACGGCTGCGTATGTACGGATTCGGTAACTATCCCCCGCGGTACCTCAACGAGCTGGATCTCCGCCGCATGTTGCCTGACGAGCTCCTTGGAGCCTACGTTGACGGGCGCATGGTTGCCACCGTGCACACCTACCGGCTGCGGCAAGTGGTCCGGGGCGTCCTCCGTCCCCTGGGCGGTATTGCCGGCGTCGCGGCATACCCGGAAGTGCGACGCCGCGGTGTCATTCGTCGGCTCATGCAGCGCAGTCTCGAGGAGATGCACGAGGAGGGTCTGGCGGTCAGCATGCTCCGTCCCTTCCGCGTTTCCTTCTACGCCCAGTATGGCTACACGACGACTGACGACACCGTCCAAGTTACCTACCCCACGCGCGCCTTCGAGCCTTACTTGCAGCGAGATGATGCTAAAGAGCTCCGTATTGATCGGGCCACTCCCGAAGACGGCTGGGATGAGTACGTGCATCTGGACGGAGAGGTCTCAGGCGCGTTTCACGGCGCTCTCTCCTACGACAGCATCCGGCCGGAAATGCGCGATCGCCGCCTGCGGGACTTCGAGCTCGTCTTCTTTCGCAAGGGCGGTCGCACCTTGGCCGGGGCGATCTTTCGGAAGGAAGGCGCGGAGCCCGACGGTGTCTTGCACCTCGAGAGCTACCGCTTCGTAAACGCCACCGGGCTCGCGGCGCTGCTCCGCTTCGCGGCTCTGCATATTGATCAATGCCGACAGGTGGACATGAACGTTGCGCCCGCGGGCCTGGACGGCAGACTCTTTGTCCACACCGGCGACGTTGATGAAGACGTCCAGATTCGACCCATGCGCCGCCCGTGGATGGTGCGTATTGTGGATGTCGTAAAAGCACTCCACGGCGTGCATGCGGCGGTCGCCGGCGAGCTTCGTCTCCACGTCACCGACCATGCCTGCCCGTGGAACAACGGCATCTATCGACTGGCATCCGCCGGAGAGCGATTGACGGTAGAGCGCGCCGCGGCGGCGGAGGTCGGTGCGACGGCGCACGCCGATCTGTCGTTGTCGATCTCCGAATTGACGGCGTTTCTCTACGGCTCTCAGCCGCCCGAGTCGGCGCGCGGGGAGGGCGACTCCGGTCCCTCCTCGGACAGCGGATCGCCCGACGGCTCCGGTCGCTCCGCCGAAGCCCGCGCCCTGCTGCAGAACTGGTTTCCGCGACGCTTTCTCTGGAACGACTGGTGGTTTTAGCGGCTAGTCCCGGAAGGCTTCAGACGCAGCTTGGGACATCCCTCCGGGCGCCGCCTCTCGGCCGTGTCGGCCGAAGCCCCTTTGACCTCAAAGCTCGCGCAGGTACAATGATCGAGGATACGCGGCCGACAGCAGTACTGCGCCGGGCGCGGAAGCTATTCTTGCAGGGGAGCGCTCATGGAGCTTCGGGACAATCTGTTTACGGAAACCGGCTGGGAAATTCGAGAGGGCCGCTTTAACGAAGAGCTCCTTGTCACCAACGGCAGCAACTATATGACGGGGAACGGGTACCTCGGGTACCGCGGAACCTTCCCCGAGTGGACCAAGGATCAGTATGTCGCATGCACGGTGGTGGATACCTACGACAACGCCGACGGCAAGTGGACGGAGCTATCCACGGTTCCCAACGGCCTGTTCACGAGCTTCGAGGTAGACGGGGAGTCGGTGAGCACTCTCGGGACGGTGCTCAACGATTACAGCCGCGAGCTGAACTACCGCTACGGATTCCATACCCGTTCCATGCAGTGGACCAGTACGGCGGGTACGCACGTCACGCTCACCGACGAGCGCTTTGCAAGTTACGGGAACATCCATCTCATTCCCACGCGCCACCACTTTACCGTTCGGGCCGACTGCACGGTTCGGATGACAAGCGGCATTGACGGCTGGGTGTGGAGCCTCAACGGCGAGCACTTCTCGGTCTACGAGCCCTTTGCCGGCGGTGTATCCGACGGCAATGGAAACTCGGATACCTCGGGTACGGCCCATCCGGAGTCTGGACAGCCCCTCTTCATGCGTACCATCACGCAGGAGCGGGGGACGGAGGTGGTCGTCGGCGAGCTTCTCTCCGTCCTGCGAGGGGAAGCCCGGCGGGCCGGCCTCGAGCGGAACGAACGCGGCATCTTCCGCGTGTTGGAGTTTGATCTCAAAGCGGGAGAGTCGATTGTCTTCGAAAAGTATATGGCGGTCTACACCTCGAACGATCTCCCGAATCCCCGGGAAAGCGTCTCCCGTGATCTCCAGAGCGCGCTAGCCCACGGCTTCGACGCCGTTTTGCGCGAACATCAGAGCGTGTGGGATCTTATGTGGGAGCGCTCCGGCATTGAGATTGAAGGGGATGCCAAGGCCCAAGCGCTCTTGCGCTACAATATCTACCACAACATCATTGCGACCCCGGCCCACACCGATCACCTTCCCGTCGGAGCCCGCGGTCTGTCCTGTCAGGCGTATCAGGGATCGGCGTTTTGGGATCAAGAGATCTTTAACCTGCCCATGTTCATGTACACCAGGCCCGAAGTCGCCCGAAACCTGCTGATATATCGCTACAAGACCTTGGACGGCGCACGAAAGAAAGCGCGGGACCTGGGCTTCTACGGCGCCTTCTATGCGTGGGTCAGCGCGGATACCGGTGAAGAGGTGTGTCCCTCCCACTTTTTCAAGGACGTGCTCACCGGCCGAAAGATCCGCAATCACTTCAACGACTGGCAGATCCACGTGTCACCAGACATTGCCTATACGATTTGGCGCTATTACCGAGTTACCGGGGATTTCGAATTCCTACGAGACTACGGCGCGGAGATGCTGTTCGAGATCGCGCAGTTTCTCGTCTCCCGCGCACACTTCAAGAAGGACAAGAATCGATATGAGTTGATCCGCGTCCTGGGTCCGGACGAGTATCACGAGAACGTCGACAACAATTTCTTCACCAACTACCAGGCCCGCTTCGCAGTCGATACCGCGGCGCAGGCCTTCGATCTGCTGAGGGAGCATGCCTCGGAGTCTTTGGGGGAGATCGAGAGCAGAGTAGAGATCGATGTCGCCGCTTGGCGCGAGATGGCCGAGCTTATCTACGTAAAGAATCCCGGCGCAGCGCCGGCAGCCGCTCCGGCTGAAGGAGTGATTGAGCAGTTCGACGGCTTCTTCCAGCTGGAAGACATTGATCCCGGCTCGTTGGCGGAGCGGCTCATTGATCCCGGGGAGTACTGGGGCTGGCCCAACGGCATAGCGGTGCCGACTCAGGTGTCCAAGCAGGCGGATGTGACGCAGCTGTTCATGCTTCATCCCCGGGCCTACGACACGAAGACCATGGCCGCCAACGTCGATTACTATGAGCCGCACACCCAGCACGGTTCCTCACTCTCACCTTCGGTGTACGGCATTGTCGGTGCCTGGGTGGGCCGGGACGACACGGCGTACGACTATTTCATCCGCAGCTGCACGGTGGATCTGTTCAATACCAACAAGGCGGTGAGTGGGGGCACGTTCATCGGTGGGGTTCACACCGCCGCTTGCGGCGTCGCATGGCAGATCGTCACCGCCGGCTTCTTGGGGATGTACGTCGACGGTCGGGAGCTTAGCTTTTCCCCGCGGCTTCCCTCCGGATGGCGGCGGATTAGCTTTCACCTGCAGATCCATGGTGCCAAGCTGGATGTGGAAGCGCAGCCCGGAGTGGTGCACTGCAGCTCCCACGCCGATAGTAATGCGACCGTAAGCATCACGGTTGCGGGCTGCGCCGAAGAGTTGTCACCGGATTCGACGGTAAGCCTGACGTACTGAACAAGCGAGCCTCATCCGCGCAGGGTTTTACGCCCGCCGTCGGTTCTCGTTGCCGCGCTCCGCGGAGAAGAGCAGTTGGTAGATGCGGTCTCTGTCACTCTCGGGCACATTCGTAAAGGCTACGTGACAGCGACGCTCTCCCGCCTGCGTTGAGGACAGCCGTACCACCGTGGCCGGAAGGGAGAGCTCCCCTCCGTTGCGGCCGATACCCGGCAACACGACGGTGAGGGCATCGCCCTCGGCGAGTGCCCCCTGCTCCTTTTCCTTTGTGAATGGATCAGTGAAGCTCGCACCGCCGCCTCCGAGATCGTGCAGGCGCACCCATTCATTCCGGCCGCCGTCGCCGGCTACCACAATGCGGGCTTGGGCTCTCAGGGAGTGGCGAAAGTGACGACGCTGCTGTTTGTGCCTGATCTCTTCGCGGTGCCTGAGATGCAGGATCCCTTCCTCGAAGCCCTGTGAAAAGGTCCGTACGTGAAAGACACCGCCCGGTGTCTTGATGAGCATATCCACGGTACATCCCGCTGGAAAGCTCGACGCGGCCGACCCGAGGGCCACGCTAAACCCATCCGGATGCCGGCCGTGGATGCGACCGGCCACCGCTTCACGGCCTCGGCGACGAAGATGTACGGGGCTGTCCGGTGCGAGCTCAGTGGTGGACTTCGGGACGCGGTCGTTCCGATGGACAATGCCGAGGGTGACTCGGAGGGCGCTTACCGTCTCAGGCCGCACGCTACCGTCTCGTAAGGCTTGGCGGGCTGCTTGGTCGAACGTTGCCGGCTCTTGGACCACCCGGTGCTTTCGCTGCGGTTTTCCCCAGGCCTGAGCCATACGCTCGAGGGCGTCCACACTCGACGGCGGCACGTCCCGTGCCTCGATTGTGCGTCGGAACTCAGCCTCCGCCCACTCCTGCTGTCGCCGGGCGCTGCGGCGACCTTGTACAACAAGGTATCCGCTGAGACCAAATAGAAGCGTCCCGATGATGCCGACCGCCAGGGCGACCTCACCGGGACTGTTTTGATACGCTTGTGCGACCTCACTCAGAAACTCGCGGGCCGCAGGTGTGTAGTACGCCATGACGGCGCCGGCGGCTCAATCGCCCGTTTTCCAGGGTGAGCGGCGGCCGTAGTGCTGGAAGAGCTTCTCCTCGTACTCCGGCGTTACCGGCTCATCCGGGTTGTACTCGGGGGCATCCTCGATCTTGCTGTTTTCCATGTTGACGTAGACCTGACGGCGCTTCCAGCTAATGTCCTTGGCCCAGCTCGGTGCGAGTAGCAGCTGCTTGCCGCCGAAGAAGCGGCCGGTAGTCACCACTAAGTAGCGAATCGCCCACGTGCGGTCGTCGAAAATGAAGTCTGCAACCTTCCCGATTTCACCGCGGTTTCCCAAGATGGAATAACCGTTTACCCGTGCGCTACTGCGAAGGTGTACTTCACCTGCCTCGTCTTCCGGTTCTTCCACTTTGCTTTCGGCGGGCGACTTGTCCTTGGTACGAATCGACAGGACATCCTCGGGATGCATGCCGGTTCCCCAGAGGCCGTAGCCTGCCCAGTACCCCGGCGTCTGGTAGTACTGGTAGAACTCGCGCTCTTGGCGGCGAGAGATCGGCTCCTTCATGTTCATGTCCGGGCTGTGGCGAACCTGCTCTTGGGTAAGGCTCACCGAAATCGTTTGTTCCGGCCAGTTTATGCCGGTAATAAAGATGG
Source organism: uncultured Spirochaetaceae bacterium (assembly GCA_964345195.1). GTDB lineage: Bacteria > Spirochaetota > Spirochaetia > DSM-27196 > PWMO01 > CAYFQV01. The sequence continues at coordinate 12,820 of CAYFQV010000036.1, forward strand.
GAGAGATAAGGACATGCTTTCGGCGAATCCAACTCCCCGTCTGGACGATCAGGTAACGAATTGTCCAGTCATCATCATCAAAGTAGATATTCTCGGCATGGCCAATATGGCCGTCCTGGGCTTCAAGACCAAAACCCTGCAGATGATTTACGTTTCGAAGCATTTTGTCCTCCTATTCCGGTACGCTCTCGAGATCTATAAACAGCGGGTTCTCCACGGCCTGGCAAATCCAGCGGAGAAAGCGCGCTCCGTCGGCCCCGTCAATCAATCGGTGATCGTAGGTCACCGACAGGGGCAGGTACGGTCGTGGCTCGAAAGCGGAACCGTTCCAGTACGGCTCAGTCTGCGTTCGAGATACACCGAGTATGGCGACTTGCGGCGTAAACACTACGGGAGTGAATCCGGTGCCGCCGATCCCGCCCAGGTTGGAGATGGTGAAGCTTCCTCCTTCCATCTCATCCGGTTTGATCTTCTTACTTCGTGCCCGTTGTGCGAGGTCACCCAACTCCGACGCGAGGTTGAAGATCGACTTCTTATCGACATCGCGGACTACGGGCACCAGAAGCCCCCGTTCCGTGTCGACTGCAACTGAGATATGAACGTAGTCCTTGTAGACGACCTCCTGCTGCGCCATATCAATGCTGGCGTTGAACTGCGGGAAACGTTTCAGCGCCTTTGATACCACCTTCAGGAGTATGGCGGTAACGGTGAGCTTGACCCCGGCCTTGTCCGCGGCCTTTGCGTACTGGGTGCGAAAGGCCTCGAGCTGGGCGGCGTCCGCCTTGTCGAACTGCGTCACCTGCGGCACCCATGATTGTGTCATGTTCTCCGCGGTAATGCGGCGGACCTGGCTCATTGCTTCCCGATTGACCGAACCCCACTTTGAGAAATCCGGTAGTGGGGCGTAGCCCGCCGAGGCGGTTCCGGTCGGCGCGGCCGGCGCCCCGGCGGCACCGCCGCCGGACTGAATCGCCTGCTTGGCCGCGGCCTTCACGTCTTCCTTGCTGATTCTGCCCTTCGGTCCGGCACCGTGGACGGTGTAGATGTCCACGCCCAGCTCTCGGGCCAGCATGCGTGTCGACGGCGCGGCGGGTACGGGCTGGTTCCGGGGATGCACGTCTTCGCCAACGGCTGCGGGAGCCTCGCCGCCGTCCGGCGCGCTTTGCGCCGCTTGTGCCTGCTCGGCACGCGTCGGTTCGGCGCCCGCCGGCTCGGTGCTTGTCGTTTCCGCCTTCGCCGTTTCGCCTGCCGGTTCGGCGGGCGTTTTCTCAGCCGGAGCGGACGTGTCTTCTTCCTGAGGCGGCTGCTCTTCCGCCGGTGCTTCGGCTGCGTCACCGCCGCCGGCGTCTTCGGCCTCGGTATCCACGCGCATGATCACCGATCCGACGGCCACCTCTTGGCCTTCCGAGACGAGCAGCTCGACGATCTTGCCGCCGACCGTGGAGGGAACCTCAACGGCTGCCTTCTCAGTTTCGATCTCCAGAACAGAGTCCTGTTCTTTTATTACGTCACCCTCGGACACGAGGACGCCGACCACGTTGCCTTTCTCTACATTCTCCGATATTTCCGGAAGTGTTACATCCTGTACCATGCTCTCAGTCTCCTTCTCCCAAGCGCCGCGTGCATGCGGCGTCTCCACCGCCGAGCGGCGCAAACTCCGCCTTTATCGTTCCACTCACAGTTGTCACCCCTTGCACCTACAGGTCCATGGGGTTCGGCTTCTCAGGATCAATGCCCAAGCTCTTCGCGGCGCCGGTCACGCTCTTCTTCTCGATCTTCCCCTCGGCGTAGAGCGATTCGAGAGCCGTGATCGTGATGTGCTTCTCGTCAACTTCGTAGTAGTCCCGCAAGGCACCGCGGTTATCGCTGCGCCCGAAGCCGTCGGTGCCGAGCACGGTGACCGGCCGAGGGAAGTACGTCGCAACCGTAAGCGCTAGAGCTTTGAGGTAATCGCTGGCGGCAACAATGACGCCGTCTTCCCCGTCGAAGCACTGCTCAATGTAGGACTGTTTCGGCTTCTTGTCCGGGTTCAGCATGTTCCAACGCTGGGTCTCCGTCGCGTCGTGGTAGAGCTGCTTGTAGCCCGGAGCGCTCCACACATCCACGGCGAGCCCGAACTCCTCTTCCAGCCGGCTAGCCGACTGCAATGCCTCTCGTAGGATCGCACCGGTGCCGAGGAGGTGAACATCGGCCTTTTTCTTCTTCTTCGACTTCTGATAGCGGTAGAGGCCCTTCAATATACCCTCTTCCGCACCCTCCGGCATGGGAGGCTGGTGATAGGTTTCATTGAGCACGGTGACGTAGTACATGACATCCTCCTGTTCAATGAACATTCGTCGGATGCCTTCCTTCACAATGACCGCCACCTCGTAGGCGAAGGTTGGATCGTAGGCTATGACGTTGGGAACGGTCAGGGCCAGGACGTGGCTGTTGCCGTCGGCGTGCTGAAGGCCCTCGCCGGGCAAGCTCGTGCGGCCGGATGTGCCGCCCACCAGGAAGCCCCGGGCGCGGATATCGCCGGCGGCCCAGATCAGATCCCCGACCCGCTGGAAGCCGAACATGGAGTAGTAGATGTAGAAGGGGATCATGTTTACCCCTTGCGTCGAGTATGCCGTTCCGGAGGCAATAAACGACGACATGGAGCCGGATTCGGTAATTCCCTCCTCGAGGATCTGGCCGTCGGCGGCCTCCTTGTAGTAGAGAAGACTTTCCCTGTCGACCGGTTCGTAGAGCTGGCCCGCATGGGAGTAGATGCCGACCTGCCGAAACAGCGACTCCATACCGAAAGTACGTGACTCGTCCGGCACAATAGGAACCATGTACTTCCCAACGTTCTTGTCCTTGAGAAGCTTGGATAAGAGCTGCACCGCCACCATGGTGGTCGCCACGTCACGGTCACCGGCACCCTCGTAGAACTCACTGAATATCTTGTCGTCGGGTTTGGCCAACGCCGGGGCGTCATGGGATCGGCTGGGCAGGTAGCCGCCGAGCTCTTCCCGACGCTCTTTGAGGTATCGCAACTCTTCGGAGTCTTCGGGCGGCCGGTAGAACGGTGCGTCGTGAAGTTCTTCGTCCGAGATGGGAATGTTGAAGCGGCTGCGGAACTCCCGGAGCTCTTCCTCGTTCAGTTTCTTCTGCGAGTGAGTGACGTTGCGGCCCTCGCCCGCCTCACCGAGCCCATAACCCTTGATGGTCTGAGCAAGAATGACCGTCGGCTGACCCTCGTGCTCCACCGCCGCCTTGTAGGCGTTGTAGACCTTCTGGGGATCATGGCCCCCCCGGCGCATCTTTTCGAGCTGTTCGTCTGAGTAGTTCTCTACCATTTTCAGCAGCTTCTCGTTAGCGCCGAAGAAGTCTTTACGGATGTAGGCACCGCTTTCCGCAATGTACTTCTGGAACTGCCCGTCAACGACCTCGTTCATGCGTTGCACCAAAAGGCCGTTGTCATCGTGCTCGAGGAGCGGATCCCAATCGTTGCCCCAGATCACCTTGATGACGTTCCAGCCGGCACCCATGAAGGCGGCCTCGAGCTCCTGAATCACTTTGGCGTTACCACGAACCGGGCCATCCAAGCGCTGGAGGTTGCAGTTCACTACGAAAATTAGGTTGTCCAGCTTCTCCCGAGACGCCAAGGTGATGGCGCCCATGGACTCCGGCTCGTCGAACTCACCGTCACCGAGGAAGGCCCAGACTTTCTGCTTTGAGGTGTCCTTGATCCCCCGGTCCAAGAGATAGTGGTTGAACCGGGCTTGATAGATGGACTGCAGCGGTGCCAGACCCATGGAAACTGTTGGAAACTGCCAGTAATCCGGTAGAGGCCGCGGATGCGGATAGGAGGAGAGCCCACCGCCGGGCCTGAGCTCCTGCCGAAAGTTCTCTACATCGCCCTGGCTCAGGCGACCCTCGATGAACGACCGGGAATACATACCGGGAGCGGCATGGCCCTGGAAATAGACGAGATCGGCGCCGCCCTCGGCATCCGGGCCGTGAAAGAAGTGGTTGTAGGCTACTTCGTAGAGCGTCGCCGCGGATGCGAAGGTCGAGATATGCCCGCCAATGCCGCTTGATCCGCGGTTGGCGCGGACGACCATGGCCATGGCGTTCCAGCGCACCAAGCTCTTGATGCGACGTTCTATCTCCCGACTACCGGGGTAGGGTGCTTCCTGTTCTCGGGCAATGGTATTGATATACGGGGTGTTTCCGGGACGATGGAAGGAAACGCCGTGCTCCTGCGCACGGATCTGAAGAAGCGACAGAATCTCGCGAACTCGTTCCGGCTCCTCATTCGCTAATATATACTCTAGTGACTCGAGCCATTCGCGATTCTCAACGTCGCGATACCCCTGCGGGTCGTCCTGTCCACTTGCCACAATAGTCCTCCTCGCGTGTACTTGTACCTTTTATCTTAAAGTGCGATGCGACCGATGTCTATGTCCAGCCGCCGACCGACGCCGCTTCGTCGCCGAGCTCCGCGTTGACTTTGCCGGCAAAGCGTGGACAATCGGGGCGAAATGTCATCGTACGAACAAGAAAAGCCGGAGGAGACGCAAACCTTCGGCGCTGATCCTATCGAGTCGTTCATCACACCGGAGCAGTTTGTCCATGAGCAAGCCGGTCGCATGGAATCGAACGAAGGGCCGCTGCTCATTGCCAGTTGCCGTGATGGAAACTACATGGCCCAGCGCGTCGTGCGCAAGTACAACGAGCTGGTCGCCCATGCCGGAAACGGCAGCTCAGTCGCCTTCCTGGAGAACATGGACCGGGAGTTTAGTGACACGGAAACCGGCGTACGCCTCAACAGTCACGTCGGTGGCGCGGACGTCTTCATCTTCCAGGCACTGCTGTCGCCACCGAGCGGCCATACCGTAGATAACAACTACATGTCGCTGTTCTTAGCCGCACGCGCCTTCCGGGAGCACGGGGCGAATCGCGTTACCGCGGTCATTCCCTACATTACCTACGCGCGTCAGGACAAACCCAGCAAGTTCCAGCGGGAGCCGACGACCGCGAAGCTCATGGCCGACATGGCCCGCACCGCGGGCATCGACAGGGTCATTGCCTGGCACCCGCACTCCAACCAGATCCACGGATTCTACGCGGATATGCCGGTGAACATGTTGGATCCGCAGACCATGTTCACGGTGGAGTACGAGGAGTTTAAGAATCAGAGTGATGTGATCGCAGTCGCCCCGGACGCGGGGGCAACCAAGATGATCCTGCACTTCAGCCGGCAGATGGGGGTCAACTCGGCGATCGCCTCAAAGTATCGTCCGCAACAGGAAGAGGCGGTGATTACCGACATCATTGGCGACTTTCGCGGGAAAAAGACCGCAATCGTCCTCGACGACATGATCTCCAGCGGCAATACGATCTTCGAGCTCGTGCAGAAGCTCGTAAATGAAAAGGGCGTCGAGCGCGTGTTCATAGGCGCCTCACACAACCTCTGTCTGTCCGGGACCCGGGACCGGCTGCAGCAGCTTCACGACAATTACAACCTCGAGCGCGTCACGGTGACGAATAGCATTCCGCAGACCCAAGAGTTCGAGGACCTGCCCTTTTTCCATGTGCGCTGCCTGTCGGAGATTCTGTGCCGCACCATTAACCGGGTGCACTACAACCGCTCCGTCAGCCACATCTTCCGCACGCGATAAGCGTGTGTCCGAAGAGGAGTCGATGCTACTCGCAGTTGATATTGGAAACACCAACATTGTTTTAGGCGTGTACGACGGCACGGAGTGGCGACACCATTTCCGCATTCAGACCAAGCCCGGTAAGATGCCGGATGAGTACATGCTGACCCTGAAGGGGCTCTTCGAGCACGCGGGCAATCACCTTCAGGAGATCGATACGGTGGTGCTCTCGAGCGTAGTGCCCACGCTGACTCGGACCATGCAGGAGGCCCTCGCGCGCCTTAACTCGGCCTCGTTGATCAAGGTCGGCCCGGAACTGCAGCTTTCCATCTCCATTTCCACGGCCCACCCGGAGCAGGTCGGCGCTGATCTGATTGCCAACGCCCAGGGTGCCTATGAGCGCTATCGAGGGGCCTGCGTTATTGTCGACTTCGGCACCGCGCTCACCTTTTCGGCGGTGTCCACCGCCGGTGAGTTTCGGGGCGCCTCATTGGCCCCGGGACTACAAACAGCCGCGGCGGCACTCAGCTCGCAGACGGCGCAATTGCCGGAGGTGGATCTCAGCATGCCCCGATCGGCGATCGGCACGAACACCACCGAGGCATTGCAGTCCGGCATTGTTCTCGGCTACGCCGGACTGGCTGAGACGATCATCACGCGGATGCAGCAAGAGCTCGGTGGCTCGGCCCGAGTCGTTGCTACCGGCGGTCTATCCCAAACCATGGCCCCACACATTGCGGCAATCGATGATATTGATCCCTGGCTAACTCTGGAGGGATTGCGTAGCATTGCGGCCCTGAACCCACCGGCGGCCCGATAGGGACAGTTCCCCCCGATAGGAACAGTTCCCGAGGTTTACCGGCCGCAGATATCAATCGTTACGGTGTCCTGATAGCTCTCATCCCCCGCGCCGTGCACCGAGCCTATCTGGAACTCTATCGGTATGTCGGGCTTACTGAACACTAAGCCTGTCGCCGGGCTGCTTGGAGTTGTTGCTCGAAGCCGGTGGTATCAATGTACTCTCGGCATCGCACGATCCGACCCTCGTCGAGCTCGAAGACAACGGCGGCGCCGACCTTCAGGGCCACGCCGTCGAAGCGTTCTCCCTGGAAGACTCCCGTGAAATGTCCGGATCCCTCGAACTCAACCATGACCGTGTTGTCCTTCGCGCACAGATGCCGGATGGCGTAGGACCAATCGGGCATGTCCCGGTAGTCCTCCTGTACCTCCGTCAGATAGTTGTCGCGGCCACGGATCTCTTCGCCTAAACCGACCGTGTAATACACAACGTCCTCGGCGACCTGTTCTTTCCAGCGTTCCCAGTCACGGTTGTTCTCCGCGTCCAGAAACTCTCGGACTACCTCTTCGCTTTTCATAGGGGCAAGTGTAGGTCACGTAGCCGCCTCTTTCAATCTCGTGGTTTTAGCGACAACTTTCCTCCTTTTTTTCGCGTCGATTTGAAGCAGTGGCGGCGTTGCGGCGGTAGCCCCGGGTGAGGAGGCACATTCATGTCCGCACCCCGTACCCGTGTTGCCGCTCTCGTCGGCGCAAGCGCCGCGTTGTCGGCGGTCCTGGCAGCTTGCTCGGCGGCATCCCCGACCCCGCCCTTCGTCTATGAAGATCTCATTGTCACCTATGGCGAAGTTCCCGGCTGTCACCGGGCGCTCGGGCTCCACGTCGTGCTGCGCAACGTCGGCGACCGGCTCATCTCCGCGTTTACGCACGACTTTAACCTCTATGACCGTGACGGCAATAGACTCGGAGAGCTGGGCAGCTACGGCTTCTCCGCCACGGTCTCAGCGAAGCTAAGCCCTGGTGAGGCACGGCGTTACTGCAGCTCGCTTGATTCCGTTCTTCACTTCGTTCCGCAGCGCGGCGTACAGGTCGGCCAGCATCGTATCACTGAAGTGCAGTTTGCCGACGGCAGCTCCTGGACGCCCCTTGTCGGGCTCTACGGCTACCCCTATCCGGCACGGGAAGAGGACGGCTCGTGATGCGTTCACATACCGGCGGGGCTGTACGGAGCCGTAACCGGAAGGCGCGTGCTATGAAGCACGCGCGTCGGTGGACCACCGTGGCCGCCGTGGCGGCGGTGCTTGGACTGCTTCTGAGTAGCTGTGAGAGCCGTCTCCAGGCAAGCATAACGGCGAGCGGGACCTTTCGCCCCGCAGTTGCGGTGACGGTAAGCTCGGAGCCCGCCGAGGCCGGCACGGTCTCCGTTGAACCCGGCGAGGAAGCGCTTCGGGTGGATGACTCCGTCACGCTCACGGCGCTTGCCGCCGACGGCTGGCGCTTCGACCGCTGGTCCGGAGACATGGCCGGTGAGCAGTCGTCACAGACCCTCACGTTGCGCGGCGACCTCGAGACAACGGCGCACTTCCTGCCCCACATCCACGAGCTGACTGTAGAAGTGAATGGAGCCGGCACCGTAGCGGCCGACGGTTACAACGGGGACCTTGAGCGGTCACTTACTGATCTCCGTGTATCGCCGGGGACACCGTTTTCCGGCGAGGTTCGCCATGACACCAAGGTCTCGCTCACGGCCGAGCCCGAGGCCGGCTGGGTTTTCGCAGGGTGGCGAAGCACCGCAAAGGTGGATGCCTCCGCGGATACAGGCGAGCGCCCGAAAACGGATGATCGCAATCCGTTGCCTCTTCGGGTGGAGAGGGCGTTGCAGCTGTCAGCCCGCTTCGTGAAAGAGGAGCACCGCGCGCACGTTGTCGTCGAAAGCGGTGGATCGGTGGATGTAGGCGTTTACGCGACCAGGAACGCTACGGACTCGGTCGAGACGGAGATACGGATCTCCCCGAATACCGCTCGCGGCCTGGACCTTGCGCATGGCGAAACACTTGCTATCGCGGCGGTGCCAAGTGCAGGTCACCGTTTCTCCCACTGGGAAGGCGACATCACCGGTACACTGAACCCGCGGCACAACACGGTGGCCGGGGACCTGACGGTGACGGCGGTGTTTCACGCCTCGCCGTACCGGATCCTGACGTTCACCGACGGGGCGGGCTCGGTAGGTCACACCGTGCTCGACGGAGAGGAGTTGACCCACGGCGGACGGGTGCGTTTCGACGCCGAGCCCGCCCCGGGGTGGCGCTTCGCCGAGTGGCAGGGGGACCTGAGCGGAACGGAAAACCCGGCGGTGGTCACCGCGACCGAGGACCTCAGGGTAACCGCGCGGTTCACCCGCGTCGCCCGCCGGATCGAAACCGCCGCGGTCGGCGGCGGCCGGGTGGAGCTAAAGCCCGTCGACGAAGTTGCGGACGGCGCGACCGAGGCGGCCTATTACGACCAAACGCGCATCCGCCTGACCGCGGTGCCCGACGAGGGGCGGCTGTTCTCCCACTGGGAAGGCGACATCACCGGGACACTGAATCCCCGGGAGCACACGGTGGCCGGGGACCTGACGGTGACCGCGGTGTTCGCTCCCACGCAGCACGAGCTGAGCGTTCGTACCGTCGGACAAGGGACGGTCTCGCGGACGGTTGTGGACACGGTGCAGGGCTTCCCACGGGTCCGCCTCACGGCGACGCCTGCCGCCCACTGGCACTTTTCGGGCTACAGCGGCGCCGTAAGCGGTGGCGCGGAGGACGTATACATCGTTCTCAATGAGGATGCGGAGGTCACCGCCGAATTCGTCGAGAACCGCTACGAAGTCAACGCGACCATTACGGGGCTCGGCGCGGTCCGCACCGAGGTTCTAGGCGGCGGGCCCATGGTTGCGGGCGCCGAGGTCCGCGTGTTTGCGGAGCCCGAGCGTGGGTGGAGCTTTAGCCACTGGCACAGCGACAGCTCGGATACCGCGAACCCGAAAACAATAACGATCAGCGACGACAGATCCGTGACTGCGGTGTTCCGGCGCAACGAGTGGGCGCTTCTCTTTTACATGAGCGGCGACAACGAGCTCGAGGAGAGCATGCTCGCGGACATCAACGAGCTCGAAGCAACGGATCTGACGGGCCACGGCGTTACGGCTCTCGTGCTTGCGGATCGCGCGGCAGGCCACGACAGCAGCGACGGAAATTGGGAAGATACTCGGCTCTACCGGGTGCGACACGATTCTGCGGGCATCAATACCAGCCTTGTCTCCGAGCGACTTTCGAGCCCTGAGCTGGGCCTGAATGTCGATGCTCCAAGCGAGCTGAACCTCGGGAGCGCCGCTACGCTTTCGGCGTTTCTCGACCATGCCGAGCGGGCCTACGCGGCGGAGCACACCGCTCTGGTGATATGGGGCCACGGTAGCGGGTATCGTTCCGCAGGCGTCCGGGCGGGGAGCACGCTGCGGACCAGCGCGCAACACGGAGAGTCGCCACCGACCGCCGGCGCCTCCAAACCGGGCCGCCGTCCGGCGGAGACGAAGGCCACCAGCATTGACGACGGTAGCGGTGGAGACGCGCTCCTCACTCCGGAGCTCGGCGCAGCCCTTGCCGGCCGGGAGATCGATGTGCTCGGCCTGGACCTCTGCTACGGGGCGAGCGTCGAGATTATCTACGAAGTGCGCAACGAGGTAGACCTTGTGGTTGCTTCCCAAAACGTCGTTGACCGCGACGGTTGGGAGTACGCGCCCCTGCTTCGCCGCTTCCGTGACAGTTCCCGGCGTCCCCAGGATTTTGCCGCGGCGGCGAAGGAGGAGTTCGCGCGGGCCTACGAGAGTCGGCAAGGTGCGACGATTTCCATCGTCGAAGCCGACCGGATTGCCGGAGTCCATGCCGCCCTTAACGATCTCTCTCGCACGCTCCTGGGCTGGGTGGATACCACCGAACGGCAGACGCAGCTTCGCACGGGCATCTTCTCCCAGGTCGAGGACTTCTATGAGACCCCCGGGGACCTGAGCGTGGATCTTCACCACCTCGGTGAGTACGTTGCGTCGACCATCCCGGCGGCTGCAGCGGAGGCGGTCGCCGTCCAGAGCGCCGTGACCGAGGCGGTACGCGACAGCTGGCGCGCTCCGGGCGGCACGCCGAATGCCGAAGGCCTGTCCCTGCACTACGTGCCACTGGATGCCCAAGGCCTTCCACGACAGCACGATGCCTCTTACATGCCCGGCGGCGCCACGGGAACAGCCCTGGAATTCGTGGAGGATTCGCTCTGGGTGCCGGACCCGGATCGGAAAGCCGGGCTGCTATATCGGCTCTGGTACGAGGCGCTGTAATGGCGGTGCCACGTAGCGTTCAAGCCCCGGGCGCATTGTGTCTTCTGCTCGCCACGATCTTCGTGCTGGCTGCGGCGCTCCCCGCAGCCGCTTTCGAGGGGACGGAGAGTTTCGATGAAGGGGCCGGCGGTGGCGGCGGCGACCCCGACCCCGACGGCGGCGACCCGGAACCCGCGCCCGCGCCCGACCCCGACCCGGGCGGCGACCCCGACCCCGGCGGCGGCGATACAGGCGACCCCGGCGACGGCGACCCGGAACCCGCGCCCGCGCCCGACTCCGATCCGCCACCGCCGCCTCCTCCGGACGGGGACAACGACGGCGTGCCGGACGCCACGGACAACTGTCCGACACAGTCCAACCCGGGCCAGCACGATGCCGACGGCGACGGTGTGGGGGATGTATGCGACGACTTTGATGATGCAGATGCAGACGGCGACAGCGCGCCCGACGAGGTCGATCCCAAGATCGACGTGGCGGACGAGAGCTTTGCGGCGGCCGAGACAGGCTATGAAGGCGGCGACGGAAGCGCTGACGGCGGCGGCACGTCGAAGCTCCCGCAGGCGGTCTCGAAGGTCCAACAGCGCTATCGGGAAGCCGTCGAAGGAGAGGATACAAGCGGCGGGGACAGCGCGCCGGCTAAGATCTCACTCGCGGAAACCGTTGCCGCGGCCGACGAGTTACGTAGCGAGGCGCCTGCGAACGCCGCGGCCATGTTCAGCGAGGGAGCGGATGCGGCAGTGGCTGCGGCGGAAGACCTCGCGGACCGGGCCGCCTCGCTGACGGGTCCCTCGGGAGCGGCGCGGAGTGCAGCCGAAGCTTTGGAGCTGACCGCCGGTCAGGCAGGGGGTCGTTCGACTGCAGCTGCCGCTAATGTCGCGGCGGATGCCGCGGCCGCGGCGACGGCTCGGTCGGATGCGGAGCAACTCCTGGTGAGTCGGACCGAGGCCTGGGAAGAGGTACGCGAGGAGATCGATGCGCAGCGGAATGCCGCGGAAGCTCCGAAGATCGGCGACCCAGTGTCTCCGCTTACCGGAGCTTTCTTCACCGAAGTCACGGACATGATGTTATCCGAGCTCTTCACGCTTACCCGGCACTACAGTTCGGGGCGAACTGCGGTGGGAACACTCGGGCCTGCGTGGCGGCACAGCTTCAATGAGCGCATCATCGTCGGGCTTGATCCGGGGGCGGCGGCGACCGAGACGGCGGTCCGCCGGCGGCTGGAAGCGGTGGAGGCCGCGCGGGAGCGCGTTGAGGAGGAGCGGGCGATCGCCCTCGCGCAAGCGCGGCGGAGCGTGGCGGATCTCGAGCAAGCCCGCGACAGCTGGGAGCTGGCCCGAGAACGCTGGGCTGAGGCTCGGGACGGCCATGAAGCCGTCTTCGAGAGTGTTCTCGATCTTCGCGCCCAGGCGCGCGGCGTTATT
>CAYFQV010000037.1:0-8442 GCA_964345195.1 uncultured Spirochaetaceae bacterium
CGATGACTTCCTCGACCAGCTCCGCCTGCGAGCGCAGGTTCAGATCAAGAGCCGACGTCGTGATGCGGTTAATATCCCGCGCGCCGACCACCCCGACAATGGCCAGGATAATGACAAGCAAAAGAACCACGACTCCGGACAGCTTTTGGGAAAGACCGAGGCTTTTCATGTATGCGCCGAATAATAGTGGAGACGCAATCCGATGTCCACCTGATTGCTTCCATACAAGCAATTCGAAATGTCAGTGAGTACAGCTTCGAACGGGGAGTGACCTCCGAGCTTGTAACTTCCCACGGATTGCTGCTGATTGCCCTCGACGGGACGTGGCTTTTCTCTTCCGACCAGATCATGTGCCCCTCATCTCAAAGCAAACAGCACAACAACCTCCTATCACAGCGGGATTACCACGATGATTGTGAAACCGGGTGGCAAGGCGGTGGATGGAGACTATCGGTCTGCGTTACATGAGCGAGCGCTTCACGGTGGTACTGCTCGGCGGCGACCTGCACGCCGGGGACCCGGTGTGCGAACACGCGATGGATCACGGCTACAGTTTCATCTATATCTGTAAGACTGCATGGCACGAGTATTTTTATGACCGGCTTGTCGAGTTCTCAGGCGATGGTCTTCACAAGAAGACCTAACGACGTTGGACGGGAAAGAAGCACCAACTCTACCGCTATCGATACCGCAACGACGTGCCGCTGCGAGACGGCGATGATGTGCTGCGGGTCAACTGGATCGAACTCACCATTATGCACACGGACGCTACGGTGACCTGACGTTTCTCCTTTGTCACCGACCTCACGCTTATCAATGCGCACATTGTCGACATAATCGCCTCCTGGCGCCAGGGCAAACGCAGTCATAAACTGAGCACTCTTCCGAGATAGGTCTCGTCCCACCCGAATAGGAGACCTCTGTCTTTTACGTTGCGTTTGCAAGTGGTCGCGCGTCGCAACGCATTGAGCGTAAGATGCCGGGCGATGGAACAGTCCTGCGCGGAATGTATGTACTCGGTGACCGTGCTGTGTTGCGTAATACCGTCGTAGTACTGGGCAACTTTTTCGTGCAGGGTGCGGTTTGCGTGCCTGAGCTCCAGCCCGCCGATGCGAGTTTCTCACACCACGGGCGCTTCGGCTTCCCGAACTCATCTGTGTCGGACCGATAGTACAATTTGTTGTCGGTTACGCCCGATCGCCTTTTTGAACTGATGCTTCTTTGAACTGATGCTCTTTCAATTCGATAGTTAGGGCGGGGTATCCAAGCCGACACAGTGCTGCACAGTTTTGTCACAGCTGTACAAAATCGAGCGAATACGCAGCCCTTTGGGACGTAGAGGATACGTAGATACTTGCAGGGAACGACAATGAAATACCCCGAGCGCGATTCGAACGCGCGACCTACTGCTTAGGAGGCAGTTGCTCTATCCTACTGAGCTATCGGGGCGAGTAACTCGAAATTTATTGGCCGGCTGGAGCCTTGTCAACGCCGACGGACCCGGCTTGGCCGGCCACACTCGAGTATGCTACAGGTATATCCGAGGATAATAAGCCATGAAGCACTGGTCTATTCGCATAAAAGTTGTTGTCGCGAGTCTCTTGGGCGTGCTGGTTTTCGCGGTCTTTGCCTCGACATACGCGGTGCTTGCCTTCCGCGGCGAGATCGACCGTCTCAATCTCCGTGACTTCGGCGAGCGTATTCGAAACATTGAGTATGAGTATCAAGGGGTCGACGCCGTCTCGGCGGCCTCCGACGAGGTGTATCAGCTCCAGCAGGACCTCCTCGAGCGGCTGCGGCGGCGTTACGTAGAGGTGGAGGATCTGCGCGCATATCCATTTATTGTCAATGGAGATGCCGAGGTAATTCTGCACAACTCCGAGAGTCCGGTCGATGAAGCCTTCTACCAGTCTGAAGCGGCGGCTCGTATCATTGAAGCGGCGGGAGTAAGCGGCGACTCGCGGACCAAGACTCTGACCTTCACGTACCAAGGACAGCAGAAATGGGCGGTCTTCGAGTACTTCCCCGCCTGGGATTGGATTACCGGCTACATCTTGAATCAATCCGCGCGCTTTGCCGCCGTTGGGCCGTTTGCCCGGAATATCAGCATTGCCGTCGTCGTAGCCGCCGTGCTCATTGGCCTCTTGCTCGTGCCCTTTCTCCGGCGCACCTTTTCCCCGCTTACCATGTTGCCACGCGCCACCGAGGCCCTCCTCGCCGGTGATTTCTCACACACCTTGCCGGTGCGCTCCCGGGACGAGATTGGACGGATCACGGAGAGCTTTAATGAGTTCTCCGGCAGGCTGCGAGACGCCATTGGGCGCTTGAACGAGCTCGCCGATGCGACGGCGCAGGTCGAGGCGAGCCTTAACGAGCAAGCCGGGTTTACCGCCGAGGCGACGCAAAGTATTGCCGGCGGCGCGGAGCAGGCGCGTCAGTCCATGCAGCAGCTGTCGGAGGAGATCCGAGAGTCTTCACAGGGGCTTACGACGATCTCCCGCACGATCACCGAGCTGGGTTCGGCGATCGACCGGCAGTCGAACGCGTTGAGCGACTCGACCTCTTCGGTGGAGGAGATGACGGCGAGTATCGACAGCATCTCCAATATCACGGCAACGAAGGAGGAGGACGCACGGAGCCTATCGGATACCGTAAGCTCCGGTGGCGAGAAGCTCGACGAAACCCGGGAGTCCATCAAAACGATTACGGCAAGCATTGACGACATTTCAAACTTGGTGGACGTAATCTCCAACGTTGCAACCCAAACCAACTTGCTCTCCATGAATGCCGCCATTGAAGCTGCTCACGCCGGGGAGGCGGGGCACGGCTTCGCGGTGGTCGCCGAGGAGATACGGAAGCTTGCAACCGAGACCAGCGAGAGCTCGAGCTCCATTGCGGGGATTATCCAGCGGGTGATCGAGACGATTCGCAGCGCGGACTCCGCGAGTCAGGAAGCGGACACAATGTTCGAGACGATCCGGAGCGAAGTCGACCAGGTGTTGACCTCGTTCTCCGAGATTCGCGCCGGCACCTCCGAGCTTGCCTCGGGTAGCGAGGAGATCCGCAAGGCCATGACGGTCGTGAATGAAGTCTCCTCGGAGGTGCGCTCGGGATCCGAACAGGCGCAGGCGTCGACTGAGACCATTGCCGCGGCCATGGAGCGCGTGGACAGCACCGGCTCGGAGGTCCTCCACGGTATGGCTACGATTTCGGAGCAGGCTGAGCGATCGGCGGCGGCCATGAAGGAGGTCGATGTTTTGGTTAAAAGGCTTCATGAGAGTATAGGCTCCATTGCGGATTTGGCCCATCGGATGTCCGGCGGCCACGGGGGATCGAGCCCCGACACAGCGAGCAGCGGCGTTGACACGGGCTAGCGCCGTCTCTATGGTCTAAGCCGCTATGAACCTCAAGAAGGTGCTGACCCCGACGACGGTCAGTGTCGATCTTCCCGGCACCACCAAAGAAGAAGTCATTGCGGCGCTGATCGACCTTGCCATGGAGAGTGGTAAAATCAAAGACCGCGCCGCAGCGCTTCAAAGCGTGCTCGAGCGGGAGCGCAAGATGACGACCGGGATGGAGCATGGCATTGCGATCCCGCACGGGAAGACCGACTCCGTGGACGATCTCGTTGTCGCCGTCGGTATCACTCCGGAGACCATAGATTTCCAAGCCATGGACAACAAGCCCTGCCGCGTCTTCATTCTGACGCTCTCGCCGACGGGGCGAAAGGGCCCACACATCCAGTTCCTTGCGGAGATTACCCGGATTCTCAAGGAAGAGGATCGCCGGCGGCAATTGCTCTCCGCACAGACTCCGGAGGATGTGGTCAAGACAATCCTCGCATAGCGCCCGGCGCAGCGGATATCTCGAGGGAGGCGGTGCACGGTGGAAGAATCGCAAGACTTGACTCATCTCATGACGGTCCTCGTCATCCAGCTTGCGGTGCTCCTCATTAGCGCCAAAATTTTCGGCTACCTGTTTCAGCGCTTTCTCAAGCAGCCGCGTGTACTTGGCGAGTTGGTGGCGGGCATGGTCTTCGGTCCCTACGCGCTCGGGCAGTTCGCCCTGCCGCTACTGGGTCAACCACTATTTCCCATCGGAGAGGCGGTTCTGCCGGTCAGTCCGGAGCTCTACGGCTTTGCGTCGGTTGCCTCCATTGTGCTTCTTTTCTTGGCGGGATTGGAGACGGACCTTCCGACCTTTCTGCGCTTTTCCCTCGTGGGCTCACTTGTGGGGCTCGGCGGCGCCGGGGTAGCCTTTCTGGCCGGCAGTAGTGTGGCCATTTGGATTCTGCCGCAGGTGACCGGCTATCTGCATCCCGTGGCGCTTTTTCTCGGCGTCTTGTCCACCGCGACTTCGGTTGGTATCACGGCGCGTATCCTCTCGGACAAACGGCAAATGTCCTCGCCCGAAGGGGTGAGTATCCTCAGCGCCGCCGTCTTGGACGATGTCATCGGCATCATTCTCCTGGCGGTGGTCGTGGGAATCGTTCGGACTGAGGGGCCGGCCGGGCAGATCAACTGGGGTGAGATCGGAATCATTGCCGGGAAGGCGGTGGGCTTCTGGTTGGGCTTTACGGTGATCGGAATCCTCTTCGCGCCGAAGCTGATTCGCGGCTTGAAGATCTTTCGCTCCATGGACATTCTGGCCGGGACGACCTTCGGACTGGCACTTTTTCTGTCGGGGCTCTCGGAGACCGCGGGTCTTGCCATGATCATCGGCGCGTACGTGACCGGGCTCAGCCTCAGTCAGACCGATGTTTCCCATCAACTGCGGGAAAGGCTTGCGGGGCTCTACGATTTTCTTGTGCCGGTGTTCTTCGCGGTTATGGGGATGATGGTGGACTTCTCCGCCTTTGCTACGATAGTCGGCTTCGGCTTGCTCTACGCGGCGGTGGCCATTGTCGGAAAGGTGTTGGGCTGCGGAGTGCCCGCGCTCTTTACGGGCTTCAACCTCAAGGGAGCGCTGCGGATCGGTCTCGGCATGCTGCCGCGGGGCGAGGTCAGTTTGATTATTGCCGGAATCGGCCTGTCTACCGGGGCTATTGCGCCGGAGCTTTTCGGCGTTGCGGTGCTGACTATGTTGATATCAACAATTCTCGCACCACCCTTGATCATCAAGAGCTTCGACGGCACACCGGGCTACAGGGCCGAGGAGGCGTTCCGGGCCGGTCGTGAGGCCGGACAGCGCGAGGTCACCCTTGACTTGCCGACGCCGCTCACGGCGGAGTTCTTCCGGCGACGCATTTTGCAGGCTTTCCGCGACGAGGACTACTTCGTCAATCGAATCGACTTCGAAAATGAGATCTACCAGATTCGCCAAGAAGACACGATCATCAACCTGACCCAGGCGGGGAACACCATCACGGTGCAAACAGACGCTGATACCGAAGCGTTCGTTCGCTTCCTCATGGCCGAAGAGATCGTCGAGCTCCGCGATCTCTTAGAGGCTCTCGAGGAGATGAACAAGAAGGACAACGTCGGCCGGAATCTGCTCGGCGGTATCTTCGACTAAGCCTTGCTCGCCCGGCGTACGTGTGGATCCTTCGGACACAAATAAGCCCCGGCAGGAGACAACCGGGGCACCCCCGACAGGAGACGGCCGAGGGCATTGGGTAAGCCGGCGGCCTGCGGACTCAGGAGGTAATCCGCTCGGCCGCCGTTTGCGCACTAAATGTCGTAGTAGAGCGCGAACTCCCACGGATGCGGCCTGAGGTCGAGAGCCAAAACTTCATTTTCCATCTTGTACTCGATCCAGGTCTCGATGACGTCTTCGGTAAACACATCACCCTTGAGTAGGAACTCGTGATCGCTCTGCAGGGCCTCCAAGGCGCCGCGAAGGCTACCGGGAGTTTTTTCCACTTTGGCGGCTTCCTGTGGCGGAAGGTCGTAAATATCTTTGTCGAGTGCGCTGCCGGGATCGATCTTGTTCTGAATTCCGTCGATCGCCGCCATCAGCATGGCTGAGAACGCGAGGTAGGGATTCGACGAGGGGTCCGGGCAGCGGAACTCGAAGCGCTTTGCCTTCTCGGAATTGGAATACATGGGTATCCGCACCGCGGCACTCCGGTTGCGCTGTGAATACGCGAGGTTGACCGGCGCTTCAAATCCCGGTACCAGGCGCTTGTAGCTGTTGGTAGTCGGGTTCGTGAAGGCCAGGATCGCCGGGGCGTGCTTCAGCAGGCCGCCAATGGCGTGCAGCGCCGTCTCCGACAAGCCGGCGTAGCCGTCGCCGAAGAAGAGGTTCTTGCCACCTTTCCACAAAGACATGTGGATGTGCATGCCGCTTCCGTTATCATTCCAAACCGGCTTCGGCATGAAGGTAACGGTCCGTCCGTGGCGCTTGGCCACGTTTTTCACAATGTACTTGTACTTCAACAGGGAATCCGCCATGCCGACGAGTGGGGCAAAGCGCATGTCGATCTCGGATTGGCCTCCGGTCGCAACTTCGTGGTGGTGTGCCTCTACGGGCATACCCATGGACTGCATGAGCAGCACCATCTCACTGCGCAGGTCGTGGACGCTGTCCGACGGCGGAACCGGGAAGTAACCCTCTTTGTAGCGGGGCTTGTATCCGAGGTTGGGGTTTTCATCACGGCCCGAGTTCCATCTTCCTTCGACTGAATCGACGAAGTAGTAGCCAGAGTGTTGGTTCTGGTCGAAGCGGATGTCGTCGAAGATGAAGAACTCCGCCTCAGGGCCGACATAGACGGTGTCCGCAATACCGGTCGAGTTCATGTAGTTTTCGGCTTTCCGGGCAATGTTGCGCGGATCCCTGGTGTAGTCCTCGCCGGTGATCGGGTCTGCAATGTTGCAGATCAAGACCAGGGTCTTGTGGACGGTGAAGGGATCGATGAATGCACTTTCCGGCACGGGTTTCACAATCATGTCGGACTCGTTGATCGCTTGCCATCCGCGGATACTCGATCCGTCGAAGCCCATGCCCTCGGTAAATGAATCTTCATCCACCTCCGTGGCGGGAACCGAGAAGTGTTGCCAGATGCCCGGGAAGTCCATGAAACGAAGGTCCACGATCTCGACCTTCTCCTTTTCCATGAGCGCGAGCACGTCTTTCGGGGTGTTGGTACCGTTCATTAGATTTCTCCTTTACTAATGTGTTTCAGGAAATGAGCTTACCCTTTCCTGTCGTGTGTGAGCTTATGTCTCTCCTGTAGTGCCTTTTGCATAAACCGTGCCAATGAGCGCATCTTGGATATAAGATTATGCTTCAGAACGATTTGGGCGCCAATAGTCCTGATAAATCTTCTCTGACGCGCGCATTAACAGATACATTTACGTAGCATCATTTCCCTGTTATCTACATGTATGTATGATTTGACGTCTGC
Organism: uncultured Spirochaetaceae bacterium; assembly: GCA_964345195.1. GTDB lineage: Bacteria > Spirochaetota > Spirochaetia > DSM-27196 > PWMO01 > CAYFQV01. The sequence goes on from CAYFQV010000037.1 coordinate 7,346, forward strand.
CGCCGACGTCGGATTACACTTTGGTTAGTGCGTGTACCGCCACGATCCGCAATATAGGTCGTGACGACTCCGGAGCGATGGTAGAGGGTTTGAAGCCGAGATGCGAGAGAAGTCGATCCGGCATGCCAGGCGTCCAATAGACATTAGAGGGAGTTTGGTGAGAGGTAATACTTAAAGGCGTAAGTATTTTTACGTGCGAGACTGTTACGATTTCATTTTTTTTGGAAGGCCTTACACTAACTATGATACTAATAACGCAGTAGGGCTCATGGCTAATAAACGTATTGTCATCCTGGATCAGCATCCAACGTATCGAGTCGGTTTGCGAACGATCGTTGAGGAACATACGCAATACGATATCGTGGACGAGATCGATGACACGACGGCCAGAAGGGAGCGCGTCCTGGCCGTTCAGCCAAATATCATCGTTATGGACGCGGAAGCAGACGGCGACCGAGATATTGAGTTTGTTCGCTGGATTCGCAATGAGGATCCTTCGGTGAAACTCTTTATCCACACCAATACACCCTCGCTGAAGGGCCTACAGTTTTTCCTCAGGCACGGGGTGCCGGGGTATACAACGAAGAATGTACCCGCTCTCACCCTGGTCCATGGTCTGGACACAGTTGCCCGCGGAGGCACCTTCATTTGTATTCAGGGCTCACCGGCTCAGCAGCCGGACCGGCAGCTTGCGGGGGCGGCATCCACGGAAGCGTGGCGGACAATGCTGCGCGAGCTAACGCCTCGGGAACGGCAGGTGCTCGACATTATCCTGCAAGGCCGGCAGACGAAGGAGATCGCGACTGAGCTCGACATCAGTCCGCGTACGGTGGAGAACCACCGCTCCAACATCATGAAAAAGCTCTCCCTGCATAGCCAAGTCGACTTGGTCCTTTACGCGGCCCGGGTCGGCCTCATTGAAGTCTGAACGGGGGTGAAGTCCGCTCGCAGCTGAGCGTGCCCAAACAGGATCGCCGCTTCTTCGTTGACAGGCCTAGACCCCTCGGCTACGCTCCGCCCATGGCCACAACAGCACTTACAATCGATCAGGATCGAGCCTGGTTCGAGGAGGACCTCCTCGAACGCTTCCTCCGCTA
>CAYFQV010000037.1:8542-11803 GCA_964345195.1 uncultured Spirochaetaceae bacterium
CGCATTCCGGCGTCGGCGGGTAAGGAAGGCGCTCCTTCGATAGGATTCATGGCGCATGTCGACACCGCTCCCGACAGTCCCGGAGAGAATGTGAACCCCACTGTCCATCGAGACTACGAGGGCGGCGTGATTAGACTATCACCGAAGGGATCTTCCGAAGCGCGCGTTCTCGATCCGGCGGAGTATCCGACGCTGAATGATTACACCGGGGACACGATCATAACGACTGACGGCACCACGCTTCTCGGTGGTGACGACAAAGCGGGTGTTGCCGAGATCATGACGGCGGTATCCTATCTGCAAGAGCATCCGGAGATCGCACACGGGCCGATTGAGATTATCTTCACGCCGGATGAAGAGATCGGTCGCGGCATGGACGAGTTTCCGGTCTCGAAGCTGGAATCAACGGTGTGCTACACCGTTGACGGGGGAGATGAAGGCACATATGAGGCCGAGTGCTTCAATGCCGTCATGGTATCCGTTCATTTCTCGGGTCGGGTGATTCACCCCGGTTCCGCTCGGGGAAAGCTGGCGAATGCCGTGACCATGGCCGGCGAGTTCTTGTCTCTGCTTCCACGCTCGGAGAGCCCGGAAGCAACGGATGGACGCTTCGGGTTCTACTGCCCGGTCGAGGTAAGCGGAGGTATGGGCGGCGCGCGGGTAGATCTCATTATTCGTGATTTCGAGATGTCGGAAGTGGAACGGCGCGTGGAAGCGGTGAAACGTTACGCCGCTGCCGTGGAGTTCGCGTATCCGGGATCAGAGGTGACGGTCGAGCACTTCGAACAGTACCGCAACATGCGGGATGCACTCCGCGAAGTCCCGGCGGCAACTGAGCTCCTCGAAGAGGCGATCCGAGCGACCGGTATGGAGCCGGTGTCACACGCCATTCGAGGAGGAACGGACGGCGCACGACTTACACAGATGGCTGTGCCTACACCGAATATCTTCGCCGGACCCCAGAATATGCACGGCGTGTACGAGTGGGTTCCGCTGCGGTCAATGGTCCGCGCCGCACAGACGCTTATCAACTTGGCCGGCCTCTGGTCGGACGGATGAGCCGTCCCGGTAGACCCGGGGTACCCGCTTGGAGATGTTGCAGGTTATCTCGTAGGGGATCGTGTGACTGAGCTGTGCCAGGGTGGCCGCATCCGGACCCCTCGGGTCAGGCCCGAAGAGGACGACGCGGTCGTAGCGCTGGGCCTGCGTCGCAGGTCCGAGGTCGAGCATGAGCTGATCCATGCACACGCGGCCCGCGATCGGAGCGGTGACCAGGCGGCCGGTGGCGTGCTCCTCTACAAGTACCTGCGCGGTGTTGGACAGAAGGCGGCTGTAGCCGTCGCCATAACCGATCGGGATTGTGGCGATCCAGCTCTGCCCGGAGGTCCGATACGTTGATCCATAGGATATTGGGGTGTTCGGCGGGACCGATTTCATGTAGACGATGCGAGACTCGAGCTCCATCACCGGTCGTACCGGCAAGCTGCGCGTTTGTGTATCCGTGGGGTCGTATCCGTAGGCGAGTAGTCCAGGGCGTACCATGTCCAACTGGGCATTCTGGAACTGAAGCACGCCCGCCGAGTTCGCCGCATGTACCAGGCCGGGATCAATCCCATGAGCCCGCATCCGCTCCACGGCGTCGCCGAACAGCGCGATCTGCCGATTCGTGAACGCCGGATCTTCGTCGTCTGCGTTTGGAAAGTGCGTCGAGACGCCTTCCAGGGTGAGCCAAGGATCACGGTCGATCGCCGTTGCGATATCCACCGCATCCTCAGGGCGGCATCCAATGCGTCCCATGCCGGTGTCGATTTTGAGGTGTACGGGCAGTCGGCGGCTTTCGGCGGAGGCCGCGCGGGATAAGTCGCCGACGAACTCGAGATCCCCCACGAGCGGCGTTACGTCGTGATCCAGTATGAGCGGGATTTCCTCCCGTATCGGCAGGCTGTAGAGCAACAGCGGGACCGAAACGCCGTCCTCCCGCAGGGTGACGGCTTCATCGACAGTGGCAACAGCTAGGTACTCCACTCCCTCCTCAACTGCAGTCTGCGCAATCGGCGAGATGCCGTGCCCGTAGGCGTCCGCCTTCACGGCGAGGCAAATCTTGGGCGGCGTGCTGCCGTCTTTTTGCAGCCATCGGCGTATCAGCCTGAGGTTTTCCCGAAAGAGATCAAGGTATACAATTGCTCGTGTAGCTCGCATGCTGTCGGTAATATATCGGTACCTGCTAAGCTTTCGCAAGAACTGTAAAACTATGTGCTTTCGTAGTATACTCAAGTGAGAGATGAAAAAGCGGCTCGTCGTACTCCTCACACCAATTCTCATCCTCGTCTCGTGCGGAGACAGTACGCTCTTCGTGCCGGAAATCGATGATGAGGAACAGTTTAGCATCCAGACCACGGACGACGGGGGCATATTCCAGGTAGACGAGGGCATCCCGGTCGAGGTTCAGGCCTCGGCCATCCAAGCAGCTAGTGCGGATCCCGTCGTTCTCGAGCGACTCGAGGTCACACTTTCGACCATGGACGGCGAAGTTGTAGGAAGCTCAACGGTCGAAGGGGAGACTCTCCAAGAAGGTGTGCTGCCGGATATCGGAGTTCCCGACGTGGCGCCGGGGGAGTATCTACTCACTCTCGTGCTTTTTGCCGACGGCGAAGAGCTTTCGCGCAGCGAGCGGCGCTTCTTCGTAACCGACGGCCAATACATGATCGCGGGCGTCACCGCCTATCCACCGGCGCTCTACCCATCCTCTTCCGGGATCATGCGTGTACAGTTCTCCGCTCCGGACGGGGCGGATCCCTACATTCGATGGACTGTGGATGGGGAGGTGCTTCGAGAGGGCTACGCCTCGGAAGGGACCGACCAGGTTCTTGTGAAGTCCTCGGCTGACGCAGGTGCCTATCCGGTCCGAGTAGAGCTCTTTCCGACGGGGCCCTCGGATGAGGAAGGCTTTCCCTACGCTTCCTCCGCCCAATACACGAGCCAACTCGTTGTTCGACGCAGCGCGGAGCTCGGTGAAAACGACCTGAGACCCGAGAGCTCTTACTACAGCCTCTTTCATTTCTTGGGCAACCTGAGAGACGACGGCGCTCGTGTTGAGCTATTCGACCTGCCCCGTGAGGCGCAGCGAGTCGGCGATCCGGATCTCCGAGTCACCAACGGCGTGTTCGGATACTACTTGGACGGCGGCTCCGGCTTTCGCGTGGCGGACTTCATCTTACCGGTACGGCAGGGAAGTCTCAGTCCGTTCTCGGTGAGTGCGCG
>CAYFQV010000037.1:11903-23500 GCA_964345195.1 uncultured Spirochaetaceae bacterium
GCCGGAGTCCGATGGTATCGACACGACGAACGCCGGAGAAGCGGCTGCGCAATCGATTGACACGACGAACGCCGGAGAAGTGGCTCCGCAATCGCTCTTTCGTGCGGAGACCACGGATGGTGATATACGCTTCGCCCTCTCCGTGCACGCCAATGGCGCGGTCGGCGTGGATCTCGAAGCCGCCGGTGACACGGATACGGCCAGGTCGGCGCCGGGGCTGATCGACTCGGATGACGTGCAGGAGCTCGTGGTATCCCTGCTGCCTGGTGCCACCGAGACCGTGGTTGTCTGGTTCGTGGATGGTGACTTTGCATGGGCCGACTCCTTGGATGTAGCGGCCGTTCCCGCGGAAGCGTCCGGTGCGACTTCCGCACAGGCCGACGGTGCCGACAAAAGCGCTGGAGAAGGGCAGGAAGAGTTCAGCGGCTCAGCCGCGGATTGGGAAGATCGCGGAGGCACGTCCGTGATCGGTGGGACCGAGGGATTCGTCGGTGTTGTGGACGAGTTCGGGATCTACTTTCGGGATGAGAATCGCCGGCCTGCCGGCGATCTGACGGTGTTTCGAAAGGCGCAAGAGCGCAGCTACGGTGATGATCTGCTTTATGCGGCCGGTTTCGCTCGTTCCGACGAAACCGAAGCGCTCGGTACCAGCGGCGACGTTCGCATTGACGCCGGTGGGCTCATCCTCGAGCCCGGCAGCTCTGTGGTGTTTCCTGAGTTCCTCTTTCGTTCGCAGGACTTGATACTGGAAATCGAGAGCTACAACCCAGCGCCTGAAAGCGCCGACATGGCAGACGGTGAGGAGGACACACTTGGTGAATCCGTTTTTGCCGTACACGGCGTTGCACGCGAAGACGGACCGAACGCCGACGACGAAGACGAAAAGCCTGCAATTCGAGAGGACGCGCCGCTGCTTTTGAAGTTTTTTGCGGACGGTGACGCGGCGTTTTCGGAGAATGCGTCGGTTCCTGCTGAGCTGGAACAACGCCGTGGAGACTCCGGACGACTTGCGCTTCTCGATCCAACGGACGACACCCTCGCCCTACGCTTTCGGCATGCGAACGGTACCCTGCTTGTTGGTGATGCCGCGGATCGCCAAAATGTTGAGGTTCCGGTGACCGAGTTCGCGGGCGTGCAGCTGGCGCTTAGTCGCGACGCCGAAAGCAGTGTTGCGTTTCGGATCCGCTCAATTTTGGCGTTCACCGAAAACTCTTCTCTTTCACAAGCTCTCGGAAGCGGTAATCGTGATTCATCCCGACGCGAGGGTGAATAGTCCCGGACGTCGAATCCATGACGATTGCTGCGCGACGATCAAGATCAAGCTTGTATTGGATAGTCATATCCCTTCTCTTCATGTTCTCCGGATGTGCGACTGAGGAAACTCGTGCGCCGGTTCCAAGATGGGTGTTAGAGGGTCGTGAATCGACGGAAGATTACGTGTTTTTTCTCGGAACCGGTACGAGCGAGAGCGGGAGTATCGTGGCCGCGGAGACCCGCGCTCTCGCTTCGGCCGGAACGCAGATCACTAACTGGCTCGAAGACCGTGCCGAGAGTCCGGCCGTTCCGGCAGTTGCGGAACGACTCGAGCAGTTCGAACGAGCGGTGATTCAGCAGCTCCGGCAAGGCGTCCAACAGGACATCTCGGGGCTGAGACTGATAGATAAATATATCGATGATGCCGGCGCACGGATCACCGTGTATGTCCTCGTTCGAATCGATCGATCCGTGCTCCAATCCGAGCGGCGACGCCTCGACGCGCCGGCGGAGCAACAGGTTGCGCCGATTCTAGTGCCGGAAGAGCGTGCGCGCACGGCGGCCGAGGAGGGACGTGTGTTCACGGCTATTGCCCTGCACCTGGAAGCCGCTCTGGCGGCCGCGCAGGCGGCGGGCGAGAATTCCGAGGAGCGTGTAAGCGCGAATCTCTCTCGGGCCTTGGGGCTCGCCGAACGCTTGACCTTGCAGGCCGAGCGCAATCGAGTGGAAACCTACGTTTCCGCGGATACGCGGGCGTCTCTTGTCGTTCGTGTGCTATTGCAGCCCTCGGGCGCCCCGGTTGCGGATGCCCGAGTGCTCTTCACGTACCCCGACATATCCGGAGCAACTCAGAGGGTCGTCCGCAGTACGACGGTACGAACCGGTACGGACGGCGCGGCGCGATTCGCGCTTCCCCCTCCCGAGTCTGTGGGGTCGGCCACCGTGTCGGTTGGATTGGCTGTCGAAGAGCTTCTCGAAGGAGCGTCTCCTCTTTCCAATGTCGCCCCCGGCGAGCTCGCTGCCGTGCGCGCCGCCCTCGAGGCCGTTGAGGCGACCATTGAGTACGTCGTTCTTTCGAGAGCGCGAGAGGTACCCACCGGGATCGTCGCGCTGGATACCGACATTGCCGGTAACCCCATGGCTACCGAGAATACAGCCAGAGGTCTTGTGCACGCCCTGGAGGAACGTGACTTCACGGTACGCCGGCTTCCCTATCCAGCGGGACGGCTGGTGGGAACAAGCCGCTCCGCGGTGGTCGAGGAGCTTGACCGGCGCTTCGGTGAGCAGCTCGAGCGTGTGATCTTGGGCAGTGGGCGCATTGAGGAGTTCAATGAATCCGACGGCTTCGTCGTAAGCGTGACCGGCTCAGTGGATGTCTACAACCTCCGTACGGGCGGAGTCATCTACTCCACCGAGCGGAAGCAGCGAAGCCGCGGTAGCTCGTCGTCAGGCGCCATGTCCGCGGCGTTTCGCAGCCTCGGCGGCAAACTCGCCGAAGCGCTTGCAGCGAACCTGCCTTAGTTTTTTGTTCGTTCCGACAAGCTTAGATCAATGCCGCTCACGAGCCCGGCGGGATCATTGGAGATCACTCCGTACGCTCCGGCGGCAATGACCCGACTGCGTTGGATCGCTTCATCCACCGTCCACACCAGGCGTGGCACCTTTGGGAACGGCGGCTTGTCGCGCGCTTGTTCCGCCTCGAAGCGCGCGTACCCCGGTTTGAGAATTTCGTTTCTCAGGAGCGTTTGCGCAATCGGGCGACGGGCCGCCGTGGGGACTCCGGGTTCCGCACTGTAGATGAGGGCGGTGGGTGTTTTCGAATCCGCTCGCCGCGCCCAAGCAAGCGCGATAGGGTTGAAGGAGGAAAGGATGCACCTATGCGCAAGGCCATGTCGGTGGACTACCGCCATAACGGCCTGTACAAGCCGACGCATGGGCTCCTTCGCGTGATCCGCCTTCAATTCCAGATCGTAGACCACGGAATCACCGAGAAGCTCAAACACCGCCGAGAGCATGGGAACGCCCTCACCCGAAAATGATGGGTGAAACCAGGAGCCCACGTCCGTGCGCGCAAGCTCATTCGCGGATAGATCTGCTATTGCGGTATCAACACCGGCGGTGCGAAGAAGGTGTGGATCGTGGGAAACTACCACCTCTTCGCTTGCGCAGAGCCTGACATCGAGCTCGACGCCGGGAACGCCGTGTCGGCGAATGAGACCGAAGGCCGCCAAGGTGTTCTCAGGTGCTAAGGCCGAGTAGCCGCGGTGACCGAAGATGATGGGCGCGCGTTCGTAGTCCGGTATGTGACGCTGCATGGCTCAGGGTGTGTGCCCCTCCGTGTCTTCGGTATCGGCTCCGTCCGTCGTGTCGGCTTCATCGGCCACCTGCTGTTTCAGAGCCTCGAGCTCGTCCGCCACCTCGAGGTCACTCACCGCCCGATCGGTTTCGTGGGAGTCACCGACAACTCCTTCGATACTCTGCAAGAGTGCATCCGTATTCACCGAGGTTTCGACGTGGGTGGCAAGCTTACGTTTAAGACCGTCGACATCCTGCTGAAGCGATCGCTCCTGCTCGCTCAAGGAGTCGAACTCGTCGGCGAGCTCCCGGCACCGTGCGAGGGCTTCCGACTGCAGATCCGAGCGCTCGTTCTCTTTGGCAAGTCGGGCTCGCTGTTCCCAGGTAGCAAACTCATCCTGCTTTTTTTTCTTCTGACGCCGGATTTCCTGCAGCGCCTTGAGATACTCGAGCACGTAGGAGCGTGCTTCCTGCTCATTCATCCCGGAAAGGTCGAATTGGTCAGCCATGGTGCGTCCTCACAGATTGAGAATAGCGCGAGCCTCCGGCGATGTCACCACCTCTTCTGCGTTGACAGTCCGGCCGACCCGCATGATAATCGGAACAGTCCATGGCTGAAAAGCGACGCTTCCAGAGAACTGATTTCGAAACCGCCGGAGTGCTGGTTGTCGGTGACCGTGAGATTCCATTCACCGTGATCGATTTGTCCCTTCGTGGTGCATTGATCAATCCGCGTGAACCCAATGTGATTCCCATGCATAGTAGCGCTACTCTTCGCATAGATCTGTCTCGGACGGACATATCTATCGAGGCGGAGGGAGAGCTCGTTCATCGTGAGTACAACTACCTTGGTTTTCGCTTCACCATGATCGACGTCGATAGTATGGCGCATCTGCGCCGCCTATTGGAGCTCAACCTCGGGGATGCCGACGAGATTGATGAGGAGCTTGCGTTCTTGGCGGAGCGAAACGGCGATTCGTGATAGAGCCCGTGTGACGGAACGCGACATGCTCCGGCGTGGTCTGCAAGAGCTCGGCTTGGACCAAGACAACGCTTCCGACACCGATCTGATCACGGAGCTGGAAACCTACCTATCCGAGCTTCGACTGTGGAACCGCAGAATCGACCTCATTTCTCCGCAGGATAATGACGCCCTGGTGCCCCGGCATATCCTCGACTCTCTTGCGGCGGTTCCGGCTTTGCAGACGCTGCTCGCGCCTGATGGCGAAGATTCTTACCGAGGAACGCCTCTCGGCGCCTCACAACCCGAAAGGATGGTTGCGGATCTCGGTTCCGGCGCCGGGCTTCCGGGTATCCCCATTGCCATGGCGTTGCCGGAGCTGCATGTGACCTTGATTGAGCGCTCCGGGCGGCGCGCGGGCTTTCTGCGCAGCACCGCTGCGCTTTTGCGGCTGTCGCGAGTGCGAGTTTTGCAGGCGCAGACCCATGAGGTGACGCAGCGCTTCGACGCGGTGCTCCTGCGGGCTTTCACGACACTGAACTCGGCGCAGGTAGCGCATCTTCGGCGACTGGTCACCGAAGCGGGAGTAAGGGCGGATCCGACTCCCGGGGGGGTACTTGTGTATCAGGGTGGCCGGAGCGCCGCCGAGCGTACGGCGGCGCTACTCAGCGCCGGTTTCTCCGAGGTCCGTATTGTGGAAGTGAGTGTGCCGTTCCTGGAGGCGGAGCGCCATCTGGTTGTCGCCCGGGTAACGCCTAGCGCTACGAGCTGATGCCGGCGCTACGCTTTGTCCCAGACGCTACGCTTTGTCCAAGATTTGCGGGAGTTGTTTCTTGTCGATCAGGTCAATGAGCCGTGCCTCGACGAAGGACTCCGCGGATTCGGAGAACTCCCCGGCGGCAATGCAGAAACCGCGGCCGGCCTTGAGCTCTTTGATGCGGCCGTGAAAATCCCGAAGCATGAGCTCGCCGACGCTGCCGGTGGTGCGTATGAAGCGAAACAGAATCGTGTCGAACCATTTTGAGGTTTCTACTTCGCAGAGAATGTCCGCGTAGTCGTTCTTCTCTACCGAGACATCCGTGATTTTCGTCCGGGAGTTGGAGAAAAAGCTTGTGGCCACCTTTCGGCAAAGCGAAACGAACTCCGATGACGGAGCAATCAGAAAGGTTTGCAGCCGCTCATTATTGTGAAGCTCGCGGTTCCGTTTCAACTGATCGGCAACATCTTTATAGCTCGGATTGATGTGGTGGATTTCTTCGAGTAGGGGAATCGCGCTTCCAACCTGCTGTCGATTGATGTGAGTCATTGCCAGACGGTACTTAAGCTCGAGCGAGACATCCGGGTGGACCTTTTCATGGCGCAGTCCGATCTCGAAGTCCATCTGCGCCTTTTCGAATTGACGGCTCTTGTAGTGGATCGAACCGGACATGAGCGCCGATCGCGGCCCGAAATCCGGGTCTGCTCGTAGATGGGCAAAGATGCGGGCCGCCTGGTCGTTCTGATTGAGCTCGTAGTAAGTCTGTCCCATGGCGTAGAGAGCTTCTTTGTCGTCCGGCTGCGCATCCACCACTTGTCGAAGGGAATCGAGCGCCTCTTTGTAGTGTTTGGTGCGGAAGTAGGCCAATCCCAAGTACTTAAGGGTTTGCGTGTGGTCGGGCTGCTCTTCGAGAGCCGCCCGGAGCAAGTTGACCGCCTTCTCGTAGTTTTTCCGCTTGTACTCTAGATAGCCCAGGTTGTAGTTGAGCTCAAAGCCCTCGGCGTTCAAGCTTCGTGCAACCACGAGCGACTTGTATGCATCCTCGTTATTACCCAACTGTAGCGCCGCAAGGGCGTAGCGAAGAGTGGCCTCGTACTCATCCACCTCCGAGTTGGTGGCGGACAGCTCGACGAGCATTCCGTAGGTACGCATGGCCTTTTCCCAGTTTTGCTCGTCGTAGTGATACCGGGCTACCGTTGCCAAAGCTTCATGGTCTTTGGGGTTTTGAGCCAGGGCACGATTCGCATCGCGAAGCTGTGCGCTCCGATCCTTCCCGCGCTTTCCCTTCTTCTGTCCATTTTGCCCCGACTTGGATCGTCGAGACAGGGTTAGCATGATCACAAGAAGTGCCGCGATGGCGGCTCCCAGCACAGCGACGACCGCAATAAAGGTCGGACTCATGCGAGCATTATTCTTGAGCCCTTCGGCACTGTCAAGATTAGCGCTGTGCCGGTGTTGATCTGCCGAGTGGAGCGACGTTTACGGCGTCTCCGCCGCTTCCGATCGTTTTGTTTCGTTGACAACACGCCGATAAACACATAGGGTCATAGCAGTACGCGAGGTATACGGTGGATAAGTCCCATATCGGCATCAAGCTGGCTGACGGTCGCTTCTTTCCCATCTTTCAACAAGATCATTCCGGGCGCAAGCGTCTGGTTTTGACCACGGTCGCGGACAACCAGGCAAGTGTGCAAATTGAGTTGTATCGCGGGATCGGGGAAGAGATGCGCGAGGCGCAGTACATTGGCACGCTCGTCATCCAAAACGTCGAGGAAGGGCCTGCGGGAGAACCCGAGATCAGCCTCGTTCTCGGCACGGATGCCGACGGTAATCTTAATGCGAACGCCGCCGACGAAAAGTCTGGAGAGTACGAAAGCCTTTCGGTACGTCTCGAGCCGGAAAGTGTCGACCAGGCCGGCGACTTCGAGCTCAGCGACAGCTCATTCGACTTCGATGAAGATGCCGATCTCGACGCCTTCGACTTGTCGGACGAGAGCCTCGAAGAGGATTCAGCTCCGGCAACGGAGCCGCAGACCGTGGCCGGTGACGACGCTGATGAGCTCGAGACCCCCGACTACGAAGGCGCCGGCTACCCATACGAAGAGTCTCCTCCGCGCTTCGCCGCGGATCAAGCTGCACACACGGAAGAACCGGCAAGGCTCAACACGGTAAATCTCTTGCTCTTCATCGCCTTTATCGCTCTATCCGTCGCCGGGCTTGGATTGCTTACCTACATCATATTTCAAGCGCTCCGTGGGCCGGACCTTCCGTCGCTCCTCGGCGGAGTTGGCGTGGCTGTACTCGATGCCGTGCGAACGGCTGCCGCCTTGCTCTGAGACCTGTACATCTCATGCGTGTTGCTCGTTTTCTCATGTTAATCACACTCGGTACGTCGTTCGTCTCGGTTGTCGGTTGTGGCGACACCGGCTTATGGGGACGTGACCCTGAAATGGTACTTCAGGACCTCTCGGCCGGCAGACACGAGTTCCTGCGACACCTCGAGCCGGAAGCGGTACAAAGCGCCGATATCTTTCGGCTTCATGAGGGAGCGGGATACCTATTAGGGCGCGTGTACGAGCGTTTGAGGCAGATCGAGCAGGCGCAACGCGCGTATCAACGACAAATCGAGTTGGATATTGAGCCGTACCAACGCGCGGCCCTCTCCGCCCTCCTTGTGCTGGGGAGCAGTGTCGATCGCGAGCTCCTTTCTCAATGGGCAGAGGCAGCGCTGCAGGATTACCCGGAAGAGCAAGAGCTACAGCTCCAGGCCCTTACGGCGCTCTACGATGCTCAACACTTCCAACGATACCTTGAGTTGCAGCCCGATGGTTTGAGCGACCGACCGGAACTTGCTCTCATGAGCGCGGTAGCGCGCTTCGAGCTCGGTCGGGACGGCTGGGAGTCGGGTATGCGTGGCCTCTTCGCGGATTTCCCGGCACGCAGTGAGCATTCGCGCCTCTTTATCTATATGCACAATCACGACGCCGCTCGGGATGCCTTCTCGGAGGCGGAGCATGCCCTGTTTGAGGGCAAGCACGCTGTGGTCGAAGGGCGTTCTCAGGATGCCGCGGAACACTTTCGGCAACTCGACCTCGGCGGTCTTCCGCCGGCGTATCGGAACGGCGTCCTTGCCCGGGATATGGGACGCGCATTCACACGGGCTCGATACTACAGCGTAGGAGATGGGCTCCTGGCCGATCTGGCGGAGCTCATGCCGCAGGAGAATGTCGCGCGGGCGCGGCATGAGCGGGCGCAGCTCGCTATGGCGGGGGGCAACACCGCGTCGGCGCGAGCGATCCTCGAGGAGCTTCTTAGGGGATCGGCGGCCTGGCCGGTGAACGAGTCGCTAAGGCGCGCCGCCTTCGGCGACTATCTGGAGCTTCTCTCCCGGAGTGCGGTCGACCGAATTCCGACGGCGCTGCGCGCACATCGATCTCTCTGGAAAGAAGCCGACGCCTATTCGAGCCTCTTGGAGCGATTGACGAACGACCTGGTGCGCTCGCGGGATTGGTTTCTCCTGGCCGACTTGGTCGAGCTACTCGAAGAGAATGGGAGGTCGGCGCCGGCGGAACAGTATCGGCTCGTTCTGGCTGCGGCGCTGGAGGCCGGCCTCTATCGACCGGACCGAGACAGCGACTTTGCCGAGCGGCGGAATCTTTTGGAGCCTCTTCGCGAGGCAACGCGACCGTACTATCGTATTATGGGGCGGGTTCTCCTCGGCGAGAACCCGGAAGCCGCCATGGAGGCGGCCTTGACCGCTCCCGCAATGCCGGCGGACGCCGATACCGACCGTGCGCTGACACGTACGCAGGCGTACCTTGAGTTCGGATTGACGGAGCGCGCGTATACGCTCGCCCGTCGCTACGGCACGGCATTTCCTCCGACTCTCGTCGAGCAGTTGGCGCGGCGTGCGGCATCCGAGGGCAACTTGATTACCGCCATCCGACTCGCCGGTGAGATCCGCGGGAACGAGTTCAGACGAGAGGTCGCGGAGTTACGCTATCCTCTGGGGTTCGCAGCCGACGTGGAGGCGGTGGTCGAACTTCATGGGCTCGACAGCGCCATCTTCTACGGGATGATTCGGGAGGAGAGCCATTTTTCGGCGTCGATAGTGTCACATGCGGGTGCCGTCGGGTTGGCTCAGCTCATGCCGTCGACGGCTCGGGATGTGGCAGGCCGCATGCGTCTAAGCGACTACGAGCTGACCGATCCGGCCACGAACCTCGCCCTCGGTGCACACTACCTCTCATACCTGCGTGACCGCTTTCCCAGCTACCTGCACGCCCTGGCCGCCTACAATGGTGGGCAGGGCCGGGTACGACGCTGGATCGACCGCTTTAGTCTGGACGGAATTCTCTTCCACGAGGCGATACCCTTGCAGGAGACACGGCACTACGTTCGCAAGGTTGTTGTGTCGGCGGCCTACTACGGGTATCTTTACGACAACCGCTCCCCCGGAGAGATCGTACAGCCCATTTTCCCGGGGCTTCAGAGTAGTGCCGGCATCCGTCACGGGGATGGCTCCGCCGGGTCATGAGTTGCGCGCTCCAACGGGGCGCGGCGTGTCGTAGAACACAGTAGCGAGGCTTCATGTCTGTAACACAAGCGATTATCCTCGGCGTTGTCCAAGGGCTCACGGAATTTCTCCCGGTCTCGAGCTCCGGACATCTCTTGGTCTTGAAGAACCTCTTCGGCGTAGCGGACGTTCCGATTCTCTTCGATGTCCTATTGCACATTGCAACCTTGGTGGTGGTTATCCTGGTCTTTCGACGTCGGATCGGGCAAATCTTCGCGGCTATCGGGCGATGGATTGCGCGGCGGCACCTACAGGAGGACATGGAGAATCTCCGACTCGCGGTTGTGGTGATCGTGGCGAGCGTCTTTACCGGCGCCATGGGGATCGGGATATCCGAGTTGGAGTTCGCCTGGGATCCGCGCGTTGCCGGCGCGCTGTTCATTGTGACGGCGATCATTCTCCTTTTCTCACACTTCGCCACGGGAACGACGGGCTACGCGACGATAGGGTTCAAAGAGGCGGCCATCACGGGAATTGCTCAGGGCTTCGGCGTGTTTCCCGGGATTTCCCGGTCCGGCATTACAATCTCGGGGGCGCTCCTTGCGGGCTTGAGCCGGGAGAAGGCCGGCGAGTTTGCCTTCCTCATTGCTATCCCTGCTTTTGTTGGGGCTCTCGGGCTGACCCTGCGCGAAGCCGGGGACCTTGCAGCCACAGTTTCCCCGGTGGCGTTGGTTGCGGGAGTTGCCGCTTCCTTCCTCGTAGGGCTGGTATCCATTCTCCTACTGCTGCGCATTGTCCGGAGCGCCAAGCTGTGGATGTTCAGCATCTATCTCGTTCCGCTCGGCGTCGCAACGATCGTTTTCAGTTGACCATGATGCCAAGGTGAGTCAATCCGGGTATCAATTCGACCGATACACATAGAAGGGGAGTTAGGTCGTGATTGAGCAACGGGGGAGATACGCCCTTTTCGCAATTCTCGTTTTCACTGCCGGGTTCGTCGCCTTTTCTCTCGGGGCGGCGGTATTCGGTTCAGGCTTTTCCGGGCTGGTGGCCGCCCTCGTGCGCCCCGGTCAGTTTCTCTTTGCGAGCTTCCATATTGTCGCGCTGTTTGTGCCGGTCTTCTTGGCCGTGCAGGCAGTCATGACCGTCCGGAGCCCCTTTCCGCGGACCGCCTTCCTCATGACGAACTTTGCGGTCATCCCCTTTCTGACCACTAGTGTGACCGTCCGGCTCTTACTCGGCCCTCCGGCGGGAGATGCGCCGGCAACGCGTTGGTTGATCGATACTTTGTCTCGCGCGGGTGCCGGCGTCCTTCTGACCTTGGTGACCGCCTTGGCAATCCTCTCCATAATGCAGCAGCTGCGCCGGCGGGGAGCGACGGGCGCTGCGGACGATGCGGTGACAGCTGAGGACGACGACGATTCCCTTGCGGGCCGAACGCGCCGCGTGGCGGCGTTGCTGTCGGCGCCGCGGGAGCAGCCGGACCGTGCGCCGGCGCTTGTTGGGGCGGCGCCGGGAACGTCCGCGGCACCCGCGGCGTACACCGTCGCCCCCGAGCCGTACGACGACGCCCCCGCGCGGGATACCGCCGCCCCCGAGCCGTACGACGACGATGAGGTCATCCTGGGCGAATGGGAAGCGGTCGAGCCCGAGGAGTACGCTGATACGGATCCCGAGCTGGAGGGCGAGCCTATGCTCGACCCCGAGGATCCGTCCGACGACGACGGCGGCGACAACGACTACGGCGGCGACGACGACTACGACGAAGAAGAAGCACCCTTTATCGGTGAAAAGCTTGCCGCGGCACCGCGGAG
>CAYFQV010000037.1:23600-24876 GCA_964345195.1 uncultured Spirochaetaceae bacterium
ACGACGAAGAAGAAGCACCCTTTATCGGTGAAAAGCTTGCCGCGGCACCGCGGAGCATCTCCGGCGGCCCTGCCTACAATATTCCCGTGGAGGGTATTCTCCGGCAGTACGAGGAGTACGGCTATTGGGAGATCGATGAAGACACCAAGCACGCCGCCGAGGTGCTCCGGGTTACCCTCGAGGAGTTCAACATCCAAGCGGAGGTGACCGGCATCCGAAAGGGGCCGGTCATCACCATGTTCGAGATTCTCCCGGCCCCCGGAGTGAAGCTTGCCAAGATCACCAACCTCGCGGATAACATCGCGCTACGTCTTGCAGCCTCGAGCGTCCGGATTGTCGCACCGATCCCCGGCAAGCACGCGGTTGGGATCGAGATCCCGAACAAGCAGCGCCATATTGTCTCCTTCGCCGAGCTCATACGGGACAACGAGTTCGCCAACCGCAAGCGGGAAATTCCCCTCGCGATAGGCAAGGATATTCCCGGAGACGCCCAGATTGTCGACCTCACCAAGACGCCGCATCTGCTCATTGCCGGCGCCACCGGCAGTGGAAAGTCGGTCTGCGTGAATTCCATCATTTGCTCTGTTCTCTACCGCCGGCCTCCTTCCGAGGTGCGGCTCATGCTGATTGACCCGAAGATCGTGGAGCTGAAGTTTTATAACGACATTCCGCATCTGCTCACGCCGGTGATCACCGATCCGAAGCGGGCATTTCAGGCGCTGCAGTACTGTATCTACGAGATGGAGCGTCGCTACAGTCTTCTGGACGCGGTGGGGGTGCGCGACGTCAAGGCCTACAACGACAAGATCCATCGCCGGAACCTGGCCATGGAGCATCTGCCCTACATCGTCGTTATTGTGGATGAGTTCGCCGACCTCATGGCGACAAGCGGCAAGGAGCTGGAGTCGACGGTCGCGCGGCTTGCGGCCATGTCCCGGGCGGTGGGGATCCACTTGGTGCTTGCCACGCAGCGCCCATCGACGGATGTGATCACGGGGCTGATCAAAGCAAACATCCCGTCGCGCGTTGCCTTCATGGTCTCGAGCAAGGTGGACTCCCGGATCATCATTGATGCCGTCGGCGCGGAAAAGCTCCTGGGGCAGGGGGACATGCTCCTCACCTCGGCGTGGGATCCCTTCCCGAAGCGCATCCAAGGTGCGTTCTTAGAGGACGATGAAGTGGAGCGGGTCGTCGAAGAGGTCAAACAGTACGGTGAGCCCGACTACATTGACGACGAGATCTTCGTCGATGACGAGGACGACCCGGAGATGCAGCA
>CAYFQV010000038.1:0-1846 GCA_964345195.1 uncultured Spirochaetaceae bacterium
CAGCGGAGGCGCCGGACTACAAGCTCATCACTATGTCGGACGATTACGACGGAGTCGGCTTGTCCGGCGCCGAGGGTTTCACGATGGACACGGACGGAACGGTCTTTGTTGCGGACACCCAGAACCATCGGGTTGTGCAGCTGGATTCGGACGGTGAATTCGTGGCTGCGGCGGGTTTTCAGGGTTCCGGTCCCGAAGAGTTTCAGCAGCCGGTGGATATTGAGACATTCAACGATCAGCTGGTTGTGGTGGAACGGGTGAACCATCGACTCAACATTCTGGATCAGGAGCTGAACCACGTGGATATTGTGGGAAGCCGTGGTACGGGCGCCACCGGGCTCTTCGAGAGCCCCGCGAAGGCAATATCCTACCGCAACGAGCTCTACGTGCTCGATTCCGGCAACCGGCGAGTTCAGGTCTTCAACGTTGATCTGGAGCCGACTCAGCTTGAGTACAGGGTCGAGGATGCTCAGGATCCGCCGACATCCTTTACGATCGTTCCCAATCAATACCTTGTCGTGGTCGATTATGCCGGGAATCAGGTGTTCTACTACAACCTTGGTGAGACCGACGCTCCCGCAAAGGTTGAAGACTTGCCCGACGCCGTCGCCGGCTCCTCCATTAGCGACGTGAGTTATCTAGGAGGGTCCGACGGGCAGGGGATCCTGGCCTACGCGCTCGACGGTGAGCACGAGCTTGCCTTCGTGGACGCCGAGAGCCAAGAGCTTATTGACAGCGTCGGTCGTCGCGGCAGCGGTGAAGGGCAGTTCAACGAGCCGGTACAAGTAATGACACAGCCCGGCGAAATCGTGGTACTCGAGCGCAGCAACAACCGTCTGCAGTTCGTTCGCGACCTGCCATGAGCCGCCTCCTTGCATTCAGCAGCTTAAAAGGTGGTGTGGGCAAGACAACCTGCACCATCTTTGCGGCGGAGTACCTTCGAGCAGCAGGCAAGCGCCTGCTGCTCGTTGATCTCGATCCTCAGCATAGTCTCACAACCTACTTCGTCGCACAGGGCTTCGAAGTAACGGCCGGCCGAGATGTGCTGTCCTTCTTGTCCAAGCGGCGAGGCCGGGTGGATGACTTTATCGTGGGCAGCGACGGCATGGCGCTTCTGCCCGGCACACTCAGCCTTTCCGAGCTCAACACCAATCCGCCCCAAGGGCGAAAGCTGCGAAACCTCGCCCGTCGTCTGAGCGCCACGGAGCATTTGGAGGACTACGACTACGTACTCGTCGATACCGCGCCGACCATCTCCTCCCTGAGCCTCGTCTCGCTTCCCGCCGCACATTACCTGGTCTTGGTTACTACCCCGGAGGTATGGTCTGCTCGGGCGGTTCATCTATTCATAGAGGGACTGCCCAAGCAGATCAGCCGTGTGGGATCGCGGCTACTGGATGTGGCGGTTGTTGCCAACAGCTATGATGCGTCGCGACGAAGCGATCGGCGGGTTTTGGCGGCAATGAAAGACACTTTGCCGGACTATGTGATAGAGCCTCCCATACCCTTCTCCAAGGCGGTGCGGAACTACGTACTCGACCATCGGGAGCGCTCGGATTACCTGCAACCCGTGCGCAGTGCCGTCGCGGATGTTATCTCCTCCATTCTCGGAGACCCCTATGAGTAAACGTGATGAAAGAGGCCGCTCGGAGGCGGAGTCTGTGCATCGGCTTATTGAGACCGATAGCAAGACGGAGAAGTCGGAGCTCGTCGGAACGAAGACGCCACAGCGCGGAGCTCGGAAGCCGCTAATCGGACTCGGAATCGGTATCGGGGCGCTCGCCCTTCTTATCGGCGGCTACTTCGTGCTGATTCAGACGCCCGACGCTCCTGTTGTCGAGGGCGG
>CAYFQV010000038.1:1946-23931 GCA_964345195.1 uncultured Spirochaetaceae bacterium
TCGGCGGCTACTTCGTGCTGATTCAGACGCCCGACGCTCCTGTTGTCGAGGGCGGCGAGCAGGTTGCGACCGTCGAGCAAGACCCGGAACCGGAACAGCAACCAGGTGCTCCCGAACCCTCCCAACCGGCACCCAGCGAACCGGCGCCCCCCGAACCCAACTCGAGCGATCCCGAGCCGACCCAAGCCAACTCGACCGAATCGGAGCCGACCGAACCCGAGCCCGTGGAAACCGACTCCACCACCGAGCCCGCCGAAAGCGCCCCGCCGGAACGTGAGCCTGTTGAACCCGAGCCCGACGAGCGCGGCGAGCCCGCCGAATCCAACGAATCCGAGCCGCGGGTCGGTGAGCCGGAGGAGCCCCAGGACGATGAAGCCACCGCCGGCGGTGACGAGACGGCGGTCCCCGACGCTGAACAGCAGGCTCCGGCGGAGAGCGCGACCGCGTCGGTGTCCACGGAGAGCATACCCGCGGTCGCCGGTCCCATGAGTTCCCAGGAGCGCCCGGTTGCGGCCCAGGCTGAGGACCAAGCCGAATCGGGGTCCTCGGAGCCCGCGGGACCATCCGAACCCGACCCGCCGGCTACGGATGCATCTCAGGGCTCGCCCCGGCAGGACGCCGGCTCAGGCCAAGCCGCGCCGGGGCGTCCTCCAGCCACTGGGCCGGAGGCGCGGGAAGACGACGTAGCCCGCCGCATTATCGATGTGTTTCAACGACGTCTGGAGATCCCGGACGAGCGCGCTGAGCCGGTGGCGGATGACACCGCGGTGACAAGCACCGCGCCGGAAGAGGCCCCGGAACGGGTGTCGGAGATTGAGGAAACTGAGTCCGGGCCGCCGGAAGATGTTCTCACCGAGATGGTGCGGATACCCGCGCGGACCTCACGCTTCGGCGGGGGCACCGGAGACGTCGACGCGCAGAACAACGAGGGGCCGGCGGTGTCGGTGGAGATAGCTTCTTTTATGCTCGAACGACATGAGGTGACCAACAGGCAGTACAAGGAGTTCCTCGACGCCACGGGCCATGAACCGGTGCCCGTCTCGGATTCGAGCAACGTCACCCGCTATGATTGGGATCCCGAGACCCGCACATATCCGGAAGGCCTCGGCGACTACCCCGTTGTGAATGTGAGCCGGTCCGACGCCCAGGCGTACGCCGCATGGGCCGGCCGACGCTTGCCCACCGAAGTGGAGTGGGAGGCCGCGGCACGCTACAGCGCAGCGGACGCCCCCTACCCGTGGGGAAACGCGTTCGCGGACAGGGTCTTTGCCAATTTCGACGCCGGTAGTTTGGTACCGGTCGAGCAGTACCAAGCGAACGAGCTTGGTCTCTACGATCTCGCCGGTAACGCCTTTGAGTGGGTCAGCGACGCGTACGTTCCGAATATCCACGACGACTTTGACCCGGCCGCATACCCACCCACGGGGGGTGAAGAGGGCGTCTTGAAAGGTGGGGCGTACTACTCGACCTTTCGGGAGATCCGGATTAGCTACCGCGAAAACAACTTCCCGAGCGTGCGCTTCTTCGGATATGGATTCCGGCTTGCCGCGGATGTCACGCGGGAGTAAGCGCGGATCGCCCGAAGCGGGCGCCGGGTAGGCCGCGCCCGCCCTTGGCAGCGGAAGCAGTCTCGAGTACAGTTCACTATTATGAACAGTCTTCTCGACGAGATCGTCGCTCTCTCCCGCGAGTACGGCGCAAGTAGTGATTGGGTCCTCGGCGGTGGTGGGAACACCTCGATCAAGGACGAGCAGTGGATGTGGGTGAAAGCATCCGGGAGTGCGTTGGGCTCCATTGTTCCGGAACAGTTTGTGAAGATGGACCGGCGGAAGCTCAACGGAATTTGGGATACCGAGTACCCGGAGGATCGCGAGGCCCGAGAGGCTCGTGCCAAGCAGGACCTCTTTGACGCCCGAGCCCCGGGGGAAGAGGAGAAGCGGCCGAGTGTCGAGGCGCTCATGCACGCGCTCTTCCCACGGCGCATCGTGTATCACACGCACCCGACGATCGTGAACGCCGTCAGCTGCGCGCGGGACGGCGAGCGAGCGGCACGGGAGATCTTCGCCGACGAGCTGCTGTGGATCCCTATGATCAACCCGGGATACGTGTTGGCTCGGCGCATCTTTGATGAACGAGACCGCTTTCTCGCGGCGACGGGGCGGGAGCCGCGCTTTATTGTGCTGCAGAACCATGGATTGGTTGTTCACGGTGCCGGGGGAGATGATATCCGTCGGGAGCATGGAGAGCTTGTCTCGCGTATTCGGGAGGCCGCCGGCGGGCTGCCCCCGAAGCCGGAACCCACCGCGCCTCCGGAGCCTCTGCGGACGGCGGCGGTGCGTCTCGCCGCCGAAGTGCCGGAGCTATCGGCAAGCCCGCGGGCGGACGCGCTTTTCGACCGCTTTTTGCTCGATCAGGAAGCCCTTGCCCCGCTCAACGGAGCGCTCAGTCCCGATCACATTGTGTATGCGGGACATCGGCCGGCCTGGGCGGAAACCCCTGACGAGGTGGAGGCGGCGGTCGCTGCCTACCAGGATGTGGAGGGTGCGCCGCCGAAGGTGATCGCCGTACGTGGTCACGGCATTATTGGTGTCGGCACGACTGCCGCGGCCGCCGAGAACGCCTGCAATCTCTTTGTCGATGCGGCACGTATTGCCCATCTTGCCCCCGCATTCGGAGGAATGCAGTTCATGCCGGCGGATCAGATCGAGTTTATCCGCAACTGGGAAGTTGAGAAGTTTCGGCAACAGGTGAGCAATCGGCGGTAAGCAAGCGACGGTCGTCTCCCGGGTCCGACCGTGCGTGTGTTCGAGAACCTATCGTCGCTCAAAGTACACGTCGCCGCTGCGTTTCGGCTCGACGAATAGCACGCGAAAACCCTGCCGGCTCAGCGCGCTCACGCAGAGCCGGCGAACATCGCGGCCATGGCACTCCACCACCACGCGCCGGAAGCGACGGAATACCGCGGCTTCCCGGCTGAGTACATCGGCTTCGGCGCCTTCGATATCCATCTTGCAGATCTCGGCTTCATCGACCCCGGCAGTATCCAAAAAGCTACGCAGGCATGCCGCGGAAACCCGCCGACGGCGAATTCGGTCGCGGCGAATCCAGGGACGGGGAAACGCGGCAATATCCAGGGACGCGACGCTTCCGACGTGGGGGTAGCATTCGATCAGGGTTTCGCCGTCGTGGTTTGTGATCGCGGCGGGATAGATGGATGCATCTCCAAGGTTCGCCGCAAAGATCTCACGGTGCTCCGCTAGGGGCTCCGCAGCCACAATTCGGAGCGCCGGATTACTCATGCGCAGCCGCATGCTGTAGAAGCCCTCGTTGGCGCCAATATCTACGACCGTTCCGCCGGCCTCGCCCCGGAAGCCCGGCAACTTCGTGTGGGCGGCTCGGTGGAAGATCTCGACTATCGTGTCGACCGAGGCCGGGGCGAGATCGCGGCGCAGGTGGAAGCGGATCGCGCGTAGCTGAGGGGGTCTCGGCCGGCCCGGCGCTCTGCATGGCGCACGGCGTCCAAGGTCCAGTGTCAGTGTGTCGAACGGTGACGAGTGGCAGGATAGCAACTCTCCGGCGAGTATGCGCTCGCGGTCGGCGGCTATCCGCGCCAGGAGCTCGCGGTCGTCCGGTCCGTGAGCGAGGCGATTGAGAACTGCGAAGTTACCGTCCGCCGACATCAGCCGCCGGGGTTTTCTCCATAGACCAGGGGCCGGTGAACCTGTTTGAGGACATCGATACGGTCCAAGGCGTCGCGAGCCATCTGATCCATGGGCTCGAAATACTGGCTTACCACTTCGTGAAGCGTCGCGGCGAGTGTGCGCCGGTCATCGCCATCCACGCAGGCGTGGCCGTAACGGATGCGGCAGATGATCCGCGGCGCGTGGAACGCCCGATAGATATGCGTGATGAGCGGCGGCCACTCCTCCCAGCCGACCACCACGCTTGCCGGCGGCCAGTTCCGCGGCGTCTCGTAGCGGACCGCCGCCCACGACACGGGAAGATTCAAATCTACCGCTACCTGCAGGAGTGCGGCGTGGAAGGGCCGTATACGGTCCCCCCGACTGGTGCGGCCTTCCGGAAAGATCATGAGTGAATCTCCATGGCGCAGGATCCTGGCCGCCATCCGGTTGGCCGAGCCGATCGCGCGCAGGCTCATCCGGTTCATGAAGCTCACGCCGACCGAGCGCAGGACGGTGCCGAAGCCGACGATTTGGCCGTAGAGGTGGTTAGCCAAAAAGCGACACCCGAGCTCGCCGAGATACGTGAAGGAGTCCGCCCAACTCAAATGGTTGGATACAATGAAGCTGCCCCGCGCCGGCGGAGTTCCCTCGTGTCGAATTCGAATATTGGAGGCGTACAGCAGAATGCGTCCGAGATAGCGCGCCATACCCGGCCGGATCCGGTTGAAGGTCCGCGTAGGAAGAACGGCCCGTGCGGATAGTGCGAATATGCTGCCGACGGCGAATGTGGCGGCGAAGTAGAACAGCCGGAACAAGCCGCGAAGCCCGCCGAGCACAGTGTGTCGCCAATTGTGCGAGAGATAATAATCCACACTGTTATTATACCAGATGACGATGCCCGAGGCATACTAGATTCGTTGCATCTCGCCCCGCGTGCCGGTAGAGCGAGCGCGCCGGTGGACCGCTCCCGTGGTCTCGACGGGGCGTTGTAGCGAGCAAGGAGTTGCCGATAGGGCATGCACCGGCCTCCACGCTGATGATAGTATAGCTCCTATCATGGCACTAACCGCGACGCAACGTGCGCTTGGACAACGGCGGCACCGACTCTTCATGTGGCTGAACGCCGTGCCGGTAGCCTTTCTCATGGAGAACGTCCTCGTTCTCTACGGAATCCGCAACGGTATGGCGGATTCCACCGTGGCGGTGCTCGCGTCCTTCGTGCACCTCACCATGCCCTTCATGGTTTTCGGCCGGAATCTCATTGCGCGCTTCGGACTTGCCAAGGCCTGGGGCCTGGGCTGGGGACTGCGCTACGTCTCGATTCTCTTGCTTCTCTTTGCACCCTGGGCCGGTGAGATCGGACAGTGGGCGGCCAGTGGGGTGATCATGCTCGGGGCGTTCGGGTTCGCGCTATTCCGGAGTCTGGGAGCCATCAACACGCGGCCGCTGGTTGGAGAGATCACCACCGACGACGAGCGGGGTCGCTACATCTCGGGCAACTTCGCGCGATTCACCAGCGTTCAGCTTCTGGCCATGACGGCGGCCATCCTGCTCATGCAGAACTTCGACGCCGTGTGGGTGTATCAGGTCATCATTGCCACCGGGGCCGCGGTGGGCTTCATCGGCGCCTACGTGCTGACGACGATCCCCGAGTCCGGCGAGTCCCGCAAGGCCGCTACGGAGCCCCTGGGTATAGCCTCCCGGGCCTTGTTCCAGGACAAATCTCGCCGGCGAACCGTGTGGGCGTTCGGCGCAGGGTTCAGCTCATTCGTCCTCGTGATCCCCTTTGCCACGATCACGGTGAAGAACGGCTACGGGGTACCCGACCACGAAGCCCTGGTGTTTACCTTGCTCGTCGTTGCAGGCGGCATTGTGTCGTCCCTGGTCAATCGTGAAATCTCCGATCACGTTGGCCCGCGGCCGCTGGTGATCCTCTACACTACCGGGCTCTTGCTGGTTGCGCTGTTCTGGGCGTTCGCCCCGGAGACGCTGCAACCCGGCCTTGTTGCTCTCAGTTTCTTCGTTGCCGGCTACTGTAAGCTCGGACTGATCGTCGGCCTCGGCCACTACCTTCTCTCGACTACGCCTGGTCGGCAGCGCCTTGTCATGACCCTGTTCACGGAGATCGTCGGCGGGGCGGCGGCCGGGCTGGCCGGGGCGGTCTTCGGCGGAACCCTCATCGGCGTGCTGCAGGATGTCGGCGTAGGCATGGAAGTCTACCGCTGGTACTTCCGTATTGTCGCGGTGGTCGTCCTGGTAATGGTGTTCATCATGTCACGCCTGCGGCGCATAGAGGACTGGCGCGTGCCCGAAGTCCTCGGCCTGGTCTTTTCTCCCCGGGATGTGTGGGCACTGTTCACGCTGAACCGTCTCGAGGATCGCTCATCCCCGGGGGCTGATTTGAGTGATGTCGCCCGCTTGCGGCAGACGCGGTCGTCCCTTTCTCAGGCGCGGCTTCGGGAGTACGTGTATTCACCGCGGCTCGAGGTGCGGATGAGCGCGCTTCGAGCGCTGCGCAATCTCGAGATGGATCACTCCTCGGTGAAGCTCGTAATGGAGCAGATCGACGCGGGCGCCTTCACGACCGGATGGCTTGCGGCGGATATCTTGGGCGAGCAGCGTGTGACCGCCGCGGTGGCGCCTCTCCGCCGCGCACTTCAGTCGGACGATCCCTTCCTCGCCGGTAAAGCCATGGTAAACCTGGTCCGTATCGGGGACTCCGAAAGCTATGACGAGATCCGCCGCCGGTTCCGTGCTGCGGAACAGGTGCGGGTGATCATATACGGGAGTAAGGCTATTGCGGCCATGCAGCAGGTAAGCGATCTCCCGGTGCTCTTGGAGAAGGCGTGCCGCGCCGACATCCCGGAAGCGGTGAAGGACGAGGTGCTCATTAGCGCCGCACGCCTCTGCGGTGCGGAGGACCGGTATTACCGGCTGATCCGGACCCATAAGAACGATCCGGATGCCGCTCTGGAGTCTAAAGCCAAGGATACGCCGAAATTTTGGCAGGCATGGTGCGGCGGCGAGCACGGTCGAGCGCTCAGCGCACTGCGGGAGCAGCTGCCGCTTCGATCGCTTGAGCAGGTGGAAGGCTCCGACGAAGACGACCCGGGAGGGCGGGAAGCTTCTCAGGAAGACTCTGCGGCGTGTGGGCAGGCCGTCGCGTCTTTCTTGGCCGGTGCCGACGGCGAGTGTGTGGATGCGCGGACAGCCCTGTGCCTGCTCGTCCTCACCGAAAGCTGTAGCGGGTGAGCCTCTGGTGGGCGCTACTTTCGCCGGCGCTGCTCCCGCCGGCGCCGCTACTGGGCATCGAGGCGGTGTAGCTCTTCCCGGACGAGTCGGCGGAGATGTTCCTCCGACTCCGCACGTTCCTTGAGCTTCCACTGCTGAATGTTTACTTGCTTCTTCACGATCTCCAGTGAGCGGTCGAGGGTGTCCACCACCATGCGGCTCAACTCGGAATCCTCTTCGCGCACGAGCATAGCGTCGAAAATGATATCGGCCGCCTCGTCGAGTAAGGGCTTGTTGCGCTCGGATGCAATGTCTTGCAGCACCCCTTGGGTAACGTTTCCAACCATATCCGAGATGGCTCGTTCAGTGGCGTCCCGGATCATGCCGCCGGCAATGGGAATCTGCGACAGCCGAGCAAACTCTTCGTTGGCCTGCAGAGCCTCGTTGACACGGCGGTTGACGTAGGTTTCGACATCGTTCTGATACTGCTCATAGTTCCGGCTTGCTACTCGCTCGACGCGGTGAGACATCCACTCGACGAGCTGCGCCTTCTGGGGTCGGATGACGTCGGCCACGATCTTCTCCATGACCGGACTGCCGCTTCGCAGCTCCACCTGCAAGTCCGAGATCATCTTGACCACGACGCGGTCGGATACCTCTTCCACCAAAACCGCGTAGTATTTGGCCGCCGTCCGAGAGAGGCTGGTATCCGAGAGGTCGATGATGCCGGTACGGTGGAGCCGGTACACGATCGTTACGATGCGGAGCAGTCGGAGGAAGCGGAATCCTGCCACGGGAATGCAGCCGACGAGGTCATACCAGTGAATGAAGGGGTAGAAGAACCAGCGGTGGTACACCCTCTGTACGGCCGCAATGACCCAACCGACAATGAAGTCCAACAGGAACACCGCCACGAAGGCGAGGTCGATTAAGATAAACTGCGGATGAATGCGATTGCCGTACCAGCTTTCGAAGCCGGGGGCCCACTCGACCAGTAGGTTTTGGATCGCGTTGGTACTGTAGAGCCAGTCGAAGACTATCCACGTCAGGTTGATCGCCAGCAGGACGACCATGACGAGATCGATGACGAGGAAACGGAACGTTCCTTTCCGGCGAATGCCTTTCAGAATCATGAGTTCCCAGTTAAGCACGTCATGGCGTCACGGGCAACGGTCACGTGCCGACATTCGGTGTCGCTCGGCGCCACTCCGCATTACGTGCCGTCGTGGTAGAGCTCGCTGTTGGGATGAAAGGCCGACCAGGCAAACCAGTAGGATCGTATGACGGGAAGCTCTTGCAAATCTTGCGTTTCGGTCGAAAGCGCCGCGCCGTCGAGTGCCCAACGGCGGCCCGTATTGTCGGTGATCTCTCCGCTTGTCAGCGAGATGTTTCTCGACGAGATTTCGGATGACGATGGAGAGCGAAAGGCATGCACGAAATTGGTGCCGTCCGGTGCAACGATCAGGATCGGCCTCCCCGCAACCGTGTCCTGCATGGTGCCGACTCCGCGCACCGAGTCCACGGGGTAGGCTTTCGCATCTCCGTCGACTTCGACCCCGTGTACGACCTGGTAGCCGTCCAGTCTCGTATCCGGCCGTGCATCCGAGTAGCTTTCTTGATCCCTGTCACCTGCAGCCTCGCGCTGCAGTTCTTCTTCGTAGGGAAGCATGCGCCCGGAGCTTCTGGTCACCGTGCCACCGGCGAGGACGACGGTTTCGGGGTGCCGCTCGACCCAATCTCCCAGGCTAACCAGCGAAGCGGAGATCATTCGCAGTTGGCCCGGAACACCCGGTCCGACGATCGCTTCACCGCTAATCTGCTGCCACAGCGTGAAGCTTTCTCTGTCGTAGAGCACCAAATCGTTATGATGCAGCTTTCCGGAAACGCCGAATTCGACCTCTTCGCCGTCAACTCGTCGTTCGAACGCAATAGGCGTCCCGCACAGGGGACACCAGGTGACAAGAACCGGCATCCCGGCGATGGTGTCGTTTACCACTTCCCGGAACTCGGATAGTGGATAGGCTCGAGCCTCGCCGTTGACGGATATTCCAATGACGCGCTCGGTCGTGTGGGCCGAGCTTTCGTCGGGCGAAACGAAGGTGGGGTTCTCGATGGAAGAGATGCAATCCAAGGGGCAGACATGGTTGAGGTCGCTGAGCGCTATGGTCGCATTCACGCTTGGTCCTCCATTTCGATCACGGTTTTGATCACGGTTTTGATTACTGTCGCTTCCGCCTGCCGCATGGGCCGGAATCCCGCTTGCAAGAATAACAAGCATGATGACGCCCACAAGCGCGCAGCGTCCGGCGTCGGCGTGACCGCCGGCTCCGAGGATAGGTTCCCTCGCTCTTAGCCATTCGCCTCCGTATCCCATGCACGTGCTCCTCAATAGCAGCTTCTTCAAAAAATTATATGCGTAAATATACTATTGCGAGCAAGGATTGGAAAAGGGGCACGGTAATAGGCGCGATTGGAGTCCACCGATGGCCTGCTCTATGATGAAGCTGGATAGGAGGCTTACCATTCCTTTTAAACCGCTTGCGAGCCGAGCTGTTGTTGCCCTCCTCTGCGCCGCCGTGCTGCTCTCGGCCGGGTGTGTAGGAGCTCCTGATCGCGTCGATGGAAGGCAGGCGACCGATTACCTGGCCGAGCCGCTGCGCCCGGATACCGAGGAGTTGATTCTGTTGATACACGGAAGCGGCGACACGCCCGAGGACTGGCCACGCGAAACGGCGGGGATCATCGAGGACGTGGGGGCGGTGGGTCTGGAACAGAAGCGCCGGGTCATTGCAATAGATTGGTCTGAATCCGCCGCGAGGCGCCTCGCGGCACCGCGTCGCGGTGCGCGGATCGGTAGGACCATTGCGGAGTACCTGCTCGGCGATTCCGCGGATGCCAAGGTCTCGTCGCGGCTCAGCGAGCTCTTTGTCGTCTCCCACAGCGCGGGCGCTCATGTAGCCTACGGCTTGGCGCGGCGCGTTCGGGAGCTGCGGGGAGAATCGTCGCCGCAGCGCCCGGAAGTGACACAGTTCTATCTGGATCCTTTTCTTGCGCGCTCCCCTGTGCGGCTGCGTTACGGACTACGTCACTTCGGTACGGCCGCGGATCGAGCCTTCGCCATGGTGAACACCGCGGATCGCGTACCCTTCACCGATGGGTTTCCTCGGGCCACTTGCCACATTAACGTTACACCGGCACGCGACGGCGGTGCCGACCCCGATCGGGGACATTGCGATCGGGGACATTGCGATAGGGGACATTGCGATAGGGGACATTGGTTGCCGATCCGTGTCTTCAACGAAGGGATCAGATCCGGGCAAGAGCCGGCGGCGCTTTTGGCTCGGTAACGGGGCGGCCGCCCAACGGCTTCACAGCCTTATGATCCGGAGGTCTCCAGGAGTCTCAGAGAGGTCAAAAGCATTCGCGGAATGTGGTAGGGCCCCTTAAACAGCGTCCCTTTGTTCCTGCTCGCAACGCTTCCGTCTCGGTGCAGGTATCCGAACCACTCACCATACTCCGGATCCGGGAGATGCGTGAAAGTCCAATCAAAAACGTCTCGGTGTTGCTCCGCGTAGCGTCGCTCTCCGGTGAGCATGTACGCGTAGTGCGTCGCAATGATCGCCTCGCATTGCGGCCACCAGAACTTCATGTCATGCCAGTACTCGCCGGAGTCGTGCCCGTCGGCGTCGCGAAAGTAGAGAAGCCCGCCGTATCTCGCATCCCAGCCCCAGTCCCACATCCAATCGAGCATGCGCGTCCCCAGTTCGCGCAGTGTTTGTGAGGAGCGCAGACGCGCCTCCTCGAGTATGAACCAGGCGCCTTCGATCGCGTGGCCTGGATTCAAGAGCCGACCCTCGAAATGGTCCTGCGGCGTACCGTCGGGTGAAACCTGCTCGAGGACGCAGCGGCGCTCGGCATCCATGAATAGCCGCATCTCCTCGATCAGTTCATCAACTTTTGCGCTATAGTGCTCCTTCCGCTCGGGGTCCGCCGCACGGAGCTCTTGCGACACGTTGAGCAGGATCATGGGCATGGCAAAGCCGCGGGTCGGTCTGGTGTCGGGATCCATCTTCGGCGTCAAGGTTCCGGGCTGCTCGCGGTGCCACATGAGGCGTTCGTAGATCTCTCGGGCGTTCCGCAGGGAGGATTCCGCTTCCGCATTATTGTCGTGGCTGAGGGCCGCACGGGCGTAGGCGGCGTGACCAATGCAGGCAAAGCAGTCGCTGAAGAGGTACCGCCGCGTTACGAGCGGCTCCCCGGACCTCGTCACGCGATAGCGGTAGCGGCCGAGCTCCGCGTTGAAGCCGTAACGGTCCAGAAAATGCAGGATCCGGCGCGCGGTGTCGAGTCTTTGCCGAGGATCCGTTGCGAAGCCGATCTCGCGCATGGCCGCCTCGCTGTAGACCCAGGCGGCTCGTCCGTGGAACCAGATCGACTTATCCGACTCGATCACGCGGCCCTGTCGGTCCAGTCCCGTCGTAATGCCGCCGTATGTGTGGTCTACGCCGAAGCGATCCCAGAAGGGCATGATCTCCTGGGTAAGAGAGCGTTCCAATCGCCGCCGGAGCAGGTCGGGCTTATCCAGGGGTGTAGGACTGTCATGATTTGCGGCTGCTTCGCTATTACTCATTCGTACAGCTTCCTCTCTCCGAGCCGGCGCCGGGCGAGCTCGCGGCGAGCTAAGCCGTCTTCCGCCGGGGCGTCCGGCCGCAGGCGTGTGTGGTTCTCCCAAGCTTGGGACTCGCTTGTTGCGTCCAGGATTCCGAGTAGCCCGGCCCGTTGGAGCAGAGCAAAGTCGGGGTCGTCGAGTGCGACATCACTAAATGGTGCAAGGCGGCAGCCCCGCGACAGGAGTCTTTCCTGCAGGAGGCCGATTGGTACCGAGCGCGGGTCTTGCGCCGTGAATGAAGCCAAAACGCCGGCGGCCTCTCCCAGGAGCATGGCGACCGGTTGGAGTCTGGTGCAACCGTTGGCTATCCCGCTGACGGCAATACTCTTCTCCGCAACAATGAGCCCTCGCAGGCCCCGGGGGATCAAGACATCCACCGGTACGGAAAAAGAGGGGATTTGCGGGAAGTCGATGTGTGGGGAACCGGGGTCCTCCTTGCGGTGGTGGTCCAAGGGGTAGTCGCCCACCGCCACGGACCGAGTGAAGCGGCTCGCCGGGCCATGTCTTGTCGCGCCCTGTCTTGTCGGGCAGCTCTCCAGGGGCCGCCCTGTGCCGAGGATGTGCTGCAGTGTCAGATATCCGCCCGGCGCCAAGAGCTCCGGCTCGCTGTAGATGCGCCAGGCCTCCCGGATGTACGGAATGGGCGGCAGGCCGTCCGGCGTTTCGTAGCTGCTCGGCCTCAGGCGCAGATGCAAGTCCGGAAAGTAATTGTCGAGCTCCGATACCAGCCGCAGCGTTTTCTCCTTGGCGGCATCCAAGAGGCTTTGCCGTATCCGTCGCCGCTCGGGAAGCTTTGTCTCCCGGGCGGATGTCGGCTCGGCTTCCAGAAAGCCTCGGGGCTCGGCGCCGAGGTAGTCCCCGTGGTAGTCGTTTCCGCGGATAGGCCAGTTGAGCATGAACGCCTCGCCGGGAAGACCGGCGTATGAGAAGAAGTCCTCCCAGCTGTGACCGCCCTCCGAGAGGATGTCCGGAAAGGATGGGAGTCCCGGGGGATCGGTCGCGCGGCCTGTCTCGAGCTCGTGCAAGCCCTTTTGGATGGCGCGTCGGCGGGTATCGGGGTCTCCTGGAAGGCTGATCGTTGCCACGTAGGTGAGATCCTGCGGAACCGGGTAGGGCTTCCTCGGACCGGCGGGTTCACCGCTTGTGTTGGCGCCTTCGAGACCGGTATGCAGGGGCAGGCCGGCGAGGTATGCAAAGTCTCCGAACTCGTCCGCCGCTACCGTGACCCGTGCCCGAACGCTTACTATGGCGCCGTCCGCGGAACGCCGGAACTGTCCGCCGGTGACGGTGGGCGTTTCCCCCTCGACCAGAGCGGCCGTGCAGGTATGCCCGGTGAGGACGGTTACCCCGGCGTCATCCAGCATCCGGCGGAGAATGCCCTGAGCTATCTCCGGTTCGTAGAGCGTCCGGCTGATCCAGCCGGTTTCCACTGCCGCGGGGCCGCCGTAGTGGGCGTACAGGTGCCGGCGGAAACGATCCCAGAGGCCTGAGGGGAGATTGTGGTTACCGTCGATCGCGCTAACCCCGGCGGCGGTCAGCATGCCGCCGACCCAGGACGAAGGCTCGCAGAGGACGACCGTCGCACCCTGTTCCGCCGCGGCAATTGCGGCGCACACTCCGCTCGCGCCGGCGCCGACGATCAACACCTCCGCACGGTGTTGCCGACCCGTCATGGCGAGGCGTCCATGTCCGCTTGAGCGGGCTCACCCGGCGGCGCCGTGGTCTCCCGTATCACCAAGGAGGGTTCTTTGAGAATCGGCTCGGATGCCGTGCCCTCGGCGGCTACCTGAAACAGTTGGAAGGCAATGGTGCCGATCTCCTGTTTCGGTTGGGCGACGGTGGTGAGGGGATACATAATCTGGCGACGGGCGAGCTCCAGGTCGTCGTAGCCGACCACCGAGCACTGCTCCGGCACCGCTCGTCCCGCTTCCAGGCAGGCGCGGATCGCGCCAATGGCGGCATAGTCCGTCGGAGCGAAGACCGCCTGTATCTCCGGCGTGCGCTCCAAGAGCACGCGCATGGCGCGGTATCCGCCGTCAATGGTCAGGTCGGAGGTCACCATGTAGCGATTGAGATCGATCTGGATGCCCGCCTCCAAGAGCGCCCGGACATATCCGTCGTGACGATCATGGATCTCCGCGTACCAGTCGCGATTGGTCTGGAGAAACCCAATGCGCTCGTGTCCGAGCTCCAAGAGGTGACGCGCCGCCATATAGCCGCCGGCCTCGTTATCCACGCCCACGAAGGGAAGCTGCAAGCCCTGTACCCGCGTCATGACCTGCACGAGCGGAAGCGATCCATCGGCGAATTGACTGAAGAGCTGATACGCGCGCGGGTCCGGCGCACAGAGAACTCCGTCGACGTTTCGGTGGAGAAGGCGCATGAGCGCCCGGGGCTCCTCCTGCTCGTCTATGAGCGAGGCGTTTCCCAAAAGAAGATCGTAGCCGTGTAGGGAGCACTCCTTCTCAATGCCGCTGATGATTTCGTTGAAGAAACTCACACTGGCGTAGGGAAACAGCGCTCCCAGGAGATAGGTGCGGTTCTGCACAAGGCCCCGAGCTAAGACGTTCGGGGAGTAGTCCATCTCTTTGGCAACGGTGAGAATTCGCTCGCGGGTGGCCGGGGAAACTCGACCGGAGTTGTTGAGCGCCGCCGAGACGGAGCGAGGAGAGACGCCCACGGTCAGAGCAATATCTTTTATGGTCGCCGCCTTGTGCTTTGTGCTGCGCCCTTGGGACACCTATTTGCCTCCTGCCCTCGAGTACTCGCTTCATCTGACTCCGCGTTGAAGCAAACGTCATGGTATGGTGCCTCTCACCCCCTGTCAAACCCCGCCGATGCCCGCTTGGGCCTGCGGGGTGACGACCTCCGCGGAGGCCTTGGGGCGGCTCCGACCGGATGTCGCCCGAAAAGGGCTTAGTGCGCTGCTTCAACGGCCTCAAAATTCATTGTTGACAAGAGCTCGGAGTGGTTCTACACTTTGATTCAACGTTGAATCAAAAGGGGGATACGTATGAAGCGACTGGTTGTCCTTTTCATGATGACCTTTGCAGTCCTCTCCCTGGCCTTTGCAGCAGGTCAGCAAGAGGGAGCCACCGACGGCGCCGATCAGGCGGCGGACGAGCAGCAGATGGAGGAACAGGAGATCACCTTCTGGACCATGAGTCTCGCGCCGGCGTTCAATGACTACCTCAACGGCGTCATTTCGGAGTTCGAGTCACAGCATCCGAATGTGACGGTAGAATGGGTCGACGTACCCTGGGGGGATATGGAAACCAAGATCCTCACCGCCGCCGCGAGTGATACCATGCCGGATGTTGCCAACCTGAACCTTCCCTTCAGCCAGACCCTGGCGCAGAACGATCGCCTGGTCGACATGAGTGAAGCCGCCGCGGACGTGCGCGAGCGCTACTTCGACGGCCCGTGGGAAGCTAGTAGCTACGGCGACACGATCTTCGGTTTGCCGTGGTACATCACGACGAACATGATCTACTACAACCGGGCACTTTTCGAAGAAGCCGGCCTCAATCCGGATGATCCGCCCCACAACTTCGACGAGCTCTACGAGTACGCCTCGGCGATCAAGGAGAACACCGGTGCCTACGGCTACATGACCTTCTTCAATGACCAGTTCATTATGGAGGAGCTCGAGCGGATGGGGATGCGCCTCTTCAACGAGGATTTCACCGAGGCCAACTTCAACACGCAGGCCGTTCGTGACGCCGCGGAATACTACCGGCGCATGCTCGACGAAGGGCTGATCCCGCGCCAGACCTTGACCTCCCAGAGCGGCACCGGGGAAGCGATCCAGCTCTTCAGTGCCGGTGAGCTCGCCATGTTCTTCGGCGGAACCTCCCACGCCCGGATGATCCAGGAGAACTCCGAGGAGGTCTATAGTAATACCGGCGTCGCGCCGCAGATTACGGGCCGCGGCGGCAAGCGAAACATTGCCGTCATGAACGTCACGGTTCCGCAGTCCAGCTCGAACCGCCAGGCGGCGGTTGAGTTCGCCAAGTTCCTCACGAACAACGAGAACCAGGTCGAATTCGCGCGGGAGGCGGGCGCCATTGTTCCCTCTACCGAAGACTCCCTCGAGGACTCATTCTTCAGTGAGGGCGACGGTACGCCGGCGACCGAAGCTCGTATCATGAGCGCGCAGGAGGTCGCCTCCGGCAGCGTGATCTTCCCGCCCATCCAGAACTGGCCGGAGATTCGAGACTCCTTCATCAACGCCTTTCAGAAGTCCGTGGCGGGTGAGGGGAATCCCAGCGATCTGCTCGCCGAAGCCGAGGCGACGGCCAACGAGCTGCTGAACGAGTAGCCCGACGTGAAATGCAGCGGGGTCCCGCGGACTTCTCCGCGGGATCCAGCGTAGCGCTCCCGGGCCTCGAGCACGGGAGATCAATCACGCTCCCGGCTGTAAGACCGGCAACCGTTTTGGCACGGGCGCCGGGAGCGTGTTCTTCCGTATCTTGTCACATTAAACTGAGGAACCATGACACAGCGAGTATTCAAACCATGGGCGCCGTATCTCTTTCTTCTTCCGGCAAGCATTGTGCTCGGCATGTTCTTCTTCTTTCCCTTGATTCGCGCCTTCTTCTTCAGTCTCACCGAGTATTCGCTGCTCAGTGATCCGGAGTGGACCGGCTTGGCGAACTATCGCAAGCTTTTCTCGAGCTCCGCCGTGGGCAACGCCTTCTTCAACAGCTTCCAATACTTCATGGTGGTTGTTCCGGTGTTGGTGTTCGTGCCCATGCTTATCGCCGTCTTGGTGAACCAGCCGCTGCGCGGTGTCAACGTCTTCCGCACGACCTTCTACCTGCCGGTCGTAACGAGCATGGTGATCGCCGGGATCATGTGGAAGTGGATGTACACCGAGAACGGGATCCTCAACTACGTGCTCACCTCCCTGGTTCCCGTGATCGACGAGCCGGTTCCCTGGCTGACGAGTCCGGACACCGCGCTGTACTCGGTTATGGTGGTCACGATCTGGAAAGGCCTGGGCTACTACATGGTCATCTACCTGGCTGGTCTTCAGACGATATCGGGCGAGCTCTACGAAGCGGCAACCATAGACGGGGCCTCCGCTCCTCAAAAGCTCTTCCGGATTACCGTCCCAATGCTCGTGCCCTCCATGGCGGTGGTGGCGGTGTTATCCTCCACGGCGGCCATGAAGGTCTTCGACGAGGTATACATCATGACGCGAGGAGGGCCTTTCGAGAGCTCGCGGACCGCGGTGTATCAGATCTACGACACCGCCTTCGACAAGCTCCAATTTGGGTATGCGAGCGCCATGGGGGTGTTGCTCTTCATGATTCTGTTGGTCATCAGCATCATCAGTGTGCGTGCGTCTGAAGCGCGCTACACGAGGACCTGAGGTATGGCAACGGCTTCATCGACTCTAAAACGGATACGCGGCCGCGCGGTCTCCTACGCGCTCCTGCTTCTCGTGCTCGCAATCTCCGTTACACCCTTTCTCTGGCTGCTGTCCACCGCGCTGAAGGGCCCGTCGGAAAACATTTTCTCCTTTCCACCGAGCCTGATTCCGGCCGAGCCCACGGTGGCCAACTTCATTGCGGTCTTCGAGACCATTCCGCTGTTGCTCTACTTTCGAAACTCCATTCTCGTCGTGGCCGCCACGGTGAGCTTCAACGTGCTATTGGCGCTGATGGCGGCGTATCCACTCGCCCGCATGAAGTTCCGGGGAAAGACCTTCTTCTTCTTCGCTACGCTCTCAACCCTGATGATCCCGGTACAGCTGACAATGATCCCGAACTTCGTGTTTATCGTAAACATCGGCCTCAAGAACAATCTTTGGGGAGTCATCCTCCCAAACGCCGTGACGGCCTTCGGCATCTTCCTGCTGCGGCAGGCGCTGATCACGGTGCCCTCGTCCATTGAAGAGGCGGCGATCATGGACGGCTGCAACTCCTTCCGGGTGCTCTTCCAGATTCTGGCGCCCACGGTGAAGCCGGCCATTGCGGCGCTGGCGATCTTCATCTTCGTAAACATGTGGGGCGATTTTCTCTGGCCGCTGTTGGTTTTGGAGTCGGAGAACCTCCTGACGGTTCCGCTCGGGGTGCAGAAACTCCAAGGAACGTTTAGCACGAACTGGCGGCTGGTCGCCTCCGGATCGATTCTGGCGGTGCTTCCCATACTGATCTTCTTTCTAATCAACCAACGACACTTCATTGAGGGAGCGATCTCGAGTGGCGTCAAAGGCTGAATCCGAATCGCCGCGCCGCATTGTGTATCTGCCCCTGGATGAACGGCCTTGCAATCTGCTGTTTCCGCGGATGCAGGTGCCGCAGGACGGCCGTATTGAGCTTCGCGTGCCGCCGGACTCACTCTTGGGTCACAAGAAACAGCCCGCGGATCGGGAGGCTCTTGTCGATTGGTTGCGGGCGGAGCTGCCCGGCGCGGACTCCGCGGTTATCTCTCTAGAAATGGTTCTTTACGGCGGCTTGCTAGCCTCACGCATACATGCCGATGAAGCCGCCGCGGTCGCCGAGCGGCTCGACGCATTCGCTGAGCTCCTCCGGGATGCCCGGGCCTCACGGCGCGGCGCCGCCGGGCGGGCCGACGGGCTTGCCGACGGCGCCGACGCTCTCGACGCCGACGGGGAGCTCGACGTTTCGCTGTTCGGGCTCATCATGCGTACGCCCTCCTACTCGAGCGCCGAGGAGGAGCCGGACTACTACGCGCGCTACGGTCGGGAGATCTTCCTCCGCGGCTACCTCCACGACAAGGCGAACCGCCACTCGCTTAGTCGGTCGGAGGCGGCGCGTCTCGGAGAGCTTGCCTGCATTCCGCAAGAGATCGTGCAGGACTACGACCGGCGCCGGGCGGCAAACCTGGGCGCACTGATGGGCGTCGGACGGCTCCTGGCGGATGGTTCCGCGCAGCGGCTGGTACTGCCGGAGGACGATACGGCGGAGTACGGCTACGGGCCTCGGGAGAAGCGTGCACTCATGGCGCGCTTTGCGGAGCTCGGTGTTTCCGACCGTGTCTTCTCCTATCCGGGGGCGGATGAGGTCGGAAGCATTCTCACGGCACGGGCGGCAATTGCGGGGCATGGGCCGCCGTCGGTATACCCGCTCTACTCCTCACACGCCGCCGCCGGGATCGTACCACGCTACGAGAGTCAGCCCTTGGCGCTTAGTGTTGCCGCGCAAATCGAGGCGGCAGGGGGCGTGCAGGCAAGCCGGCCCGAGGACGCGGATGTTCTCCTCGTTGTGGTAGCGCCGGAAGGTCGAATGGAGGAGGCCGCCGCGCAGTACCGAGTCTCTTCGCACATTCAGGAGACACGCTACCGCAGTCATGTAGATCTTGCCGAGGAGATTTCCCGCTGCAGCGAGGCGGCGCCGCCGAGCCGCACGCTTGCGATCGCGGATTGCGTCTTCGCCAACGGGGCGGATGATCAATTGGTTCGCGCCCTGCGAGACCGCGGCCTCTGGGGGCGGATCGACGCCTATGCGGCGTGGAACACCTCAGGCAATACCGTGGGTACCGTCATTGCCCGGGCCGTGCTGGAGCATACCTTCCCGGATCGGCAAACGCGGGAGCGCAACCTCATCTACCGCCTTCTCGATGACTGGGCCTATCAGGTCCACGCGCGGCATGCGGCCCAGGCTCGAGATGCCGGCGGCCCCGTTTCGGCGCTGCGACCCGGCGTGGAGCAAGAGATGCGCCGGCACTGGCGGTCGGTTTTCGCCACCCCGGGGCCTGAGCCCGTCTTTCCCGATCTGGATTCGGTGTTCATTGGGATATCCTTTCCCTGGGATCGTCTCTTCGAGCTGCGGATCGACCTTGCGTGACAGCTTCGGCTCGCACTGCTACGTTTTACGTATGGAAGACTTAGCAAAGACTCAGTGCGTACCCTGTCGTCAGAGCGATCCACCGCTCGATCAGGGAAGCATTAGCGAATACCTGCGAATGCTGCCGGACTGGAAGCTTGTAGAGGTCAAGGACGTGCCTCGAATACGTCGGCGCTTTCGCTTTCCCAACTTCGCGGCGGCTCTCGCCTTCACGGACCATGTCGGTGCAGCCGCGGAGGAGCAGGACCACCATCCCCGAATCGTTACGGAATGGGGTTCCGTAACGGTGGACTGGTGGACCCACGCCGTTTCCGGGCTGCACGTCAACGACTTCATTATGGCCGCCAAGACCGACGAGCTCTATCGATAGGCGGACGGTCCGAAGTCGGCCTCGTAGAAGGAGGCCACGCTGCCGCCGGGCGCAACCAGAGCGTCGATCAGCTCTTCATCGTCTTTGCTGATCTTCACCTCCAGGGCGCCCAGGTTGTCCTCGAGCTGTTCCATGGTGCGCGGACCAATGATGGGGCTCGTCACGCCGGGACGCTGAGCCACCCATGCCAGTGACAGCTGGGCGAGCGACACACCCTTTTCCTGAGCGATCGGCTCCAGTCCCTCCACGACATCGTAGAGCGCCTCGGTCTTGCGCTTGGCCAGGTGCGGCGCCGGGTTGACGTTGAAACGTGCATCCGCCGGCCCCTCGTCCTCGCGACGATACTTTCCGGTAAGGAGGCCGCCCGCTATCGGGCTCCAGGGAATGATCCCGTACCCGTAACTCCGGGCGAATGGAATCAGCTCACGCTCAATGCGGCGGTCCAGGATGTTGTACGGCGGCTGCTCAGTGACGAATCGATTGAGCCCCAGGCGGTCGGAGACCCACAGTGACTCCATGGCCTGCCAGGCCGCAAAGGTGCTCGTGCCGATGTAGCGAAGCTTCCCGGCCGTTACGAGGTCGTCCAGCGCCCTCAGCGTCTCATCAATGGGCACGGCGGATTCGGGCCGGTGAATCTGATAAAGGTCGATGTAATCGGTCTGCAGCCGCTGAAGACTGGCGTCACACTGCGCAATAATGTGGCGGCGGCTGTTCCCGCGGGCGTTCGGGTCGTCGTCATCCATTCGACTGCGAACCTTCGTCGCCAGCACAATGCGCTCGCGCTTGCCGTTGCGCTTCAGGGCCTCTCCGGTGACCTTCTCGCTCTCCCCGCGGGAGTAGACGTTGGCGGTGTCCAGGAAGTTGATGCCCGCGTCGATCGCTCGATCAATGATCGCATAGGATTCTTTTGCCTCCGTTCTGCCGCCGAACATCATGCAGCCGAGGCAGTATTCCGAAACCTGTAGGCCCGTTCGTCCGAGTTGTCTGTAGTTCATGCTTCCCCCTGTCCCAGGAGTATAAATCCCTTTTGGGTCTCTGCAAACGGACGCGAAAAGCGTTTGCGTAGTGACGCCTTCTGTGCTAAAGTTTAAAAGAGTAAAAAAGTCTAAAAGTGAAGGATTGCGCTTCGGGTATGCTTCGCCGGGGCTTGCGGTCACTTTATCAGGAGGAAAGGTATGTTCAGACTGAAGAATGTCAAACTGAAGCCGAAGCTTATCTCGCTCTTTCTAGCGGTCGGCGTCATTCCGCTTGCTGTTGTCGGGGTGTGGTCGGCGCTGCTCTCCTCGGATGCGCTCATGGAGGGGCAGTACGGCCAGCTTAGAGCAGTTCGAGACGTCAAGCAGAGTGAGCTGAAAAACTACTTCCACGACCGGCGGGTGGATCTGGAGGTGCTCACGCACACCGTCGAGTCCCTCGAGCGCGAGGCGCTGCGGAAGCTCGAGGCGGTACGCAGCAACCAGGCGCAGGCGGCGGAAAACTATCTTCGGCAGGTCAACGTGAGCGCGGACATGCTCGTGCCCGGCGGCGAGCTAGCCCGGACCCTGCAGGAGATTACGGCGAATCGACAGGGACTGGGGGAAACCGGCGAGACCTATTTCGGTCAGCGCGTCGGGGATCGCATTATTCTTCGAAGTGATATTACCACCATGGGTGACAATCTCGTCTTCGGCTACGACGCGACGGAGATCGCCCCGGAGTATTTCGAAGCCGCCGTCGACGGGGAGGAGGGGACCGAGGTCTTTCTTGACTCTTCGGGCAAACTCGTCATGGCCTCCTACGCTCCCCTAAATGTGGCCGGGATGAACTGGGGAATTGTGACGAAAGAAGATGTGGATGAAGCCATTACCCCGGAAATAGAGGGGACCACCGGTGATTACTACGACATCTTCGTCGAGGAGTACGGCTACTACGACCTCTTTCTGATCGATCCCGACGGCTACATTTTCTACACGGTCGCGGAAGAAGCGGATTATCAGACCAACATTCTCACCGGCCCGTACTCCGATTCGAGCCTCGGCAATGCGGTCCGGGAAGCCGCCGAGGCGGAGGATTTCGCCTTTGGGGACTTTGAACCGTACGAGCCTTCCGGTGGCGAGCCGGCGGCTTTCATAGCCGACGCCGTGGTGAACCAGGGAGAGCTTAGTCTCTTCGTGGCACTGCAGCTTCCGCTGGATCAAGTAAACACAATCATGCAAGAGCGCACCGGAATGGGAGA
>CAYFQV010000039.1:0-4608 GCA_964345195.1 uncultured Spirochaetaceae bacterium
TTTCCTCCACCTCTAAAGTGCGACGGAAGGGCTCGTATCCGAAGCGCTCCACGACGACTCGATATCTCCCAATCGGGAGCTCGTAGTCCATGCCCCGGCGCTCCACGGCGACGCTCGCCGCGGCGCTTCCGTCTAAGCGAACGGTTGCGCCGTCGACGTCGCCGGTCAGGTGAAGGCGGCCGGTTATCGGCTCGAGGCGGATGGTGATATCCACCTGGGACCCCTCTTCAATGCGAATACTCTGGGTCACTCCAACGTATCCCTCCGCGGCTACGCGGATGGTGTAGCGACCCGGCTCCACGGTCTCAATGCGCAGGGGGGCACGGCCGAGGTAGCGACCGTCAATGTAGACGAGGGCATCCACGGGGGTGGTGGAGATAACGAGATCGTCGCCGTTCTCGCCGTCCTCCTTGCCGTCGTCGTCGTCGTTGTCGTCGGAGTCACTGCTGCCGATAGGGACCCCCTCGTCGGCGTCACGTTCGGCCTCGGCGTCCTCGTTTTCTTGGTCGTCCGTTTTCTCGGCGTCGTCCCGTTCGGTTTCGACCACCGTTGCGGCGAGGGTACCGCTGCCGGTCGCGCAGCCGGCGAGCAGGGCGGTCGCAATCGTAATGATGACGAGGCTGAAGATGAAACCGCGGAGTGAGATATGGAAGCTCATGGGATCGTAACCTTCTCCTGTTCCGTGTTGCTGAGTTACACTCTAGCACGGAGGAACATTGTGAATGTACTGCGTTTTTTCGAAAGTCCCCAGCAGGACGGGTCGGGTAAAGCGCCGGACAACGCCGGTGAGCTCGCTCGCTATATTGATCATACCCAGCTCAAGCCGGAAACCACTCAGGAGAGCATTGAGCAACTCTGTGAGGAGGCCGCGGAGCACGGATTTTACGCGGTGTGCGTGAACGGTTACTGGACGCAGCTCTGCGCCGAGCGTCTTGCAGGCCGGAATGTAGCGGTTGCAAGCGTCGTCGGTTTTCCCCTCGGCGCCATGACGACTGAGGCAAAGGCCTTCGAGGCGCGGCGGGCCGCCGAGGCCGGCGCCAATGAGATCGACATGGTGCTGAACATTGGGGAGCTCCGCGCCGGAAGGCACGGTGCCGTTCAGGAAGACATTGCCGCGGTGGTAGCCGCGACGCCGAGCCTGGTCAAGACCAAGGTGATCCTGGAAACGAGTAAGCTGGACCATGACCAGAAAGTTGCGGCGTGCCGTGCAGCGAAAGAGGCCGGGGCGGATTTCGTCAAGACCTCGACCGGCTTCGGTGGTGGCGGGGCAACGGTCGACGACATTACGCTCATGCGGCGTAGCGTCGGGCCGGATATGGGGGTCAAAGCCTCCGGGGGCGTGCGCACGCGGGAGGACGCACGGGCCATGATACAGGCCGGGGCTACCCGCATCGGCGCAAGCGCCGGCATTGCCATTGTACAGGGCGAGTCCGGAACGAGTGCGTACTGAAGCCTTAGCTTTCCCACGCCTCCGGCTCGGCCGGAGCCACGACCTCATACTCAACGCGGCGGCGCTCACCGGCCATCATGGGTTCCACCGTTTTCTTCCAGCTCGCGTAGTGATCGGTGTGCTTGTGCGCCTCCGTTGCCTCTTGTGAGCGGTAAACCTCGTAGAGCAGGAACTCCGTGGGCCGTTCGCTGTTTTGGAGAACATCGAAGCGCAGAACGCCGGGTTCCCGCACGGAGCCCTCGTGGTTTGCCCTGGTGGCCTCTTTGAACCCTTCAATGTCCGACTCCCGGACCTGAACCGTAATTGCGCGTACGATCATAGCGTGCTCCTTTGCCATCGTCTCCTTCCATAATCCTCGTATGATCTCCGGCCGTTCCGGCCGGTGTCACTCTTCCGGCGGCTGAGGCCCTTTTCGTCGGCGCTTCTTCTCGCCGCGGACGCGCTTGCGCTCCACGCGTCTTCGTTGCGAGGCTTTAGTCGGCTTCGTCGGCCGCCGCGGCTTGTCGGGAATGCGGGCGCGGTTAATGAGCGCCTCCAGGTCGGCCATGGCCCGCCTACGATTGAGCAGCTGGCTACGCTCCTCTTCTGCATGCAGGATGATCTCATCATCCTTGTTAATGCGGTTGGCGAGCCTGCGGCGGATACGCGCACGCTCGGCGTCGCTCAGTGCCGAAAGCGCCGCTATAGGCAGTCGTGCGACGACCTTTGTGTTGACCTTGTTCACGTGCTGGCCGCCCGCGCCGCCGGCGCGGGCGAATTGGAGCTGTGTATACTGCTCAATCTGGTCCTGCAGGTCGTCGGTCAACTATGTCCGTGGGCCGCGGCGAGGGCTTGGTCCACATCTCCTATCAGATCATCCACGTGCTCCAACCCGCAGGAGATCCGGATGAGGCCCGGAGTGATTCCAACCGCTCTGCGCTCCTCCTCACTGAGCTTCGAGTGTGTCGTCGTAGTCGGATGG
Source organism: uncultured Spirochaetaceae bacterium (assembly GCA_964345195.1). Taxonomy (GTDB): domain Bacteria; phylum Spirochaetota; class Spirochaetia; order DSM-27196; family PWMO01; genus CAYFQV01. Next base: position 2,412 of record CAYFQV010000039.1, read on the forward strand.
GTGGCAATACTGCGGGTATCCCCGAGGTTGGACGAGCGCGAAACGAGCTGCAGCGCATCCAGAAAAGCCGCGGCGGCGGTGCCGGCGTCGCCGCCGTTCCCCGCGGCGAGCTCAAAGCTAACAATCCCGCCGCCGTCGCGCATCTGGCGACGGGCCAGGTCGTACTGTGGATGTGACGGCAGGAAGGGGTAGCGGACCGCGGACACCGCCGAGTGGCTCTCGAGAAACTCCGCAATGCGCCGGGCGTTCGCGCAGTGGCGTTCCATCCGAACGTGAAGGGTCTCCAGGCTCTTGGAGAGCAACCAGCCGTGGAAGGGAGAGAGTGCCGGGCCGGTATGACGAGTGAAAAAGCGGAGCTCCTCAATAAGCTCGGTTCGGCCGAGGACGGCTCCGCCGAGAACGCGCCCCTGACCATCTATAAACTTCGTGGCGGAATGGGTGACGATATCCGCGCCGAAGTGGGCGGGGTTCTGCAGTACCGGCGTGGCGAAGCAGTTGTCTACGCTGAAGATGGCATTCGCATCTCGGGCAATCTCGCCGAGGGCCGCAAGGTCGCCAATTTCGAGCCCGGGGTTGGACGGGGTCTCAACGAAAAGAAGTCGCGTTTCAGGCCGAAGCGCGCGCTTCCATTGCTCCGGATCGGCGAGATCCACGAAGTCATACGAAATGCCCCAGCGCGGGAGCAGGCGCGCAACAATCTGGCTCGTGGAGCCGAATACCGCTCGCGACACCAGAACATGGTCCCCTGTGCGGAGAAAGGAAGCCAGACTTGCAAACATGGCGGCCATTCCGCTGGCCGTAGCCACGCCGTCTTCACAGTCCTCGAGCGCGCAGAGTTTGCTAACCAACTCATCCGTGTTCGGGTTGCCGTAGCGGGAGTAGATCTGCCCTGATTGCTCGCCGGCGAAGAGCTCCCGCGCGTGTTCGGCGGAGTCGAAGACAAAGCTCGAGCTTGCGTAGATCGGGACGCTGTGCTCCCCGTGACTGCTGCGCTCGGCCTGAATGCGAATGGATCGCGTCTCGGGCTCTTGTGTGTTGTCGTCCATGTTACTCGTTTCGCTCATGTCTACTCCTACAAGCCGATTTCCGCTGCGACGCTCCAGTCGCGGTGGCGGTGCCGAGGTGTGCCGTGGCGTTTGTGATCACGAATCGACTGGTCGTAGGACCAGAGCATACGGTCGACGCTCCGGCTAACCGACCACTCGTGCGCCTTCTCCTCGGCTTCACGGCGCTTTTGCATGTAGAGCTCATTGTTGTCGAGAAGACTCTCGACTGCGTTCGCGAACTCATCCGTTTGTGGGCGAACGGCAATACCACCCTTGTTGTCGGCCATGAGATCGGCAACACCCATTACCGCCACGGCGACGGCGGGAGTCCCAACGCTCATCGCCTCGAGGAGCACCAGACCCTGGGTCTCCGTTTTCGATGCGAAGGCGAAGAGGTCCGCCATGTGATAGAAGCTGAAGACTTGTTCCCGAGGTATGTAACCGGCGAAGGTGACCCGATCCCGCAGACCAGCCTGCTGTACCAGCCCCTCGAGCCGCGTCCGGTCGGGTCCGTCACCGATCACAAGCAGTTGAGCGCCGCGACCGCGCCGGCGGAGCTCGGTCATCACACTGAACAGAAACTGGACATTCTTTTCCGGGCCCAAACGTCCGACGTACAGGAGGCAGGGCTCATCCGCGCGGATGCCGTACTTGTCCTTGAGCTTCGCCGGATTCAGGAAGGCGTGAGAGCGCCGCGTCTCGATGCCGGTTGGGATAACGTCGATCGGCGCGTCCACGCCGTAACTCTTCAGCTCTCGGCGGATATCATAGCTTGGCGCGACAACACGTTGGCAGCGACCAAGGAATTTTCGGGAGATCCACCGTACCGAGCGCGTGGAGATCGAGCGTGGAATGGGCATGTAGTGCACGTAGGCCATGTACAGGGTGTGGTAGGTGTGCACATGGGGGATGCCGAACAACCATCCGGCAATAAGACCGTAGACGCCGATGTTACCCGGCACTTGCGAGTGGATGACGTCCACGCCGAGGCGCCGGAGCTTGAATAGTTTTCGAAAGTTCGGGAAGACGAACCGGCGCTCCTTCATCTTTTTAAAGAAGTAGGGAATCGAAGGAAAGCGGATTGTATCGGGATCATCTCCGAAGAGTCGGCCGCCGTATTCAGGACACAACAGGTATACGGTGTGGCCGCG
>CAYFQV010000039.1:4708-13574 GCA_964345195.1 uncultured Spirochaetaceae bacterium
TTATGACCATAGTAATATGACCATGGTAAGACCAGAAGAGCAGAAGTGGTTTACTGGGGGGCTGCTCTATGGAAATTGCAGCGGGCAAATTCAAGGCTCAGTGTCTGAGCCTCATGGATCACGTTCACGACAACCACGAACGGGTGGTCATTACCAAGCGTGGCCACCCGGTCGCGCAGATGGTTGCGGTCGGGGACGAGAAGCCGGCTCCGCTGTTCGGCAGGCTCGAGGGGCTTCTCAGCATAGAGGGCGACATCGTGGGGCCGTCGGGACTGAGCGCACCTGGTGGCGCGGACGGATAACCGACGGCTCCTCCTCGACACCCACGTCTTCGTGTGGTTGATGAACGGCGACCCCCGGCTGTCCAATACCACCGTGCAAAGACGGATCGAGGCGGCGGCGCGGGATACTGAGTTGCTGCTGTCGGTTGTCTCTGTCTGGGAAATAGGACGATGGGTACGCACAGGCCTCCTGCGCACGCCTCTTCCCGCCGCCGACTGGGTCTCGCGCGCGCTGGACACGCCGGGTCTCGTCGTGGCTCCGCTGGACCCCGCCGTCGCCGTCGAGGCCGGCGCTCTTCCCGGTAGTCCGCCGGCGGATTTTGCGGATCAGGTGATCGTTGCCACCGCCCGGTACCGGGACGCCCTGCTCGTCACCGCCGACACGGGCATGCGGGAGTACGCCGCCGGGGGCTATCTGCGCGTTGAAGCAGTGTGAGCTTGCGGACTATCATGACGACATTCCGACAATCAGCGTTTTCGACATGCTCAAGGTGGGTATCGGTCCGTCGAGCTCCCACGGCGCCCGGATCGGTGGATGAGCGCCGCTCGTGATTATCCCTGCTCGTGTTGGATGCGATCCGCAACGACGCGGCCGGAAATGGTGCTCATGGTTGTGCCGGTCCCCGGTACGGTGAACTGCCCTGCGTAGTAGAGATTGGATACCTTTTTTGATCTGTTGGCGGGTCGGAAGTAGGCGGTCTGAAAGAGGGTTTGGCCGAGGCCGAAGGCGTTCCCCTTGTAGGCGTTGTAGTCGCGGCTAAACTCCTCCAAGGAATAGTCGCGATAGGTCACGACGGCGTCGCGAATGGAGAGGCCGGTGTGCGCCTCCATACGGTCGATGATGTTGTCGAAGTAGCGCTTGCGAAGCAGCTCACTTGCCTGCAAACCCGGCGCGGCGGGAACGAGAATGAAGAGGGCCTCACCGCCGGCGGGGGCGACGGCTTCATCAGTCTTTGAGGGGATATGGATGTAGAAGAGGGGATTGTCGATCCAGCGAGGCTTCTCGTAGACCGCCGAAAAATGCTCGTCCCAGTCGGCATCGAAGAAGAACGTGTGGTGCGCCAAGCCCTCGAGCTTCCGATTGAGGCCAATGTAGTAGTTCACGACCGCCGGCGCCAACGCCGCGCGGTTCCAGCGTCGTTCCGGAATGGAACGGGCGCGCTTGGGCAGTAGGTTCAGCTCCACGTGCGGATAGTCGGCGTTGGCCACAATGATGTCGGCAGTAAGCTCATCTTCGTCACAGTCGCAGCGGATCCCGACACGTGAGACGCGTCGATCATCTACCTGGAGGCTCGTTACTTCGGTGTTGAATCGGAACCTGACACCCAGTTCTTCACAGACCTGCTGCATGGCCCGTGCAACGCCGGAGAAGCCGCCGTCGGGATACCAGGTTCCGAGGTCGAAGTCGATGTGGTTCATGAGCGTGTACATGGCCGGCGTCGTCTTGGCGCTGGAGCCGAGAAACACCACCGGGAACTCCAGAATCCGCTGTAGGTCCGGGTGGGAGATGTAGCGGCGAATCATCTGTCGGTAGTTCTTCAGGATGTTAAGCGTGCCGAGCTTGCGGATGGCGGTCCAGTTGAAAAAGTCGAAGATGGAATAGAAGTTTTGGTAGATGAAATTTCCCATGGCGAGCTCGTACTTGTCTCGCGCCTGCTGCAAGTAGGCCTGCAGTCGTTCGCCGGAGCCCGCCTCGACCGACTCGAAGACCTGCTTGGCGCCCTCGAAGTCCGCGGGGATCTCCAGGCGGCGTCGGTCGGTGGGATCATGGGCGTTTCCGTAAAAAACGGTGTAGCTCGGATCGACCCGGGTGAGCCCGTAGAGTTTTGAGCGATCGAATCCCAGGTCACTGAACCAGGTATCGTGCTCCTCCGGCATCCAGTACCAGCTCGGGCCCATGTCGAAGCGGTAGCCGTCTTGTTCCATAGCCTGGGCTCGGCCGCCGGGCCAGCTGTTCTTTTCCAGAACAGTCACGTCGTAGCCGGCCTTCGCCAGGTAGGCCGCCGCCGAGAGTCCGCCGAAACCGGCCCCGATGACAAATACACTCTTTCGACTCATGGCCAGAAGATAGCGCTGTGACCCGCCAGTGAAAAGAAGAAACCTGGTCAAGAAAGCGCTTCGCCCTCGAAGAGCCGGCGGATCAAGAATTGGGCACACTGAAGCGGCTGTCTGCCGCCTTGTCACATCCTTCCTGCTTCAATGATGCGCTGTAGGAACTGCCGGGTCCGTGGATGCTCCGGGTCCGAGAACAGCTTCCGAGCCGGCCCCTCTTCGTGGATGCGCCCGTCGTCGAGAAAGCACACGTGGTCGGCAATGTCTCGCGCGAATCCCATCTCGTGCGTAACCACGATCATGGTCATGCCGCGTTCCTTGAGATCCTTGATGATCTGCAGAACGCCGCCTATCAACTCCGGATCTAGAGCCGCGGTGATCTCATCCAGCAGCAAGACATCCGGATTCGTGGCCATGGCGCGAACGATTGCGACCCGCTGCTGCTGACCTCCCGAGAGCTGTTCCGGGTAGGATGTGGAGAAGTCGTCGAGACTGAAAAGTGACAGCAACTCACGAGCGCGCTCCTCAGCTTCCCGGCGCGCGACTCCGTGGACGTGTCGCGGTGCGAGCGTAATGTTGTCAAGCACCTTCATGTGCGGGAAGAGGTTATAGGCCTGAAAGACGATGCCGACGCGCTTATGCAGCCCGTTCCGTCCGAAGGAGGGGTCGTGAATCGAAACCTCGTCGAGGTAGATCGCGCCGGCGTCGAAGTCGACGAGATCGCTTACACAGCGAAGCAGTGTGGACTTCCCGGAGCCGGACGCGCCAATGAGGCACACCACCTCGTGTGGGCTAACCCCGAGATCTATATCCTTGAGCACCATCTTCGACCCGAAGTACTTGGTCAGCTTTTCGATCCGGACTCGTGGTTTCGCGGAGCTTCGCGCCCCACTGTCACGTTCGTTCATGTAGTTCTCACTCCGCTGCAACTTATCCGCACAGGCTCACAGCATTTTCTGAAGGCGCCGCTCTCGATCCTTCTTCGTTACGTAATCCGTGAAGCGCGCCATTGGAATGGTTGCCAGCAAGAACAACACGGCGGCAGCGATCAGGGATGAGTAGTTGAATGTTCGAGCAGTGTAGATTTGTGCTTCCCGCACGGCGTCGCGCACGCCGATAACGCTGAGGAGAGCGACATCCTTTTGTAGCGCCACCGCGAGGTTGAGCAGGGACGGAATGACGTTTCGCACCGCCTGCGGCACAATGGCGAAGCGTAGCGTCTGCCATTGCGAGAGGCCGAGAGCCTTCGCCGCGGCCCGCTGACCCGTGTGAACCGCCTCCATGCCGGATCGGTACACCTCCGCGGCATACGCGGAATAGGTGAGCACGAGAGCGACGCCGCCCCAGAATAGGTTGCTCTGCGGGAGACCCGGAATCTGCAACGCCGGAACCCCAAACCCGAAGAGCAGTACCATCAGCAAGGACGGCAATCCGCGGAGTAGGTCGATATAGACCACGGTGAACACTCGAAGCGGAGTAAACCAGGGGCCTATGAGTGAGCGGAAGATAGCCAGCGCGAGCGCCCAGACCGCAATGGCGACCAGAGCCACCGCCCAGACCGACATGTTAATGGCAAAGCCGCCGAGAACCTGTGGGAACACCTCGATTATCGCATCGAGGCTGAAAAACTGTCGGCGTATGCGTGGCCACTGCTCCGCGGAGGTAACCACCTGCCGCAGCACCACCACGACGACGATAACGCTGCCGACGCTTATGATACCCGGGAGGTACTTGTCCCGCGCGCGGAGCGTGCGCCCCGGCTTTCGCGCCGGGGCGGGACGCTCAGAGCTCAATTGCCGGACTCCTTAGCCCTCGATCTGTTGGATAGACTCATCCCCGACGAGGTATTCGAGCCGCAGCTCCTCCACCACGCCGGCGTCGATGATCTCCCGCAGGGCGTCGTTGACCCAGGGCACGATCGGGTTGCCCTTCTCGAAGACAAGGCCGTGACCCTGATCGTTGGGGTCGGCCGGCAGGGTGGCGGTTATCTCCGCCTCCGGTACCTGCACCGCTGTGGCGTAGAGCGCCGTCGGTACCGACTGCGTGGTTGCGGTGATCTGTCCGCCCAGAAGCGCCTGAAAGACCCCGGATTGGTCGTCGAAGACGGCGACATCCTCAACGCCGATCCGGTTCTCAATGTAGTCGAGATCCGTAGTACCGATGGTGGCTCCCCATTCAGCTTCACGGAGCTCCTCGAGACTGTTCGCATCCGCCACGGAGCTGTCGGACAGCGCCACGACGGCTTTTTTGGGCTGGTAGTAAACTATCGAGAAGTCGACGAACTCTCGGCGCTCCTCGGTAACCGAGTACTGCGCGATTACGAAGTCGTAGGGCTTCTCGCCGGGTGTGATTCCTTGATCGAAGGTCGTCGTCACCCAGACAACATCTTCTTGGTCGAAGCCCATCTCCTCCGCCAGAGCGTAAACCAGGCCGTTCTCGAAGCCCTCACCGCTTGCCGGATCGTTGTTCAGCATCCACGGCGGATAGACCGGATCGCCCGTAGCAACGGTCAGCTGACCGGGCTCATGGAGCCGCGGATCCTGCGGTGTGCGCTCAAGCTCCGCATCCTGCGACTGGTCGCTCTCCGACTCCCCGGAATCGGCGCCCGACTCCTGCTGTCCTATCGCGAAAAGACCGAAGCTTACCGCAACGAATAGCACGAGCCCGACTACAAACATACGTCGAAGCATGATTTCCTCCCTTGTATTCCCGTGTTCCGCCGCCGCTTCGCCGGATTAGCGACGACCCGCGGACGACGAATAGTTAGAACTCCGTGAGGGTATGTATTTCACCCCTGCGGGTCAAGGACGGAAAGCGAACCGCCGGACGGCCATGCCCGAGCCCGGGCTGCCGCGTTGCTCTTTCCAGGGCACTTTGATACCTTCGAATGACCGCAGAGAGGGCGTAAGGTGCGTGACTCGTCTCAGCCTTGGGAATCGTCGCTGTTGGGGACGCTCGGGGCGGGACCGCTTGGGCATCGATCCATAGTGTTCAATCTCTTACGCCGAATCACGTGGTGCTCTTGAGGAGCCAGGGAGGTCCTTTTGTACGAGCCTGTTGACCCGAAGGTCAGCTTTCCAAAGCTGGAAGAGTCCGTTCTCGAGTTTTGGAAGGCGAACGACGTATTCAAGAAGTCCATTGATCAGCGCGACGGCCGGGAGGAGTTCGTCTTCTACGACGGTCCGCCCTTTGCCACCGGCCTGCCGCACTTCGGCCACTTCGTTCCGGGTACCATCAAGGACATCATCCCTCGCTTCCAGGCCATGCGCGGGAAGAAGGTCTACCGCCGATTTGGCTGGGACACCCACGGCCTGCCCGTCGAGTACGAAATGGAGAAGGAGCTCGGCATCTCCGGCGCCGCCGAGATAGAGGAGTACGGGGTCGCCGAGTTCAACGAGGCCTGCCGGTCGGTTGTGCTGCGCTACGTGAACGAGTGGGAGGAGGTCGTCACCCGCATGGGACGCTGGGTCGACTTCGAGCACGACTACAAGACCATGGAACCCGACTACATGGAGACCATTTGGTGGGTCATCAGGCAGCTCTGGGACAAGGGCCTGATCTACGAGGGCTATTACATCCTCCCCTACGATCCCGCTCTGGCAACGCCGCTATCCAACTTCGAGGTCAATCTGGGTGGCTACCATGAGGTCGATGACCCCGCCATCACCGTGCGCTTCAAGTTGGAGGAACCGGAAAAGGTCGGAGCACAGGACGATGCAAACGTCTACATCTTAGCCTGGACGACCACCCCCTGGACGCTACCGTCGAACCTCGGCCTGGCGCTTGGTCCCGAGGTCGCGTATGTCCGGGTACAGGACGGTGATGATCAGTACATTCTCGCCGGGGAGCGGCTCTCGCACTACTACCGCTCCGAAGAGGATTACACCGTGCTGCAGGAGTACAACGGCGCCGAGCTCGGTGGCTTGACCTACGAGCCGCTCTTTCCCTACTTCGCCTCCCACAAGGAGGAGGGCGCCTTCACGACCCGGGTCGCGGATTTCGCCACCGCCGAGGAGGGTACCGGTATTGTCCACGTTGCCCCGGGCTTCGGCGAGGACGACTACAAGCTCTTCAGGGACACCGGCGTTACCACCGTCGTGCCCATTGATGCGGACTGCAAGTTTACCGCCGACGTCGCGGACTACGAGGGCTACTTCGTGAAGGATGCGGATCCGCAGATCATCAAGGACCTCAAGGCGCAGGGCAAGCTCGTCAAGCGGGAGACCTACCGCCACCCCTATCCCTTCAGCTACCGCAGCAAGCTGCCCCTGATCTACCGGGCGGTCTCCTCCTGGTTCGTGGATGTCCCGCGGATCAAGGAGACCATGCTGAAGGCGAACGATCAGATCAACTGGGTGCCGTCACATCTGCAGAAGGGGCGTTTTGGAAAATGGCTCGAAGGCGCCAAGGATTGGGCGATCTCCCGGAACCGTTATTGGGGCAACCCACTTCCGATCTGGAAGAGCGATGGAAGCGACTACACCGAGTGCATTGGCAGTAGAGCCGAGTTGGAGGAGAAGTCCGGGGTCACGGTGGAGGACCTGCACAAGCACTACGTGGATGAGATTACTTGGCCGGCTCCAGACGGCTCCGGGACCATGCGCCGGGTTCCCGAGGTCTTGGACTGCTGGTTCGAGTCCGGGGCCATGCCCTACGGACAGAATCACTATCCGTTTGAGAACAAAGAGTTCTTCGAGCGCAACTTCCCGGCGGACTTCATCTGCGAGGGACTGGATCAGACGCGTGGCTGGTTCTACACCCTCACCGTGCTCGGGGCGGCGCTCTTTGAATCGCCGGCCTTCAAGAACTGCGTGGTCAACGGGCTCGTCCTTGCCGAAGACGGCAAAAAGATGAGCAAGAGTGAGCGGAACTACACCGACCCCCTGGATGTGATCAATAACTTCGGGGCGGATGCCCTGCGGCTGTTCCTCATGAACTCCGCTGTTGTACGCGGCGAGGACTTACGCTACACGGACGAGGGGGTTCGCGACGTCCTCAAGACGGTGATTATACCGCTGTGGAACTCCTACAGCTTCTTCGTTACCTACGCGAATATCGATGAAGCGCAGCCCACCGGCGACATTAGCAATCCGGACAATCCCCTCGACCGCTGGGTGCTCTCCGAGACGGAACGGCTCGTGAAGGACGTGACGGAGCAACTGGAGGCTTACGACCTCCAGCACGCGATTGAGCCTATTGTCGGCTTCATTGATAATCTGAACAACTGGTATATCCGCCGTAGTCGCCGGCGCTTCTGGCGTAGCGAGAACGACGCCGACAAGGCACAGGCCTACGAGACGCTCTACACGGTGCTCATGAAGCTCGTGAAAGTCGCCGCGCCGATCGTCCCCTTCATTACCGAGGCGATCTACCGTAACTTGCGCGCGGAGGAAACGTCGGAGTCCGTACACCTCTGTGACTATCCGGTGACCGACGAAAGCCGCCGAGACTACGAGCTCGAACAGAAGATGGCACTGACCCAGCAGACCGTTAGCATGGGCCGGGCCCTGCGGAACATGCACAACCTCAAGATCCGCCAGCCCCTGCGGGCTATCCATTTGGTCACGAGGGCTCCCGACGAGCGACGCATTCTCCGAGAGATGGAGGATATTATCCGTGAGGAGCTCAACGTAAAAGACGCGGTCTTCCGAGAGAATGAGGAGGACCTGGTCGAGTTCGAGGCCAAGGCCAACTACCGCGTGCTCGGCAAGGAGCTCGGTAAGGATATGAAGAATGCCGCGCAGAAGATCCAGGCACTCTCGAGCCGGGAGATCCAGAGTCTTCTGGAAGGGACCGTGCTCAACATCGATCTCGGGGAGCGTAGTATCGATATTACGCAGGAGAGCGTGGTGGTGCACCGGCACGAGAAGGAGAACCTCCGCGTCTTGAACGAAGGCTCTCTGACGGTAGCCCTTGATCCGGAGATCACTGAAGAGCTTCGGGAAGAGGGCCTCGTCCGGGACGTGATTCGCGCGGTGCAGAATCTCCGCAAGGAGAGCGGTCTGAATGTCACCGATCGGATAATCTTGTACATCGACGGCGAGAACGGTGTGAAGGCCGCCGTGGATAACTTCCATGACTACCTCATGAACGAGACCTTAGCCGAAGAGCTGCGCTGGGAGCGTCCCGATCATGCTCAGCCGATCGAGGTCGGCGAGGAGACCGTGTACATCGCTCTCGAGAAGGCGGCGCCGGCGTCCGCGTGACGCGTTGGCGCCCTGTGTCACACGGGGCACCGCGGCACCTCGCGTGTTTACCCGCATAGCGCGCGCCGTCGCTCCTGGAGCCGCGGGCCTTCCGTTCCGGCGTGTTTTTCGCTACGTTTGAAGTAGTGGCGCTCAACGCATTGTAGTGTTGGGTATGAGGGACACTATGGACTTGTCGCGAGAAACCTTGGAAAGCATCGGCAACTACGTCAAAGGCAATCTCGCCGCCTGGATCAGGGAGGTCGTGCCCGGCGGTACGGTCAGCCCGGATCCACAGGTTCTCGAACGGATCGTCCGGGTCGAGGAATCCCTGGATCGGCAGGCGGC
>CAYFQV010000039.1:13674-19540 GCA_964345195.1 uncultured Spirochaetaceae bacterium
GACCGAGAGCGAGCGGAGATGGCGTTTCCTGTGTTCGACGGTGTGATCGGAAACACCAGGAGCTTCCGGCGTATTGGGAACGTCCGCCGTATTATTGGGTATGCGCGGGAGCGCTTCGCCGACCATGGCGCGCCAATAACGGCGTTCGAGCCGAGGAGCCGCACGTGAGTGGTGACGCATACCAGTTTATTGTCGATCAATCTCGAGACTTCATCACCCTTATCAGTCGGAACTACGTGTACGAAATCGTGAATGATACGTACGCAGCCGGCATGGGCGTGGACAAGAGTGAGCTGCTCGGAAGAACCGTGGCGGATGTGTGGGGTCGTGAAAAGTTCGAGTCAACGATCAAGGGCTACCTGGACAGCTGCTTCGGGGGAGAAGAGGTTCACTACATTGACCGCTTCGAGTTCGGCGCCCTCGAGAAGAACCTACACGTCTCCTACTATCCCTACCCGCCGGAGAGCGATACCGTCACGCATGCCCTCGTATTTTCGCACGATGTCACCCGCTTGAGTGAGGTGGAGAACAAGCTCGCCAACTTCGAGTATCGCGATCCGCTGACCGGTCTCTACAATCGCCGCAGTCTCTCGAACATGCTCGATCGAGAGTTGACTCGAGCGCGTCGGGAAGGCGGGGGCGGGCGCCTGCGGGCTATTCTCTTCATCCACCTGCGCAATTTTCGAGACATTAATCAGACCCTTGGCCATCAGATCGGCGACCTCCTCTTGGAGAATACGGGTCTCCGCGTCAAAGAGAGCGTTCGCGACAGCGACTACGTGTTCCGCTTCGAAGGAAGCAACCTGGTTGCTGTTCTCACGAGTATGGCCCAGAGCATGGATGCCGCCATCGTTGCGCAGAAGATCCATGATACCGTAACCCTTCCCTACCGCTACCGCGCGCAGGACGTCATCATTCCGTGCCACATTGGTGTAGCTCTCTACCCGCAGGACGGACTCGACGGCGAGCTGCTGGTACAGCTAGCCAACTCCGCGGTGATCGAGGCGCAGAACAGAAACGAGGCCTTCCTCCTCTACGACCATAGCCTCCATGAGCGAGCAATGCACCGCATGGCGCTTCGCACCGAAATTACCCGGGCCTTCGGCGGTGAGCAGTTTCGCCTGCACTATCAGCCCATTGTGAAGCTCGACGGCACGATCGTCGGGGTGGAGGCGCTCGTCCGTTGGCAGCACCCCACGCGGGGTTTGGTTCCGCCGGGTGACTTCATTGGAGTGGCTGAGGAGAGCGGATCGATTTCAGCCATTGATAAGTGGGTGATTTATGAAGCCGTACAGCGACTGGCGACGTGGTATTACCGTTACGGTATCTTCTGCACCGTGAACGTTAGCGCCGCGGAGTTCAACGATGAGTACCTCGTGGAGGTTGTGACGAACGCCCTTGAATCCGAAGGCGTACCGCCCGAGGCGCTCCGGCTGGAGATCACCGAGAGCCGCTGCATGGAGGATCCCGACAGCGCGGTGGAGCGCATCGAGCGCATCCGGGCTAGCGGGGTCGAGGTGTGGATCGATGATTTCGGCACCGGCCACTCTTCTCTCGGATATCTGAAACAACTGCCGGTGACGGTTATCAAGATCGACCAGGTTTTTGCGGATGATCTTGCCGCCGACAGCACCGAAGAGGCCTACCTTGCAGGCATTGCCACGGGTATCCGTGCGCGGGGTAAGGAGATCGTGGTCGAAGGGGTAAGCCGTGCCGAGCAGATTCCGGTTCTTCAGCGAATCGGGGCCGGATACGCCCAGGGCTATTTCTTCGGCAAGCCGGTCTCGGCGCAGGAGCTCGAAGTTCTCTTGGCGGCCCGTCTATCGCCGGTGCCGGACCGCGGGGACAAGCCGGAGTAGCGGCAGCGTAACGAGCATACCCAGCATCATAATACCCACGACGACATCGTATTGAGATAGTGAGGCTCCGAAGATCTCGATCGCCGTCGGCAAGCCGCGCTTTCCAAGTAGTAGAGACGACGTCAGACGGCCGGCTGCGCGCCCGCCGACGAAGGCAAATCCCACGAAGGAGAGTGCGAGCGCCTTGCTCTCAATGTGGACCAGACTGAACTCCTCGGCGGTGCGAGCGACGGAGAAGGAGGCGATCCCCATGCCGAGGAGTACGTGCAGCGGCGGGTAGAGCGCCGCCACCGGATAGCCCGGGATAAAGGCCCGGGATACGAAGGCACCGAGCACCAGGATGAGGAGCGCATGCGTGACCCGGAACAGATGGTGCCGACCCATTCTGTCCACCACCAGGGCAGCAATGACAAAGCCCAGAATGTTGCCGATCAGCCCGTAGTTCGCGAAGGCCACTACCGTTCCATCCGACAAGCCAAGGGCTTCCCGCTCCAGGAGCGCGAGCACCTGTATGGCCGCTCCCATGAAGAGAAAACGAAAGCCGATGTATACGAGATAGCCCATGAATCCGGGCAGTCGCGTGATCCGGTGGAGGGCATCCCGCAACGAGGGACGTTCCCGGGTCGGTGGCTCTGTCTCCGGGAGCACCCGGTAGAGTAGGACGCGCGCAAATGCCCCGAGGGCCACTGCCAGAAAGACCAGTTGATACATCCAGACTTCGGGGTAACGGTCCAGCAAGAGCGACGCCGCTGCGGTGAACCCAATGCCCACGGCTTGCCATGCTATACGAAGCACGCCGAAGAAAGAGCCTCGGCGATGCTCGGGGACAAGGGGATGCAAGACCGAGAACCAGCCCGCGCCGAAGAACGCCTCTCCCAGTGCGAACAGGATCAGACCGCTGATTGCGGCGATCCGTAGCACCTCAATCGATAGTGATCCCGCCCCGGCAATGAAGATAATCGCCGCGGTGCCTAGAAGCGTACCCGCGGTACCGACTCGCTTTCGACCGATCCGATCCGCCATGTGGGACAGAGGGATCCGTGCCACGCCCACCGTTATAGAAAACAGACTCAGCAAACCGAGCGTGCCGGCGGCGGGCACCCCGAGTCTCCGGAGGTAGAGGATAAGTAAGCCGTTTTGCTCGATTGTTTGCATGCCGAGCAGGCCGAAGACCTGACAGAGTACCGCTGCAGTGAGGATGCGGCGTGTGTGGCTTCCTTCCCTGTCCGGCCTTGCTGAGTGCATGCGTTTACTCTGTGCCGAAACGGCTGAGCCTGTCGAGGCGGGAGTGCTGGACGCCGCCGAGGAGAGGCGTATACTGTGGGCCAATGAAGGCAATTCTTCGCTCCGTTCGGGCGGGCCACCCGCGAGCTGTGTTTGCAGCGATCGTTTGGGTTCTTCTCTTCAGCCTTGCGGGCTGCGGCGTTGTTCCCGCGCCCCGGGACGTCTCCCTGTGGGACCTGCTTCCCGGTGGGTATGGCGGCTACGGCGCCTTCCACGCTCAACAAGCGCGGCCGCTGGTCGCCGAACTGCTCAACGACTGGTTTCCATTGGCTAGCGATCGTGAGCGGGTGCTCGACCGGATCGACCGGGTTGCCGTGGCGTTACCGTTTCCGCCCGGTGAGTCAAGCTCGGACGGGAGGGACTCGAATCGCGCATCAACGCGGGCGGCGGTCGCGGTCGTGACCGGTGACTTTTCTCCGTTCTTGGTGAACACGCAGTTGCGCCGCATGGAAGGTTGGGATCGCGAGGAGACGCATGTCGCGGGCCGGCGCTTTCGCTACTGGAGCGCTGCCGACGGTTTCGACGGCGAGGATCTCGGCGTGGCGCTGCTGCGCGGCGGACATCTGCTGATAGTCCAGGGTCGGATGTCCGACGCACTCGCCCCGATTGCAGGCTCGGCGCCGGCGGCCTCGCTACCCACTGAGGCGCGATTAGCCATAGATGGGGCGGCCGCCGGCATCTACGTCCGGGAGCCGAGTCTGCAGTTGCCGAACTGGTTCCCAGGCGGCCGGGCGACAGTGCCGATTCAGGAGCTTAGCGTTGCCGCACGTCCCCTCGAGGAAGCTCTCTGGAGTCTGGACGGTGACGTCGCCGTGGAGGGAGAGCTCAACGCCCGGGTCTTCACGACACTCATGCGCTTTCTCGGCCGCCGGGTGCGAATGGATGCCCTCGAGGAGTCCCCCGGCAACGACGGTGGAGACAACGACGGTGGAGACAGAGAAGGCGGCGCGGAGGCCACCACCGATCGCGAGCTGCTTCCAGCACTCAGTGTTGAGCGTCGTGAGACGCGGATAAAGGTTCGTGGCTTCATCGTCCCGGAGGCTCTTTTGGCGGATACGCTCCTTAACGTGCTGCGTCTTCTCGGATATAGTTGAGCGCCGAGGTACATATGCAAATTGCCGTCGTCGATTATGAAGGGGGAAACCTGCGCAGCGTGGAGACCGCCCTTCGCGCACTGGATGCCGACTTCGCGGTGACACATACGCCGGAAGCGGTGCTTTCCGCCGACAAGGTGATTTTTCCCGGGGTCGGAGATGCCAAGGCGGCAATGGAGGTGCTGAACCGCGGCGGCCTGGCGGACGCGTTACGGGACTTCTTCGCCACCGGGCGGCCCATGCTGGGCATATGCGTGGGAAGCCAGATCGTACTGGATGCATCCGAAGAGCGCAATGCCGTCGGGCTCGGCATTGTTCCCGGCATTGCCCGGCGTTTTCCACAGCAGGAGGGGCTCAAGGTGCCCCACATGGGTTGGAACGGTGTCCGCCATACCGAGGATGACCCACTTTTTGCCGGGATTCCACAGGATACATCGTTCTACTTCGTACACTCCTACTACCCGGATCCAACGGATCGTAACTCCTGGATCGGCTGGAGCGACTACGGTCGCAGCTTCTGCGCCGCCCTTGTCTGGCAGAACCTTCGCGCCACGCAGTTTCATCCGGAGAAATCCGGCCGCTACGGCTTGCAGCTTCTGAAGAATTTCATGGAGGGTCCCGCGTGAGCACCGGTGCGTGCGCGGCGCTGAGTAGGGAAGTCTCATGCTAAAGAAACGTGTTATTGTCTGCCTCGACGTGCGCGACGGCAAGACCACCAAGGGCGTTAAGTTCACGGGTAACGTGGATATCGGCGACCCGGTCGTCATGGCCCGGGATTACTATGAGAGCGGCGTCGACGAGCTCGTCTTCTACGATATAACCGCCAGTGCCGAGCGCCGCGGTATTATGATCGATGTCGTAGAGCGGGTCGCCGAGCAGATATACATCCCCTTCGCGGTCGGCGGTGGGATCGGCAGCATTGATGATATCCGACGGGTGATTCTCTCCGGTGCCGAGAAGGTAAGCGTGAACAGTCAAGCGGTGCGCAAGCCCGACATCATCACCGCCGGCGCCGAGCTCTACGGCAATCAATGCATGGTCCTCGGGATGGACGCAAAGGCGGACCCCGCCATGCCGAGCGGGTACCGCGTTGTGATCCACGGCGGCCGCACGCCGACGGAGCTGGATGCCCTGGAATGGGCGCAGGAGGCGGAATCTCGCGGGGCCGGCGAGATCGTGGTGAACTCCATAGATGCCGACGGCACGAAGGAAGGTTACGAGCTCACATTGACGCGGCTCATATCGGAAAACGTCTCCGTTCCGGTAGTTGCCTCCGGAGGTGCCGGCACGCCCATGCACCTGGCCGAGGTTTTCACCAAGGCGAGGGCGGATGCGGCTCTGGTTGCGGGAATGGTGCACTACGGCGACTATAGTGTGCCGGCAGTTAAGGATTATCTGGCCGGTCAGGGGATCCCGGTTCGGCAGGATTATTGACTTGGAAGGTCTGAGCGTACGAACAGTCGATCGGCCCTGAGCTTCGCGGATCTTTCCCTCGCCCGGTGACTTTGGTATATTCCGCTATAGAACAAGCGCAGATATCGGTGAAGGAGAAACTGGTTCATGCCCACCTATGAGTACGAATGCGAAACCTGCGGACATCGATTCGATGCGTTTCAGAATATGTCCGAT
>CAYFQV010000039.1:19640-23192 GCA_964345195.1 uncultured Spirochaetaceae bacterium
CCGACTTTGTGAGACGAAATATATATATACGAGAATATATAGGCTTGCATGCCGGGCGCTGCGAGAGTACCTTATGGATGAAATGCTTGAAGAGCTTGATCCGACCTGCCAAGACAACAAAATCTCTGAATATGCGCAAAAATTGAAGGTCTGTGGTCATCCGGTGCGCCTCAAGCTTCTGTGCTTGATTGCCCGACAACAACAACCCTGCGTGTCGGAGCTGTGGGTGTGCCTGAGTCAGCCGCAGCCGGTGGTTTCACAACATCTGGCGGTGCTCAAGGATAAGGGAATCGTGAAGTCCGAGGTTCAGGGAAATCGGCGAATCTATTCCATTGTCGATCCATTCGTCCGGAATCTTGTAAACGCGCTTCAAGACGAAGCCTCTCCGGTAAGCTGAGCACCGCCGGGCCGATTCGACCTATGGCTTCAGCTTTCAGTCGGCAACTCCATGCCGGCGACCATCACACCGTCATTGAGCTTGCCGAGCGTGGCCTGTCCGACTTCCTATCTGCATTCGAACACGATCCTCAGTGCCTGCTTGCCTTCGACGAGACGACGGCCCGGCTTTTCGCGCCTGGGAAGCTCCTTCATCAAAGCGCGTATCACGACGATCCCGCGGGCGCGCATGCCGCCGTCGACTCCGGTTCCGATCCGCCTCTCGTCGTGTTGCCGTCCGGTGAAGCCTCGAAAACCCTTTCGCAGGTCCAACGTATCCTCTCACGTGCTCTCGATGCCGGCCTGCCCCGCTCGGCGACCTTCCTGGCCGTGGGCGGCGGCGCCGTAAGCGACGTTGTCGGTTTTTCCGCATCTCTCTACCTACGCGGCGTTCCCGTCGTCTTTGTGCCTACCACCTTGCTCGGCATGGTGGACGCGTCGATCGGGGGGAAGACCGGCATCAACTACGACGGCTTCAAGAACATGGTTGGCACCTTCTACCCGGCTCGGGAGGTGCGAATCTTTGTGGACGCACTCGAGACTCTGGACGAGCGGGAATTTCGCAGCGGGCTTGCCGAGGTCATTAAGGCGGGGCTTTTGGACGATGAAGCCATTCTCCTCCGCCTGGAGGAGCTCGCGGGCGTGATGGCGGCTTCAACTGCGGGTTCGGGCGCATCCCGGGGCGCGCTCCCACGCTTGCGCGGGGACAGCTCGGCGCTCATGGAGATGATTGATCGCGCAATCGCCGTCAAGGCGAATGTCGTGGAGCGGGATTTCCGTGAAAGCGGGCTTCGCGCGCATCTCAATTTGGGCCATACCTTCGCTCACGCCCTGGAGGCTTCGGTCGGGCTCGGCGCCTGGACGCATGGCGACGCCGTCGCCTGGGGGATCTGCCGGGCCTTGGACTTGGGGCGCAACATGGGACTCACGGATGAATCGTATCGGCGGCGGGTTTACGCGCTGTTGGACGCCTACGGCTTTCACACCGGTCACGTGGATGTCTCTAGCGAAGCCGTGATCGAGGCCATGAAACACGACAAGAAACGCGTCGGTACGGAGCTGCGTTTCGTGCTTCAGCGCAGACTCGGCGACACCACGGTGACCTCTATCGACGAAGCGGAGGTCCGGCGGGTGCTCGTTTAGGCTGCGCCTGCCTGCTCCCCATCCGCCGCCTCATGACGTGGATATCTCGGCGATCCATTGCCGCAGCGTTTGCGCATCCGCCGAGAACGCCTCTCGACTGCCGTCATGAACGAACTCAATCAACACGTAGCGTCTAGTCTCCGCCCTCGTGAGCTCCGCGACCTGCTGGAGGTATCCGAGCCAGCGGTCTCGACCTTGCGCGAGCGGTCGTTTGTCCGAACTGCCCGACGGACCCCAGTGGAAGCAGTGCACGTTCGAGAGGTACGGCGCCATGCTTTTCAAGCCCTCGAGACAGTACTCGTAGGACGCGCCGTTCGGCGGCTGCCAGAGGCTTTGCACATTGTGGTGGTTGATCGCCTCCAGCAGCTGTTTCGCCGACTCGTTCGTGTCGGTCAGCGTGTTGCGGTGGTACTCGAAAGCAATACCGATCCCGCGCTCGGCGGCTTCATCGGCAAGCTGTCGGGTCGCTTCGATGATCTCCCGGCGTCGCTTTGCTGTGGTCTCAGCCGAACCCTCGGTTCCCGCCCACACCCGAATCAGCGGTGCCTCAAGCGCCTCCGCGGTATCCAGTACAGCCTGTCGGGAGGGACCTTTCCGCGTCGTCTCGGAGCCCGCCGCGCCTTTCTCCGACTGGGCGGGTATATCTTCAAACTTGTAGTAGGACCCGTACGCCGCCACGGAAAGGCCGGCCTCCGCGCTTCGTCTCGCAAGCTCCCGCGCTCGTCCGGTGTCACCGTGGGGAACGTGTACATCGCCGCCCCACTCAATGGCGCCGAGCCGGTTCTCGGAAACCACGGTGATGATCTCTTCCGGTGAAAGCGCGCGAAAGGTAATGGATACCAGTCCGGGAATCAGCATATTCAAGCTCCTTGCATGGCGCTCAGTTTTATCCTCGCTGCTGCACCGTGGCCAGATCCACCGGATTCTCGAGCGGCTCGCCGCGGAGCCAGCGTTCGAGCTCGGCGAGGCAGTAGTCTCCCATCCGCTGCACTTCCCGACCTACGGAACCGGCAATGTGGGGGCTAAGAATGCAGTTCGGCAGCTTGTAGAACGGATGTCCTTCCGCGGGAGGCTCCGGATAGCTAACATCCAGAAAGGCGGTGATATCGCCTCTGGAGAGCCGCTCGACGAGGGCGTCCTCATCTACGAGTTGACCCCGAGCTGTATTGATGAAGCGTGCCCCGGACTTGAGGAGCGCGAGATTCTCCCGGTTGAGCATGTGTCGGTTTTCCGGCGTGTTGCCGTGATGAAGGCTGACGACATCGCAGTTGGCCATGATCCAATTCTGCTCGGCGGGACGCACGCCGAGGGCCTCGATATCTCCCCGAGAAAGGTGGGGGTCGTTGAGGTATACGTGGAAGTCGAAGGCTTCGAGCAGTGTGAGAAGCGCCTGGGTCACACGTCCGTATCCCAAGAGCCCGATCGACGTTTGATAGTATCCACCGGGGAAATGGGCCTTGTCTCGGCTCCAGGCATCCCTGCCGTGTTTTTGCATCTCCCGGTTCAAAGAAAACACGTTTTTCATGGAAGTGAGAATGAGGCCGAGGGTGAACTCGGCAACGGGACGGGCATTGAGGTGTACGGCGGAGCAGACGGTAACACCGCGCGTGGTCAATTCGTCGGTCACGAAGCCCTTCACGGAGCCGGCGCCGTAGAGTACGAGCGCGAGATCGGGGCACGCCACGAGGAGATCGGCTGTGTAGGGCTGGGCGCCCCAGGTTGAGAGGATGACCCGCGCTCCGGTAATGCTGTCTTTGATCGCCTCGACGTCCGTGCTCGTCTCTGGGATCAGTGACTCATCGAAATCGAGTATCTCGTGCAAGCGTTCTCGGGTCGACGGGCTGAACACGTATTCCCACTTATCGCGGGATGTATTCACGCCGGCTTTGATTTTGCCTTCCATTCTTCTCGCTTTCCTTTCGCCGTGTTTGGATTGTCCCGAAATTCGCGCGTGGCCGCCACGCTCACGGCTCG
>CAYFQV010000040.1:0-2345 GCA_964345195.1 uncultured Spirochaetaceae bacterium
TGCCGCCGAACGGAATCGAACCGTTGACACGGGGATTTTCAGTCCCCTGCTCTACCGACTGAGCTACAGCGGCATGTCTTTGATTTCTCCGAAACATTATAGTACCCGACTCAGACTGTCAAGCGATTGGAGCCCCTTCTGCGAATTCCGGAGCCGGCGCAGTGGCTATGCCGCATGGCCCGCGTGACCGGATCTTGCGCTTGACCGCGCGTACGCAGGGCGCATAAGCTCTAGTCGTCATGGATGAGAATGAGAGGCGACTGAAAGCCTACCGTCGGGGCAGCCGCCAAGACGATCGGACGGCCGGCAAAACTCGCGGGCCGGAAGCTCCGGCGCGGGGTTCGACTTCGGCGGCCGCTGGATTCCAGAAGACAGTTTCCGAAGAGGGCCTTGACCGCGCGGCTCGCTTGCTCGTAGCTCTCGGCACCGATAAGGCGTCGGAGGTGTTGCGGCACCTTCCGGAGACACAGGTCGAGGCACTAATGGCGCGGGTGTCTGCTACGAAGGCGGTTCGCCGAAGTGAAGCCGAATCATGGCTCCGCGATATGCCGAAGGCGGCGAGATCCCAGCAGCAATTCCAAAACCTGCAGGCCGGCCCGGAGGTTGCGGAATCCATGTTGCAGGCAGCCTTCGGCGAGGAGCGCGCCGCATCCTTCATGAAGGTGGTACAGCGACGGCGTGGAGAAAAACGCTTCTCGTTTTTGGCGGAGTTGGAGCCGCAGCAGATTGTGACACTCCTGCGTAGTGAGTCGGATGCCGTGATGAGCGTGGTGCTGGGCAATACGCCGACCGAGAAGGCGGCGGCAGTCCTCGCGGCTCTGCCGGAGGATCGTAAACAACGAGTCGGGCTGCGTCTCGCTCGCATGGAGGAAGTCGGGACCGAAACCCTGGATCGCATTGAAGAGGGGCTGCGCTCACGGATCGAAGAGCAGGGCACGGTCAAGTCTGAGGAGGTCGATGGGCGGGAAGCCCTCGCACGAATACTGCGGTTCATGCATGTACGGGAAGAAGACAGTATCCTGCAGGACTTGGCGGCATCGGATCCACAGCTATCGGATGATGTGCGTGATCGACTATTTACTCTGGATACGCTCGAATACATCGACGATACCGATTTAGCACAGGTGCTCCGAGAGTTCGACGACCGGACTATTGCACTCATACTGAAGGGCAAAGAGGAAGATACAAGAAACCATATTCTGCGGAATGTTTCGTCCCGTCGGCACGAGCGGATCTCCGAGGAGTACGCACACCTGGGAGCGGTTCGCAAGAGGGATGCGGACACCGCGGTAAATGAGTTTCTACGCTACTTGAAGAACCTGGAAGAAGAAGGTTCACTGCTTGTCCGACGTCCGGACGACGAGTACATTTAAGGCTTGCTCACATCGCGGCCTTGAGTGCAGATTCCGGTCTGCGGTATATTCGCCGAAAGCTGCTTATCCTAAGAAGGAGTTCGCGTGTTCTCGGTACGTTACGCATACCTGTTTTGGATCCCGTCCCTCTTCGGCGTTGCTGGTTTGCAACGAATCTATTTGGGCAAGATTGGTTCGGGCATTCTCTACCTTATCACCGGTGGCTTGTTCGGCTTGGGGACCCTTTATGATGCTTTGACCTTGCCGGAGCAAGTGAGGCAGGCGAATCTCCAGCGCCGGCTCGAGGGAGGACCAAGCCCGCTAGAGGAGCTCTTCCTGAATGCCGACAATCCCCGGCAGCAAGAAATCTTTTCCTTGGAGCACGTTATTCTTCGAACAGCAAAGAAAAACGGTGGCTCTACCACACCTTCGGAGGTCGCCTTGGAGGCGAATGTGACTGCCACTGAGGCTCGAGAAAAACTGGAAGAGCTTGTCGGCAACGGCTTCGCCGAGATGCGGGTTCATAAGCGCAGCGGTAACCTTGCCTATGTCTTTCCGGAGTTCTTTACCTCGGAATCCGAACAACAGTTCGAAGGGTTCTGAGCATCGTTTCCCCGTTCACTATGACCATCACCATCGGCGTAACGATCGGAACGATCGACGCATAAGGATCAAGCAGAGAGGACTGACCGCCATGACTGCGAACGAGTTACGTAGGAAATACATTGAGTTTTTTACATCCCACGGGCACGCCGAGATTTCCGGTAGTTCGCTCATTCCGGAGAACGATCCGACGGTGCTTTTCACAACCGCCGGCATGCACCCGCTGGTGCCCTACCTCTTGGGCCAACCACATCCGGCGGGCACTCGCCTCGTCGACTATCAGAAGTGCATCCGTACCATAGATATAGATGAGGTCGGCGACTACAGTCATCTTACCTTCTTCGAGATGCTCGGCAACTGGTCCCTCGGCGATTACTTCAAGGAAGAGGC
>CAYFQV010000040.1:2445-11839 GCA_964345195.1 uncultured Spirochaetaceae bacterium
GTGTTCACTCCCATCATAGCCAACGTCGAGGAACTGACCGGTGCTCGCTACGGTTCGGATGAGTCGGTCGACCGCTCCATTCGCATTATCAGTGATCACGTGAAGGCGGCGAGTTTTATCATTGGTGATGAACGCGGTGTGTCGCCTTCCAATGTCGGGCAAGGCTACATTCTCCGTCGCTTGATTCGCCGCGCCGTTCGGCACGGTCGCAAGTTGGGCCTGGATGTCGGCTTCCTGCACAGGCCTGCGGAAACGGTCATCAACATGTATCGTGAAGCGTATCCGACGCTCTACGAGAAGCGAGACCAGGTCCTCGAAGAGCTGCATCATGAAGAGGATAAGTTTCTCGTGACCCTACAGAAGGGTGAGCACGAGTTCCAGAAGATGCTACCCAATCTCATGCGCAATCCGGATCGGGTCATTCCCGGACGAGTGGCATTCAAGCTCTATGATACCTTCGGATTTCCTATCGAAATCACCGAAGAGCTTGCTTCCGAGCACGGGCTAAGGGTAGATCGCGACGGTTTCGACACTGCATTCAAGAAGCACCAGGAAGCGTCCAAGAGCGATACCTCCGCAACCTTCAAGGGTGGTCTGGCGGATCACTCGGAACGGACGACACAGCTACACACCGCAACACACCTGCTGCATCAAGCGCTGCGCGAGGTGCTCGGCGATCATGTTGCCCAGAAGGGGAGTAACATTACTCCGGAGCGGCTGCGCTTCGATTTCTCCCACCCTGAGAAGCTGACCAAGGAGGAGCTTGAAGAAGTCGAGCGGATTGTCAACGAGCAGATCGAGCGCGATCTTCCGGTTTCATGGGAGACAATGAAACTCGAAGAGGCTAAGGATAACGGCGCGGTCGCACTTTTCGGTGAGCGTTACAATGAAGTAGTGAAGGTGTACAGTATCGGAGACTACTCGAAAGAGGTATGTGGCGGTCCCCATGTTGAGCATACGGGGCAGCTGGGTCGATTCAAAATCAAGAAGGAGCAGTCCTCCTCTCAAGGCGTACGCCGCATAAAGGCGGAGCTCGAGCACGCGTAAGCACGAATCCGGCGGTGCAGCGTGGAATTAGATTCGCACGGTGTCCGCCGGCCGCGTAGGTCTCGCTCCAGCGGTGATCGTTCTCCCGAGCTGTCCACACCCCGCGGCATCCGCGAGTCCGCGGGGATGACGGACGGTTACCGCAACGCCGGCCGCTCGGAGGCTGGCCGCGTACCGGTCCGTCGTTTCAGCGCTCGGACGCTTGAAGCCGATCTCCGGAACGGGATTCCAGGGTATCAGGTTCACATTACAGTTCAACGCTACGCCGTCTCCCCTTTCCGGACTTCCGGATCGATCGGCCGGATTGCCTATCCCCGATTCGCCGCGGATAAAGCCAACGACGGATTGTGCGTCTGCGTGACTATCCGTTATGCCTTCAATGAGCAATACCTCGAGCGTGATGTCCTGTCCGGTCTCTCGTTGATAGGATAGGAGACTTCTTCGTAGCCGTTGCAGCGCCTCATGCGGTCCCCGCCCGCCCGCGACAGTCGTGGGAATCAACGCCGCCCGCACCTCCGGCAACCCGGTAATGAGCGACACCGCGAGCCGTGGCCGCCCGTTAATCTTCTCGGAAATTCTTCCGCGTTTCGCCAAAGATGCAATCCCTGAGATTATACCGGCTGTAGATATGGTTATTCGGCTTAAGGCAATCCCGGGACCATGCGGATGGCAGAGAACACGCACGGCGCTTAGCACGGCACTGAGGTTATGGAGCGGCTCTCCCATGCCCATGAACACGACGTTGTCGATCGGCCCGAATCTGCGGTTTACCTGGAGGAATTGCTCCAGGATCTCTTCCGCGCGCAGATTTCGGGTTATGCCGAGCCGTCCGGTCATGCAAAAGCGGCACCCCACCGCACATCCGACCTGCGTACTAAGGCATACGGTCCGTCGGAGCACTGCAGCGGATGTGATATTACGCAACAGTACGGCTTCGACTTGGTTTTCATCCGGGAATCGAATCTGGAGCTTCACCGTCCCGTCGGAACTTGCCACCGTTCGAGACACCTCAGACCGGAGTCGGGAAGCCTCGTACGCAAGGTGCCGAGTGTGTTCAGAAGCGTCGACGGAAGAGTTCTCGTGTATGAAGCGGTATACGTCGCCGTTCCGGGAGGCTGCGTTCGGGGCGCCGTGAATCAAACGGAACCATTGCTTGAGCCTTGAAGGAGAAACCAGTTCGACTGAATCAGGGGAATCCTCCGGGGTGGTCAGAAGACTCAAGCTGTGACGACTCGAGCTGTGCAGGTTCATTCGGCGAGTCGGGAATCCTTCGGCCATGCAACAGAGTCGATTAGCGAGGGCCTTTCAGACGATTGTATAGCTCCGTGGCATGCCGATCGTGAAGGCCCTCATCAAAGAATTGACGCAGAACGGTCATGGCGCCGCCTTCGTCCCCGTTCTGGAGATACGTGTGTATGAGCTCGATATAGATCCTTGTGTTTTTGGGTTCGTGTGCAATCAGGCGCTTGAGAGACTCGAGGGCCATGTCGACACGCCCTTCTGTACGGTTCAATAAAGCCAGCCCGAGTACGGCGTAGGTATCATACTCAATGTTTAAAGCATGCTCATAGTAGTCGCGCGCCAGGTCATACGCAGCCATGGCGCGATAGGCATCGGCGGCGCGAGTTAGTATCACCTTGTTTCGTGGATCACGCTCGAGAATCCGGTTCCAGTAGGCGAGTGACTTATCCGGATGGCCCATCCCCCGGTAGCAGTCGGCAAGACCGAAGAGTGCGTAGAAGTTTTGCGGCTCGCGTTTCAGAGCATCTTCGAAGTAGGGAATCCCCTTCTCGAAGTCCTTGAGCTTCCGATAGCAGTTACCTATCGATGTAAGAACCCGGATATCGACTCCATCTCCACTCAGCTCGAGCATCCGCTTCCAGTAGTGCAGCGCATCTTCGTAACGGCGAAAATCGTAGTTGAGATGGCCCAGGCCAATGAGGGCGTAGGCGTTGTCGGGTTCCTTTTGGAGAACCTCTTGATATAGCGTATGTGAGCGCGCGTAATTCTTGACTTTGCGGTATGCGTCGGCAACTCGGGTCAGGACCGTGACATTCTCGTTATCCAGTTTCAAATACTCTTCCCAGTACTCAATGGCTCGGTGAAAGTGCCGCATGGCCTTGTAGCACTCCGCGAGCCCAAAGAGTGCGTAGTTGTTCCGCGGATGGCTTTCCAAGCAACGCTCATAGTACGAGACCGCTCTCTTACAATCCCGACGTTTTCGCGCCGCGTCGCCGAGACCGACCAAGGCGTAGTTGTTCGTTTCGTCGTAGCTCAGGATCTCGCCGAACTTCTCCTCGGCTTGCCGGACGTAATTCTCCCTGAGAAGTTGATATGCGGCCTGGGACAGTTCCGCCACGTGCGCACGTACGCGGGCGCGTTCTTCGTTGCTCGAGGAGCTGTCTTCATGTTCGATTGGGTCTTCAGAACTCACCGTGCATCTTCCTGCAGCCACTGGCGCACGACGCCGGCCATTTGTTCGACCATCTGATCAATGCGATCGGACGCCGAAGCTTGCCAATACATCTTGAACGCCTCCAACGGCTGCTTTTTCTTGTAATAGTGATCTCCGAGCCGGATAAGCCCGTCGCTGTATCCTGCCGTAAGAAAGATCCGCCGGGCTTCGGCAAGTTTGCCGGCGTTGAATAGCTCGTTGCCCTTCCTCACGAGCTGCGTTCGTTGTTCGCTTGATAGCGTCGGACGGCGGTCCTGCGATACCTTGATGAAGCCCGAAAGCGGTTGCTGATTCGTGTTTAGTTCAGCCATATCCCTTCAGCCCACGTTAGCGTAGCTATCAGCATAAATCAACAAAGGAGGCAGGACTTTTGGACGGCAATTTCCTCGCTTGTGCGGAGTTCCCCCTCCATCATCCTATGTCGGGTGCTGCCCAGCTCTAGCTGCCGGAGCCTTTCGTCGAGGAGCTCTCGGCGTAAGGACCCGGAGTGAACGCGGTCCGTACGGCCACGCCCAGCGCCTTGAAGACGGCTTCCGCGACATGATGCCCGTTTTCGCCGTAGGGACTGCGCACGTGCAGATTGCACCGTGCCCGTGTCGCCAGCCCATGCATGAACTCCCGAAGCAGGGGGAGCTGGAAGGAACCGGCGTATTCCTGAGGGAATTGAACAGCCCACACGAGATAGGGACGTCCGCCGAAATCCACTACCACCTCCGCCAAGGCGTCGTCCATGGGAACCACTGCGTTGCCGAAGCGGCGAATGGCCGGATCTCTTTCGCGCACTTCGTTAAGGAGCTCTCCAAGGACGATGCCGACGTCTTCGACGGTGTGGTGGGCGTCAACATCAATATCCCCTGACGCTTCAACCGTCATGCCGAGGCCCCCGTGAAACGACAACGCGGTCAGCATATGGTCGAAGAACGGTATACCCGTTGTGATACGCGGCGCCGGGGCGTTGGTCAGGTCGAGACTGCTGTGTATATCGGTTTCTTTGGTCCTACGATCTCGGCTGGCGAAGCGTTCGTTCTGTACCATTCACTGCGCTCCTTCGGAGAGTCGGCTCGCCGCCCCTCCGGCCTGGAGCTGAGCGACAAACTCATCCACTTCCCGAAAGTAGTACTTGTAATAGGCCGGATTCGCAAGCAGATGGACGCTGATCTGGGCCAATTCCTCTCGCACCTCGAGCTTATTCGCCTTGAGCGTGGAGCCGGTTTCCACCAAATCCACAATGTACGGGGCAAGCCCGAGGAGGGGTGCCAATTCGACCGAGCCGTTGAGGCGTATCACCTCGACAGGCAGTCCCCGCTGGTGAAAGAAGTCACGCGTGAAGCGAGTGAACTTCGTGGCCACACGCATGCGTCCGGAGCTGTCCGCCGCAGGATCGAAGTCCTCGCGCGTAGCAAGGCAAATCTTCGTGGATCCGTAGGGCATCTCCATGAGCCGATAGAAGGAGTAGCCGGATTCATAGACCACGTCTTCACCGCAAACTGCCAATCCTGCAATCCCATGGTGCAGATAGGTCGGAACATCACTGTTTTTCACGAACATGAGCGTGAGCTTATCATCGGCGTCCCGGGCTACAAGACGTCGGTTCTCGACATTGAAGTGAAAACCCGCGTACGCAAAGAACTCCTGTGTCTGCTCGAGGAGCCGTCCTTTCGGCAGTGCGATTGTCAATGGCGTCATAGCTGTACAGTCTCCCCGGCGGCGCGGCGTTGTCGAGCGTCCTCGTAACGCTCTTTGAGCGTTGCTCCCCGTGCCGTCGAAGGCTGTGGTAGAGCTGTAGAAGCGTCCGCGCCTCTACGGGCGGATTCGATCTTGCCGGGAAGCAGTGAGAAGCCCACTGAAGGCGCGTCGAACCCGAAGAGGGAAAGTAGATCGTCGTAACGGCCTCCGGATGCGACTTCCGAGTCGGCACCCGGTATGTAAGCGCGGAACACAAGGCCTGTGTAATAGGGCTGCATACCGACCTCCGAGAGATCGATACGAATGGCCCGAGAGGGAATAACGCCCGCCAACTCCTTGGATACCTGTTTGAGATAGCGGAGCTCTTGCACCGGCGAGCTCAAGCCGGCCTGTTGTAAAACCGGCTCGATCTCCTCCTGCAACTGGGCGAGCTCATCGCTGGTCCCAATGAAGTTGAACAGTCGCTCGAGCGTAGCGATCGCTACGGCATCCAGATTCGTCCTCTCGAGGGCGCTATGCACGTCTGCGCTGTTGCGCAGCTGTACCATGCGGCGGAAGCTTTCTAGTTCATCGGGCCGAATGTGATCGGCTACGGCGTCTATGACGCGGCGCGAGCCCAGGTGTATTACTGCATCAGCGGCGTCACTCTCTTGTAGGCTTTCCCACAGCAGGAGCACAATTTCGGCATCCGCGAGCCAATCGGAGGATCCGATGAGCTCTACGCCGGTTTGTACGAACTCGTTCTTCGCAATGTCATCCGGGTCTTGGTGGCGGAGGATGGTGTCCGCATAGTAGACCCTGACGGGCAAGTCTTCGTCCTGCAGGATCAATCCGAGCTGTTTCGCAAGGAACAGAGTGGCATCGGAGCGAAGCATGAGAAGCTCGCCTTCGCGGTCAATGAGGCGGTACACGTGTCCAACGTCGCTGGGTTTCATGAGCGACGCGTAGATGTCGTAGAAGTCGAAGACCGGGGTCTCAACGGGAAGGTATCCCCAAGCGGCGTAGAGGTCCTCCAGACGTCGAAGCCGCCGTCGATGGCGAAGCGCTTCACCGAGATGGAAGGATTCGGTCCCTTGGGGTAGTCGGAGTATGTTCTTGCGGTCATGTGAAGTCACGTCTGGCTTTCCTCAGGTCGTGCCGGCAAATGAATATGCGCGAGATTGCGAGATTAGCAGATTACCTCAGCTTAGAAAACCATGAGGCTGCCAATGATTGGGAAGGCGACGTATACCACAAGCATAGCGCATATACAGAATTACCCACCGTGGAGCTCTTCCGCTGCCGCCCTGCGGGGACGACGCTCCACGGATCTCGACGGCTCTCGCCGGCTAGAAGTTTTTGTAGCTCTACAAGCTTGTGGATACCTTTTGAAAGAAGCGAACGTGTGAGCGTCCGAAACGCTTCTCCTTGATCCACTCCAAACCGGGAATTGTATCCGGGAGCGGGTCTTCCTCGGGGTAATGCACAAGGATCCACGCGTCCGGTGCGGCCAGAGTAGAAGCCCCGATCTTCGTAAGTAGTTCGGAACGCTTCTTGTAAGGAAACGGTGGGTCCGCAAAGATAACGTGGAAGGCATTGTGACCCTGCTGTACCTTGTCGCCCTCCGCTGCTATCTCGGGGGAACCCGCCGATTCCCGCGAGCCCGCCTGCGCTCGAGAGTTTGCTGCGCGTGACGAAGCATCAAAGTCCCGGAACTGCCGGTACTGCGCAATGAAGCGCTCGACCGGTCGGGGAACTATCTCTGCGGGAAACTGCTCGTCTCCCAATATGTCCGAAACGTTTCGCTGCAGGGTCGCGATCTTCTTGCGATCGGACTCGACGAACACTACTCGCGCCGCACCGCGGCTGGCCGCCTCGAGACCGACGGACCCCGACCCGGCAAAGAGGTCTAAGAAGGCGAGACCGTCCAAGGGCCCGAGCGTTCCAAACACACTCTCACGAAGCTGGTCCATAGCGGGGCGTATTACACCGGGTGGAACACGCAGCCTGCGACCCCCGAAACGACCTGCAATTATTCGCATTGTCGCTTAGTCCTCTCCGCCCATCTATCAGGAGCTGCGTTCGTTGCCTCGGTGGATGACCCCGTCGGTGCTCCGAGTCCCCGGTCGTGGTCCCCGGCTTCCTGGGCGAGAGTCCCGCGTAAGCCGGCGTGGTCCGCTTCGATCAATCCGGGGTCCCGCTCAAGTATGTCGAACGCAGCTCGCCGAGCCGACAGCATGAGCTCCATGTCGTGAGCCAGATCCGCAACGCGAAAGCGCAGATATCCAGCTTGTTTCGTTCCGGATAGATCGCCCGGGCCGCGTATGCGCAAATCCTCTTCGGCCACGGCAAAACCGTCGCAGTGGTCCTTCATTACTTTCAGCCGGGCCTTGGCTTCATCGGTCAAAGGTTCTTCATAGACAAGGAAGCAGAAGGATTGCTGTGATCCGCGTCCGACCCGGCCGCGCAGCTGGTGCAATGAGGCCAGCCCGAAGCGCTCGGCATGTGTGACCACCATACATGTCGCGTTGGAAACGTCAACGCCTACCTCCACCACGCTCGTGGCGACCAAGACCTGGAGTGTCCCCGATACAAAGGCTTCCATGCGGGCTTCTTTTTCCTCTTCGGTGACTCGTGAATGGATCAGGCCGACGCGGAACTCGGGGAAGACATGGTCCCGGAGGTGTCGCGTCATAGATTCGGCGTCGCGGAGATCACTCTTCGAGCTGCGCTCAATGATGGGATACACGAAGTACGCCTGGCGGCCGGCGGCGAGCTCGGCGCGGACACGCTCGTACACACGGGTGGCATGATCGGTGCGAGCCAAGTGAGTCTTGATCTCTTTGCGTCCGGCAGGCATTGTGCGAATGACGCTCGTCTCCATGTCGCCGAAGGCGGTGAGCGCCAAAGTCCGGGGAATAGGGGTCGCGGTCATGAAGAGCACGTCCGGCCGGCTTCCCTTTTGAATGAGCGCCTGACGCTGCAAAACACCGAAGCGGTGCTGTTCATCCACAATGACGAAACGCAGATCCTTGAAGGTGATGCGCGCGGTGAAGGTCGCATGGGTGCCGACCGTAAGCCCCGTCTCACCACCGCGCACGGCCTCTTCCGCTTCGCGGCGCTCGTCGCCGCTTGTCGCACCTGATAGAAAGTTTACCTGCACACCGGTACCGGAGAAGAGGGCTTGCGCGTTCCGGTAGTGCTGTGCCGCGAGAAGCTCAGTCGGTGCGAGAAACACCACCTGATGCCCCGCTTCGAGGTAGGGCGCCGCGGCGAGAAAGGCAACCAGCGTCTTTCCGGAACCCACATCGCCCTGCAGCAGCCGTGCCGCCGGACTCTCGGTCTCGGCATCGTGGAGAAGGTCTTTCAGTGCGTTGCGTTGATCTTCGGTAAGAGTGAATGGCAGTGAATCGGTCAGCGTGCGCTGTAATCTACGGGGTGGGCTTATCTTTACAACGCGGGAAGCGGCGCGGACGACCGCCCGGTGTGCCACCGTCACCTGCAGCTCGAAGAGCTCCTCGAAGGCCAGAGTTCGGCGTCCCGTCTCCGCCTCAGCCGGTGTCTTGGGGAAGTGCAGGGCTCGAATTCCGTCTCGTGGAGATAGCAACTCCTGTTGCGTCCGGAGTGATGGCGGTACGACACCCTGAATGTGAGCGCCGTATTCACGGAGCGCCGTGGCCACGAGCTTACGGAGTTGGCGCTGGCCGAGCCCCTCGGTCGCCGGATATATCGGCAGGATCAGGTCAAAGTTGCTTCCCGGCTCCTCGGCGGGAGCAAAGTCGAACACCGAAGCCTGAAGCTCACCACGTCGGTACTGAAACTCACCGGCCACGCGAATCCGCATGCCCGGCGGGAGCTTCTTTGCCAGAAAGTTTCGCCCGAAGCACAGAAGGGCGGCTACGCCGCTCTCATCCTGAAGATAAACCCGTAGTGTGCGTTTCGCGCCGTAGCCGACATAGTCGTGTGCCAGCACCTCCGCTTCAGTGTGTACCTGTTCTCCCTTGAAGGCATCGGCGAACGGATGGCGGGTGGTTCGGTCTTCGTAGCGCCGAGGTACATGGAGTAGGAGATCGGCGATGGTGAATACAGCAATGTTTCCGAGAAGCTCTGCAACGGCGGGGCCCACGCCGTTGAGTCGAGTAACCGGCAACTGCAGTTCAGCAAGTGTCATGTTTCGTTCGGCTCACCGCCTTGCCGGCCCGCCGGCTCCGGTACGGGCGTGGGTCA
>CAYFQV010000040.1:11939-22814 GCA_964345195.1 uncultured Spirochaetaceae bacterium
TTTCGTTCGGCTCACCGCCTTGCCGGCCCGCCGGCTCCGGTACGGGCGTGGGTCAACTGATCTTAGAAGGGCAGACGCTGCAGTCCAAGGGTCAGAAAGCCAACGCCGATGTTACCCAGAATGAGCACGACTGCAAGTACCCCGATGAAGATGAACAGTTCGTTGCGATAGCCGATTTCGCGATGTCGGGTTAGTCGATCGCTCAAGCGTGCTGCAAGTGGGCGCAGTATTTCGTCGAGAGCAAGCCAAAAACGGCCCGTCGTATCGACGGCGAGAAAGGTGGCGACAAGCCGAATTCCGGAGAGGATCATGAACAGCCCAATGAAGAAGGAGATCGCCGAAGCGAGCGCCTGAACGGTCATTGCCAGGACGATTCCAACGCTTATCGTTCCCGCGTAAGAAATCTGACTCGCAACGTTGCTCACGATTGAAAGAGCGATGATCGCAACGACCGGAGAGAAGTCCATATACCCGATCCGCGTCCATCGCGATCCCCGAAATATGTTCAAATAGGGGTCGGTCACGCTACGCAGCACATCCATGACTCGACCATAGTCTCCTCCGCTGAACCAGGAAAGTACGATTCGCACGAATATGATCAACATATATATCGAGATGGCTACGCTAATGAACTCCATGATTCCTTGCAGCATTGGTTCCTCCTCAGATACTTTCGGTAAAGATATGTCCAATAGAGACTCTCGTCGTCCGTGTCGGCAGGTCGATCCCGTCCGGATGCCTGCTTCTACTCCGTCCAGACGGCTTCTACCGGCCCGTAGCTTCGAATTTCCTCCAAGATACTCTCTTTGCCCGACACCGTCAGTTGGGATGATGCCTTTACGACGGTCTCCTGGCCGTTCTCACCGAGGTGAATGAACACGGGACAGTTGCCGCGGCGTTCGTAGAGGAACGCCCGGAGCTTGTACAACTCATCTCTTGTCGCGGTCCCGCGCCCCCCCCGCGACGGCGCAACGGCGGCCAAGCGGATATGCACCGGCGTCGGCGCGGTTTCCTCGAGCTCTTCCGGTCCCACGAGCTTCTCGGCGACGAACTGCATCCGTCCACGGCGCTCTTCGAAGGTCCCGAGCGCGCCGACGACCGTGAGGTCATGCAAAAGCTCCCGGCTCGCCGCGTAGGCGTTCTCGAAGAGCACCATCTCCACCTGCCCGTTAAAGTCCTCGATCTTCGCAAAGGCCATGGGCGTGCCCTTCTTCGTGGTGATAACGCGGGTGTCCGAGAGCAAACCGAGTAGCTGCTGCGTGCGTTCCTGCGAGACGCCGGCTGTACGTCCCAAGTTCACGTGAACGCAACGCTCCCACCGTCGCCGGAACGCATCCATGGGGTGTCCCGAAAAGTATGCGCCCAGATACTCTCGCTCGTACTCCAGCCACTCAACCGGATCGGTCTCTTCCACGTAGCTCATATGAGCGGAGATTGCGGCCTCTTCCGCTTCAAACAGCGAACCTTGTCCGCTCTCGCGACGTTCTTGAGTCTTGGCGGCGTGTTCGAGCAAGCTGTCTAGATTGGCCAGGAGGGTTCGGCGACGATTATCGAGGCTGTCGAAGAGGCCGCACTGAACGCCCACTTCGATCATCTTCCGGTTCACGCTGCGCAGATCGACTCGTTCGAGAAGGTCTTGAAAGGATACAAAGGGGCCCTGTTCGCGGCGCTCTCGGAGGATTTCATCCACGGCGGCGGAGCCCATGTTCTTGATCCCGACCAGCCCGTAGCGTATGGCGCCTCTTCCGTCTCCTCCGTCTTTCCCGGCCACGGTAAAGTACTTTTCACTCTCATTGATGTCCGGGGCATGTACGGCGATCCCCATGGAGCGAGTCTCTTCGAGGTACCAGGCGAACGTGTCGGGGTTATTGATCTCGTTCGTGAGGTTCGCCGCCATGAACTCCACGGCGTAGTTGGCTTTGAGGTAGGCGGTCTTGTAAGCCAGAACCGAGTACGCAGCGGCGTGTGACTTGTTGAAGCCGTAACCGGCGAAGGGCTTTAGGAGATCGAAGATGCCATCCGCTTGTTCACGGGTGAAGCCTTTTTCCACGGCGCCGTCGAGAAACTCGGCCTTCATTTTCTCCATCTGCTCGACTTTCTTCTTCCCCATGGCGCGGCGGAGAATATCCGCCTGGCCCAAGGAGAAGCCGCCGACAACCCGCACGATCTCCATGACCTGCTCTTGATAGACGATGACCCCATAGGTTTCTTGCAGAATCGGTTCGAGCTCTTTGAGCGGGTAGCGAATGGGCGTGCGCCCGTGCTTCGCCTCGACGAACTGATCGATGTTTTCCATGGGCCCCGGCCGGTACAGCGCGTTCAAGGCGATCAAGTCCTTAATGCTGTTTGGTTCGGCCTTGGTTAGCACCGCCTGCATGCCGCCGCTCTCGAACTGGAATACGGCGGCGCTCTTACCCTTACCGAGGAGGCGGAAGGTATTCTCGTCGTACTCGGGGATCGTTTCGTGGTTGAACTGAACTCCACGCTTCCGGATGAGCTCCTGCGTGTTCTCGATCAGGGTCAGGGTCTTGAGACCCAGGAAGTCCATCTTCACCAAGCCGCAGTCCTCGAGCTGATCCATGGTGAACTGTGTCGAGATGCTCCCGGTCCGGGGATCACGGTAGAGCGGTACGTACTCCGTTAAGGCTTTCTGTCCAATGACGATGCCTGCGGCGTGCGTGGATGCGTGACGGTGGAGCCCCTCCAGCTTTTCGGCAATGGCGAGCAGCTCGGCGTGTGGGCTCCCGGGGGCCGCCATCTCTTGCAGCTCGGAGTCCGCTTCAATCGCCTCCTTCAGCTTCACCTTCGGGCCGCCGGGTATCTTCTTGGCGATCTGGTCCGCTTCGGCGAAAGAATAGTCGAGTACGCGAGCGACGTCCCGGATAACCGCCTTCGCCTTCAGCGTCCCGAAGGTGATGATCTGGCCGACCTTGTCGTAGCCATACTTGCGCGTTACGTAGTCTATCACCTCGCCCCTACGTTCGTAGCAGAAGTCAATGTCGAAGTCCGGCATTGATACCCGGTCCGGGTTCAAGAAGCGCTCAAAGAGCAGTCCGTACTCGAATGGGTCTATGTCGGTGATTTGCAGTGCGTAGGCGACAATGCTTCCGGCACCGGATCCGCGTCCGGGTCCTACGGGAATGCCGTTGTCCCTGGCGAACTTGATGAAGTCCCAGACGATCAGGAAGTAACCGGTGAAGCCCATCGTAATGATAATGTTGAGCTCGTACTCGGCACGTTCCCGATGCGCACCGCCGACCTGGGCGTAGCGCTGCTTCACCCCCTCAAAGGTCAGATGGCGAAGGTAGGCGTCGGGAGAGTCGAACTCTTCAGGGATGCTGTAGTCCGGAAACATGGGTCCGGGAAGCTCGATCTCCAGCTCGCAGCGCTCCGCGATTCGCAGTGTGTTCGACAGCGCCTCCGGCGTGTCCGGGAAGAGCGCGGCCATCTCGTCCGGGCTTTTGAGGTAGAACTCATCCGTGGAGAACTTAAACCGGTTGCTCTCGTGACGTTTTTTGTTTGAGCCAATGCACAACAGCACGTCTTGGGCCTTTGCATCTTCCTTGGCTACATAGTGCGTCTCGTTCGCGGCAACGAGAGGGATCTTCAGGTCTTTGGAGAGCTGTTTGAGGCCGTCATTGACGACGCGCTCCTCGGGAAGCTCGTGGTCCATTAGTTCCAAGTAGAAGTTCTCCGGCCCATACAGGTCCCGGTACCACTGCGCCGCCCTTGCGGCCTCGTCCATCCGGTTGCGCCGAATGAGGAGCGGAATCTCCCCCGACAGGCCTCCGCTGAGCGCTATTAAGCCACCGACGTACTCTTGCAGGAGCTCCTTGTCTATACGCGGCTTGTAGTAGAAGCCTTCGGTGTAGCCGAGGGAGCTGAGTATGATGAGATTTCGATAGCCCTCGTGATTGTGTGCCAGAAGCACCAATCGCATGGAGCGGTTCTCCGCGCGCCCCGCTATCTTGGTGTGTCGTGACTCCCCGGCGACATAGAAATTGCAGCCGATGATCGGATTGATCCCGGCGCCTTTGCAGGCTTGATAGAACTCCAGTGCGCCGAACATGTTTCCGTCGTCGGTGAGGGCGAGGTGACGCATCCCCATATCCCCGGCTTTCGCGACCATGTCGGAGATTCGGGCGGCACCCTTCAATAGACTGTAGTCCGAATGGTTATGGAGGTGGACGAACTCCTGCACGTGGGCCTACCTCGCTGTGTGATGGCTCATGATAGTATGCCCTGCCGGGTGGCGCAACGGGGGTAGGGCTTCGGCCGCCGGGCTCAATCCGGTCGCTGCAGGCTCATCACGAAGTCCCGCAGCAGTGATATCATCCGGTGCCGCTGCATCCCGGTGAGAGGTGTGCGTACCGAGGATATGTAGTCGAGCGCATTCCGCAGGAATGCCTGGAGCTCTCGCTGCGGAAACGGAAAGCGCCGGCCGACAAGCTCGGCCTCGAGCTCCCGGTTACGGAAAACCGGGGCACCGCCGGCACCGGCGGCCACGCGGAGATCCTCGACCACCTCCTTGCTCGTCCGCGCGAGCGCACTGAACACCAAGGGCTCGGAGTCTTGAAGGTAGGGCTTACCGAATTGGAAGAAGGCGGCGTGGTTCCAGACATTCACGGGTACGCGGATACGCGATATGAGCTCACCAAGTTGCAGTGCCAGGCTTCCGTCGCCGTCCCGAAGCCGGTTGATCGGCAGCCAGCGAGAGTTGCCGTGGCGGCGTAGCTCAATCCTGGCGTCGAGCAGCTGAAGCACCGGGTGCACTGTCAGTACCTCGTCTGGGACCCCGAGGTTGCCGCCGAGAGTTGCCGTGTGCGTAACCCCGACCGGGCCGACCCGGCGCAGTGCCTGCAAGAAGGGGCCGGGCATGACGTTGCGCCCGAGCTCCAGAATTTCCGCCACGGGGACCGCGGCGCCGATCTCCACGGTACGCTCACTCCTGTTGATCCTGCGCAACTCCGGTACCTCGCCGATGTAGATGACGTCGGTACCGAAAGCCGGATAGCGTTCTCGCCTGGTCTTGAGAATGTAGTTGCCCCCGGCGTAGAGCAGGGCGTGAGGACGGCGGTGGTAGAGGTTAATGAGCTCCGCCAAGTTTCGAGGATAATGTATGTAGGTATTAGGCGCGTCTACGGGCATTCTCCCGTTTCCTCCGGAACTCCGCGGCGTATCGGATGGCCGCGCGAAATCGTGAGTAGCTCGTACAGCGACACTGTACCGCCGCCGCGGCACGGTCGACTTCATCATCCGACGGGCGGCGGTTGTGCTTAATGACCTCGTAGCTTGTTAGGACCTTACCGGCAAGGCAGAAGCGGCACGGCTGGATTGTGGCCCGGCGGAATCCGAGCTCAATGTCGCGGTACTCCGGACTCTGCAGGAAGGCGTTTATCGTCGTGATGCGGTGCCCACGTATTCGAAATACCGGCAGCATACAGGAGAGGGCGAGATCGTCATCTAAGAGAACGGAACAAAAGCCGCACTCCCCTTCAATGCAGCCTGGGCGCGCACCGACCTTGCCGAAGTTCTCCCGTAGCACGTCTATGAGAAGAGTTTCTGGGTGGGTATCGACGGAAACGCGTTCATGGTTCAATACAAAGCTAATCTTCACTCTTCCTCCAGGTACGAGCGCAAGAGCGCCGGCGTTGCCGGAATTTGATCTATATAGTGGCCGGTCGCCTGTGTTACCGCCGCGGCGTATGCCGCGGGTATGCAGCTAAAGGGCAGCTCTTCCAGACCCAAGGCCGGGATCTTCTCCAGGTCCCCGGCGAAATCGATGTTGATCGGTGGATACTGTGACCACAGACTCGGCGCATACTGTTCGTAGGCGCTTGTCGACAGC
Source organism: uncultured Spirochaetaceae bacterium (assembly GCA_964345195.1). Lineage (GTDB taxonomy): Bacteria > Spirochaetota > Spirochaetia > DSM-27196 > PWMO01 > CAYFQV01. The sequence goes on from CAYFQV010000040.1 coordinate 17,788, forward strand.
GCGCCGGACTGATAGTCCAGCGCCTCGGAGGCCGCCCAGCCCATGGCCTGGTAGCACCCCATCTCCAGCTTCTTCCTGGCTCTTTGCGGATCGAGAATCTTCCCGGCGAAGACCGCGAGCCAGATGCCGCGGACCCTCACCTCCAGGCTTGCGGGCTCGGCGGATACCTCTATAACCGTCGCCGCACGGGCGCGCTCGGCGAAGGGCCTCCCGACGCCGTCACGGCGGTTCCATTCAACCGTCTTTGGTACGCGGTAGCTGCGCTGCACCTCAATCGGGAGAGGATCGCGAAATCGCTTCCGCTGGATCGCCGTGCATGCAAGGTCCAGCGCCCGGGTGAGGGCTGTGACATTTCGCGAAAGAACGGAAGGGCCCGAATCCGGCACTACGGTCGTATCGAGCTCCGCGAAGCGCACATGGTCCCGGGAGAGATTGAGTGCGCCGGCTATGCGATCGGTCCAGACGTAGCGGAGAGAATCGCTTTCGGACACCGCAGAGGTCATCACGGTGGCTATCCCCTCTTGATCGAGGCGCACGCGCACCGCGGCCGACAAGAGCTCCTCGCCGCGGCCCACAAAACCGCTTCCCTGGGAAGCAAAGGCAATGCCGATGCCTCTCTGTTCTCCCCGTGCCTCAAGGAAGCTTCGCCGTCGCTTCTTCTGTAGCTCGAATGCCGCGTGCTTCCGGGAGAAGTCCGAGGCTTCATCGACCCGCTCAAAGAGACGGTACGCCTCGCGGCTTTCCTCTTGCACGGCTCCGAAGGTGTCTTCATCGCCCTTCTGAAGAAGATGGGCGGCCTTCCACGTTCGGGGAGATTGCTCGGCTACTTCCGCTACGCGCGTCGTATGGCTTTCGCAGGCGAAGAAGGCCTGGGAGCTGCCGAGTCCGGAGAACGCGTCGAAGGGAGGAAGGTTGGTCTTCATGGCAACGGCATGAATGCGCACATGAGGACAACGGTAGTCACCGGTCGCCGAGATAACGAGGCGATCGAGGAGCTCCTGCACGAAGACGGGAATCGCGCCGACGTTAACGCGGATGAACACGATGCTCGCCCGGAGCGCTCCGTCGGCGTCCAGGGCGCTGGTGTGGCGGATGCGCACCGGCGCTCGCTTCGACGTGAAGCGGAAGTCCTCTTGGCGTGTATAGATCAGTCTTACCGGGCGATCGGTACGCAGGGCGGTCAGAGCGGCGTGCGTTGCCACGAGCGACGGAACCCAGAGCTTCCCGTCCAGGTGGACGCCGATCTCGGTCGCCCGAACCCGGACGCGCTTGGTGGGAACGGCGAGGTTTCGGGCAACGCTCTGGCGCACGTGATGGGGCCACTGGGTGGAGGTATAGACATCCACCCCACCGCTACCGTCCGGCTCGGCGAAAGCCGCGTGCGGCTCGCTGTAGAGGTGCTCCTGTGCGCCGGTTCGGTAGGTGCCCTGTACGATCTGAAAGGCGTCGCGCATCTCGGCATCCGGATCGCCGTGTTGGACATAGCGCTCGCCGGCAACCTCCGCGGTGTCGGCCTCGTCATCGAGGACCGCTTCGAGGGGCTCATACCTTGGTTGCAGCAGTCCGAGAGCGTCGTGGGCGCGACGAACCTCCGCCGAAGCGACGACGGCGATCGCTTGGCCAATGTAGTCAACCTTGCCGTCGGCGAAGACGGGATGCGCTGCGCCGCCGACATCTATCGCATTTGAACCGGGTAGGTCGCCGGCGTCAAAAACGTGAATATCCGCGGGAAGGCGCAGTCGGGGAAGCTCTTCGATCTCAGCCCGCGCATGCGAGGAACGCAGGGTGACTGCGTGGAGTATACCGGGAGCGGTCAGATCACTTGCAAAGACGGTCGGACGGCGAAAGAGACGAGGAAGGTTACTCTCCTGCGACACGGGGAGCCCTCCTCACAACACGTTCCGCCACGCGGCGGACCGTTCCAATGATTCGCTCAACGGCTTCATTGCTGAGATCGGCGTACAAGGGGAGGCTGACGCTGCGGTGATACCGCGCGGTCGCTTCCGGAAAGTCTTCGGGAGCCAGACCGTAGCGTTTCGCGTAGTAGCTGAAGTGGTGGAGCGGTATGTAGTGGACGGACGTACCCACGCCTTCATCCGCCGTTTCTCGAATAAAGCGATCGCGCGACTTTGCTTCGCCTTCGGGGCCAGGAGTCAAGGTGATTATATACAGATGCCAATCATGAGCGGGGTGATCCTGAGGAAGCCCGAGGTACTCGAGGTCTGCGAACGCCCGGTGGTAGCGATTCGCAATCTCGGCACGACGTCTGCGCCGGGATTCCGCGCTCTCCAGCTGCACCCGCGCGACCGCCGCGTGCAGATCCGAGAGGTTGTACTTGTAGCCTGCATCCACCACGTCGTACATCCAGCTCGGCTTGCGTTCAGTGTAGCGGCGCCACACGTCTCGGTCGATGCCGTGTAGCCGCATGGTCCGAGCCCTGGCGGCGATCTCATCTCTGTCGGTGACAATCACACCGCCTTCGCCGGCTGCGACGGGTTTCGTCGCGTAGAGTGAGAAAACCGCCGCTACGGAGCTTCCGCGGGGAACGGCGTAGGTTCCGCCTTTCGGAATGCAGTGGGCGGCGTCCTCTATGACCGGCACCCCGTAATGATCCGCCGTTTCCTGCAGCGCCTCCATAGCGCCGGGAAGGCCCGCAATGTGTATGGCCATGACCGCGGCCACGTCCGGTCGCGTCGCCAAGGTCCGAGCGAGAGCTTCCACATCGATCTGATAGGTCCGAGGGTCGATGTCCACGAATACCGGATTCAGGTCGAGATATCGCAGGATCTCGGCGGACGACGTGAAGGTGTAGGGGCTTAGTGCCACGCCCGCCCCGGCGGGTAGCGCGAGGGCCTCCAGCGTCAAATGCAGACCCGCCGTGGCGGACGAGACGGCGACCGCGTGCCGGCGTCCGGAACGCGTCGCGTAGGCTTCTTCCAGCGCCTCCGTCTCGGAGCCGGTGGTGAGCCAGCCGCTGCGCAGCACCCGAAGGACGGCCTGCTCCTCTTCGGGGCCGATGTGGGGGCGTGCGAAAGGAATGAACTCAGTATTCCGGTTCATCCGGTCTCACCTCTATGCTCGGAAATTCCCCCGAGAGTATCTCGCGCAGCACGCGGCGGTTTCGAAACAGCTCCGGCTTCCGCGGGTCGAAGTTACACACCGTTTGCAGATCTTGGATCAGTTGTTCGAGGTCCGCAACGGGCGGACGGCGCTTGCTTATACGCTTGATTCGCGGATACGGCGTGTCGCACGCGTCTTCACCGGGGCCAATCAGATGTTCCTGCAGCTTCTCACCTCGGCGCAGGCCGAGGTAATTGATTTCGATCTCCGTATGCGGCTCGTAGCCATAGAAGCGGATCATCTGCTCCGCGAGGTCCTTAATGCGAACCGGATCACCCATGTCGAGTACGTAGAGGGCACCGCCGTCACCGACGCCGCCGGCTTTCAGAACCAGGCTGGATGCTTCCGGTATCGTCATGAAGTAACGAGAAACATCCGGATGTGTAATCGTCACGGGTCCACCCTTGGCGATTTGCTGCTGAAAGAGGGGGACAATGCTTCCCCGTGAGCCGAGGACGTTTCCGAAGCGTACCACCATGTAGGCGCCGTCCGCCGCCTGCGGGCCGCCGTTCTGGTGGGCGGAGAGCACGATCTCTTCGGCGAGTCGCTTGGACACCCCGTATACGGAGCTGGGCTCTACCACCTTGTCGGTGGAAATGAGGACGAAGCGCTCAGTGCCCGCCTCAATGGCGGCTTGTACCAAGTTCTGCGTGCCGAGAACGTTGTTCTTGACGGCTACGACCGGATTCTCCTCGACCATGGGAACGTGTTTGTACGCGGCGGCGTGGAAGATGACGTCGGCCTTGAGACGCTTGAGGATGAAGCGCATGTAGCCGAGGTCTTGCAGCTCACCGATTACCGGGACAATCGACGCCCGCTCGCCGACGCCTTCTTCTTGGAGCAGACGTAGCTCCCGGTCGATCTCGTAGATGCTGTTCTCCCCGTGTCCGAACAGATAGAGGCGCTGCGCGCCGCCGGAGAGGAGTTGGCGGGCAAGCTCGCTGCCAATACTGCCGCCGGCGCCGGTTATCACGACGCGCTTTCCTCGGAGGTAGCGCAGACTCTCCCGAAGCCCGATCTTCACGGGGTTACGTCCAAGGAGGTCCTCCGGGTTCAATTCCCTGGTTTGGATGAAGTGGGCATCTCCCTCGATAATCTGAGAAACCGCCGGGAGAATCCGAATCTTCGCAAAGTTCGCATGCTCGAGCAGTTGGTAGAGACGGCGAAGCTTTTCCCGCCCGGCGCTCGGGATCGCGATCAGCGCTTCATCCCCCGGTGTCGTGTCGACGATCTCCGCGACCGCGTCGATCGGACCGAGGATCGGCACGCCGTCGATCCGCGTTCCGATCTTGTCGGGATCGTCGTCTAAGAAGGCGACTATCTCTCCGAGGATCTCTTTGGCGCGGATGTCTCGGGCGATCGACGTTCCGGCGAAGCCGGCGCCGATTATGTAGATGCGCGTTCGGCGTTTACTGCTCATGCTGTCTCGGTTTTCAAGCGTTCCATAGACTCGAAGGGAAAATCGACCTCGAAGGAGCTGTTGTAGAGGTCAAGCTTAACCTTCGCGCGTCCCTTGCGACGATCCACTTTTGTGATGCGTCCTTCAAGTCCCTTGAGCGGTCCCTCGAGGACGAGAATCCGCGAATTCCTATCAAACTGCACGCGGGACGGTTGTACCACCTCACCATGGGATATCAGATGAGCAATGACGCGCTTGTCCTCATCACTCAAAGGCTGGATATCGTCATTCTCCGGAAGAAACCGCAGAAAGTAGGGGAGGCGTCTCAGGGTCTGATATGTGTCCGGATCAAGGCTCTCCGCTTCAAGGAACACATATCCGGGGAACACTGCTGCTTCCGTCTTTTTCTCTCTGCCGCGTCTGCGTATCTTTAACGCGCGGCGTGGCCAGAAAATCCGACGCACGCCCGGTAGCTCGAGTTGATTCGCCATGCGGATGAACGCGGATT
>CAYFQV010000041.1:0-1182 GCA_964345195.1 uncultured Spirochaetaceae bacterium
CCACGACCCCGACTGCATTCTTCGACGCTAGCGTCCGTGACGGCTATCGCACCTTTTCGAACGCCTCGCCGGCAGGCATCTTTGATCTTATCGGCAACGTTTGGGAGTGGTGCTTTGACTGGTATATCTCGGAGATTCCCGGGCCGGAGCTGGAGAGCTCGCTCCTGGTGAATCCGATTGGTCCGTCGGAGCCCGAGCCGGACGCCTACGGCACCATACATCGGGTCGTGCGGGGAAGCGGCTGGAATACCCGCGGAGAGAACGTACGCGTCGACAACCGCGGCCGCTTCAACCCGACGGCGGGGAGCTACGCCACCGGCGTTCGGCTGCTACGCGACCTCACTCCCGGCGATCGCGCTTCAACACCTTCAGGACAAGATCAGTAAACTGCCGGCCGCGATCGAACTCGTTTTTGAACATGCCGAAGGATGCACAACCGGGGGAGAGCAAGACAACTGCGCCTCCGCTGCGGCCGGCCTCGTGGGCAGCCGCTGCGTAGGCGTGGTCGAAGGCGCCACGAAGTGTGGTGAACGGCCCTTCTACCCCGGCCGTCCCGCCTCGCTTCTCCGGCTCGTCGTGGTCGGACGGTGTTCCCGACTGTGTATCCTGGAGTGCCGAGAGAATCCGCTCCGTTCCGCCGCCGGGCAGGAGGTAGGTGTGGGCTACACGCTCGATTATGGAGGGGAAGGCGTCGAAGCTGCCGTTCTTGTCACTGCCGCCGGCAATGAGGAAGATCGGCTCGGAAAAGGTCTCCGCCGCCTGCAGCGCGGCGTCGGGGATCGTGGCGGCGGAGTCGTTGATGAAGCGTACGCCGCCCGCGCTGCCGAGCTCCTCCAAACGGTGGGGAATGCCGCCGAAATCCGCCACGCTTTCAGCCGCGTCCTCCGGAGCAACTCCGAAGGCGTAAAGTGCAAGCGCCGCCGTTAGAAGGTTCATCTGCATGTGTGCACCCCGAGCGGCGGTCTCCGGCGGAAGCAGCGGAACCGTCTCCGTCGCGTGAGCCAGAACAGCGCCGTTGGACAGGTAGGCTCCGGGCAAATCCGGCGGCAGTTTGGTCCGGGAGACCGCCAGCGCCCGCGCGGCGCTTTCCGCCGCAAAGCTCGGGCCGTAGGCATCATCCGCGTGATAGATAAGCGTGTCGTGCGCAGCCTGGTATCGGTAGATCAGCCGCTTATCGGCCAC
>CAYFQV010000041.1:1282-14649 GCA_964345195.1 uncultured Spirochaetaceae bacterium
AGATAAGCGTGTCGTGCGCAGCCTGGTATCGGTAGATCAGCCGCTTATCGGCCACATAAGCCGGCATGGACCCGTAGTAATCCTGATGGTCCTCGAATATGTTGGTAATGACTGCGACGCGCGGAGTGAGCTGCTCCGGGTGCGCGGTAAGTAAGAGGTCACCGAGTTGAAACGAGGAGATCTCCAGCACGATGACCGAAGAGCCTGTATGGGAAGGTCTCGATCGTGCGGCGGATTCCGACGCGGCGCTGCTCGAGCCTGCACTGCCCGATCCTGCGCTGCCCGAGCCGGCGCTGCCGAGCGACACTGTGTCCGAGTGCCCGTCCCGTGGAGCGCGGCGGACCATTTGCCGTGGCTCTTTGAGCTGCAGGATCTCCCCGAGAAAACTGAGCGGCGAGATCGTAATGTTTCCGCCGAGGTACGATCTGTAGCCGAGGCGGCGAAAGCCGTGATGGATTGCCGAAGCAGTGGTGGATTTTCCCTTTGTTCCCGTGACGGCAATGAGCGGGACAGTCAGGCCATGCGTCCCGGGATCCCACAGGGCCGAAAGGAACAAGGAGAGATCCGTTTCGATCCGGGGCGCAAGTTTGAGATAGGAGGCGTTCCGCGGCACGGCCGGATTCTTAATGACCATATCCGCATTGCGGAAATCCGGCTCTTCGTGACGGCCGAGGACGTATCGGATCGGTAGGCCCGCGAGGGTTTCGAGGGAAGGGCCGAGCGCTTCTTCACTCTGCAGATCGGTGACGGTTACCTGCGCTCCACGCTCCGCACAGAATCGTGCGGCCGCGGCTCCGCCGCCGTGCAACCCGAGCCCCATGACGGTTATCCGCGCGTTCTCCAGCTCCTCGACGGGACGAGACCGCTTAGCCTGGGGCATCGACCTCGTCCTTCTGCTCGCCCTCCAGCTCCAACAGGAACTCCTTCATTTCCTGCTCGTTCAGATAGGCCTGTACGTGAAGCTTCTCGAACTGCTTGATCCAGCGTTCCGGCACCTTCTCACGCAAGCTCTCGAACTCCGGCAGGTCCGGTGAAAATGAGGCCCGTCGCATTGCTTCCTGAATGTGCTCCATGTGAGGAATGAGGAAAGATCGCACGCGATGCAGCATTGGAACGAGGCTCTTGCGGCCGTTCAGCTCGAGGTCAATGACTGTGTGGCAGACCGAGCGGTACTTGCAGGTGAAGGGGTAGTATGGGTAGAAGCGGCGCCCTGTAGGCAAAAACAGTTTGGAGAAGAACTTGGTTAACTCTCGGTCGAGCCAGATACCCTGCACGAGATAGCCGCGACCGGTCTCGCCGATCCAGGTTTGTGAGATGAGTTGTTCAACCTCAAAGCCGCTAACGCGTTTGTCTCGGTAGAGAACCTGTTCGAGAGGGATCACATCCGCGTCCAGGAAGATCCTGTTGGTCTTGTAGGACGGGCCGACGTCGTTCGAGCCTCTTTCAACGACCGTGAAGAGATTCGGGTTGAAGTGGAGATCAAGCCGCAGCAAGTAGAGATAGGTAACATCCTCGATTCTGTATAGCTTGAAGAACGCCGGTCTGAGGATCTCACCGGGATCAAAAAAGTAGGTAAGATTGGCGAACACAGCCGGCAGGGCCGGCACTATACTCCCGAGGAGCTCACGAAGGGGTTTTATGTACTCCGGCTCCGGAGAGCTCCTCCGCACGTCGTGATGGACGGGGAAGTGGGGTACCAGGATTTCCCGGTCCAACTGTAAAAAGAAATCCTCAGCCTGACTGAAGCGCCGGGTGTACCGGGCGGGATTCGGCTGCGCATTTCGCAAGAGATCGTTGATGGTCTCATCGGACGCGCCGAGCTCGATCCGACCCAGTATCTGTTCCATTGTGGCTTACGTCTTAGGTCCAATCCGGCTTGGGCAACGCCTCTTGGTCCTCACGCTCGATTCGATAGATTACCCAGTTTCCACGCTCTTGGCGTAGGAAGACCCGTTCGGTGATCTCCACGCCCATGGGATCGGCGGCTTGGACTTCAACGCTTGGAGATTGGGCTTCGGCGCTTGGGCCGGCGCTGCCTGCGCTTGAGGAATTCCGGCTCATGGAGCCTTGGTCGGGACTCCATTTCTCATAGTGGACGCGAAAGACCTCTTCATCCGGGTTTGGGCTGCGTTGCGCTTCGATTCGGAGGTTGGCGATACCATACACGTTACGCCCCTCCGTTAGTTCCGGCATGCCCTGATCGCGCCACTCCTGGGGATCGGCAAAGGCGTTTCGCATTTCGACCGCCATGCGCATGCGCGCAAAGACGAAGATGCCGGTTACTTCTCGGATCATACCGGCGGCGGCCTTGTCTACGGTTGCCCCTTCCATGGTTTGATGGTCGAGCTCGGTAATGCTTGTGTAGAACTCCCGTACTACATCATCCGCGGGAAGACCGGCCGTCGGTGATGGTTGCAGCTTGTTGTATATAATGGTGGCCGGAATCGTGCCCACCAGTATTGCCACGAGGGTAATGGCAACGAGGCGCTTCCAGTTCTTGCGAAAATACGCCTGCCGGCGGAACCGGCGGTCGAGCGTGCTGCGCTCCGCTTCCGCCTTCGCCTGGATTTCAACCCGACGGTCTTCGGAGATATCTTGATAGACACCGCTCGTCAGCCAGTTGGTGAAGTGCTCCTCCCACTGCTCCACGGTCGGCAACTTGGCCTCCGGCTCCCGCAGGGCAGCGTAGATCGTATCAGAGACATCCTCGCGGATCTCGGGCTTGAGGTACATTGGGCGCTCGAGGTGGCCCGTGCGCATTCGCTCGCGCAGGTCCTCTTCGCTCTCGGCTTGGTAGGGATACTCCTCGCTTAGGCAGCGGTATGCAGCAACCGCCAGGGCAAAGCGCGGCTCAGCCTCTTCATCCAGATCGGGGTGACGGAATAGCTCGCGGAACTCAATGCGGTCGGTCGTCGACTGGAAATCGCGGATGGACTTCATCAAGTCTTGCGGGAGAAAGAGCACTCCTCCGTCTCGCAAAAAGATGATACCGCGGGTATGAACGTAGGGAGTAAGCCCCCCCTCGCTCTCCTGCAGCGTCCGCATGGCTCGTGCCAAGCGGTTGAGGTAGGGGAACACCTGATCAGCGCCGTTACGGAGCAACTCCGACAGCGTGCGACCCTCGAGGTATGGGCCGTACAGAAAGAGCCGCCCCGCGAATTCCGTGAATCCTCCGGGTTTCCAGCGTTCAACCTGCTCATCCCGAACAATGAAGCCAGGGTCACGCTGCTGCTGGGTAAGCTTGGTAACCGCGAAGGTATTCGAAGGGATATAGGTAACAATGCCGAGATACTCCGTACCGTTACGGTCTATTCGTACCAGGCCTTCGGCCAGTTGAGACACTTCCATGCGCACACACCCGTCCTTCCAACGTTTCGATAATATCACACGGCCGTGATTGCCCGTCAAATCTATGAGCGATCGCCGAAGCGGGGATCGGCTACTCCAGGCCGAGCGGAGCATGCGCCGTCGCTTACGCCTTATCCCTCCGCGAATACCGATGCGGTAAAGCGATACAGCTCTACTTCCGGTTCTTCCCAGCAGCGGCCGGACACACCGGCCTTTAAGCACAAGTGATCGAGAAACTGTTCGCGGTCCCAACCTTGTTCCACCGCCACTTGGGGGAGCAGAAGACCGGAAGCCCGGCCGTAGTTAAGCAGCACGCCGTCGCGTCCAGGCTCAATCTCGTCAGAGGATGCCTTTACCATCTCCGATAATACCGAAATCTCAATCGTGCACGTGTCGAGCTCTTCCGCGCGTAATGCGGGGAAGCGCGGGTCGCGGAACGCAGCCGACACGGCGCTGTCCCGCACGGACTCGAGTAAGGGTCGAGTTGCAATTACAACTCCCATGCAACCTCGAAGCTGGAGTTCTTGCAGCTCCTGATCGGGAAGACGAAGTGTAACAAAGGCTCCCCGTTTCTCCTGCAGTTGCGGCGAGGGCGCCGGGGCTTGCGGCGACGGACCCGGCGCTCGCGGTTCCGTGGAGTCGGGGAGCTCCGAGTCGATGGCAAGTCTCTCGCGGATCGACCGGCGTGCCTCGCGAAGGAGGTAGTTTTGTTCAGTAGTGCTTAGTTCCATGAGGAGGTATCTGCAGTATGCACATCTCTTTAGTCCGTCGTAAAGAAGGCAAAAGACGCGTATTCCACTACGCGCTGCACGTCGGGGTTCTGCGGAAAGGAGTTTTGCCTCGAGAGGAGTTCTGGTGAGAAACGCTGGGCTGCGAAGGAGAGAAAGGCGGCAAGGCAACCCACGCCGTGAGTGCTCAGACGCCGTTCTCGATGGCTCTTCAACATCTCTTTCCACTCCCCCTCGAGGAGCAGGTTAATTAAGCGCGTGGCTTCGTCCTTCGCGGTTTGCACCTCGCGATAGCCGGTCATGTTGGATGAGACGACGTAGAGCAGGGAACCGTCGACCATTTCGTCAATGCGGCTCAGTGCCTGGGCGAGAGTAGTTACGGTCGGTGTTGCCGGGCTACCCATCAGAATGGGTAAAATGCCGGCATTGGGAAAGAGGTATTGCACGAAGGGTAGTTGCACTTCGAGGCAGTGTTCCTCCAGGTGAGGGATATCATCTTCGACGATGGTTGGACTGCTCTCGAGCAGGTGTGCCCGCAGAGACTCGTCGACATGAGAGCTCCCCAAGGGAGTCCGAAATCGGCGAGACTCCGGGAGGATGACGACGGACTCCTCATCTCGGTGAACCGGACCTATGAGCACGACAAGGTCCCGTGGCAGGCGGGCGGCGCGTTTGAAGGCGGCGCTCATCGTCTCGCCGCTGTAGGAGAGGCTGGCATGGGGTGTTACAATAGCGACCGGGTCTGCGGGTACAGCGGGTGAGTGCGACATTAGGCTCGCAATGAGACGCGTCAGTTCGTCCGTGTCCTCGGGATAGAAGATCCCCTCGACGACTGGTTCGCGTATCGGCCCGCTCTCGTCGGGACGTTCACGCATGCCTTAAGTATCGAAGATTCACACTGTGCGCGCAAGCTCGGTGGGGTCGCGGCCGAGGAGCCGTCCGAGGCGCTGTTCATCTACATCCACGGTCAGATTCTTCTCGTGAGTCGGGAGCACCGTTCCGGTCTTTCCATGCTTGGCGCGCCGGAGGTACTTAACAGAGGTGTAGAATAGCTCGGCGCTTCCCGAGCCTCGTGCTTTACTGAAGAAGACGGCCAGGTTGCCCGCATCCAGCAACACTTCGAGCGGGATGGACTTTCCCGGCTTGGACCGCACAAAGACGTATCCGCCTGGGTAATCTCGTGTATGCAGCCAGGTGTCGTTCCCCCGGACGTATCTGCGCAGAAGCGCATCATTCTCTTTCGCGGTGCGGCCGACGAGGATGCGGAATCCGTCGCTCTCGAACTCCAATCCCGGCGTATCCCGGACGCCGGCCTCTTGCGGTTTCTGCTCGAAGCGTTGCTGCAATTCCCGCAAGCGTTCGGTGTTCTCGGTGCTGCGTAGCTCTGCCAACAGATTCGTTACCTCGCTTGCCGCCTGTTGCCGGTTCTCCAACTCGCTACTTAAGTTCTCCAACGCAGTATGGGCTTTCTTATAGCGCTCGTAGTAGGCCTCCGCGTTCTGTTGCGGGCTCTTGTCTGCATCCAGTTGTATGGTCGTTTCAGCGTTCTCGTTGTAAAAGTCTTCGACTGTCGCCCATTTAGAACCTGCTTCAATGCGATGAAGATTGCTCATGATGAGGTCGCCGGTTCGTCGAAGCTCTTCAGGATCTCCGTAGTTGTTTCGGCGCTCTTGCAGCCGTCGCAGCGCCGCGTGTAGTCGAGCCTCCTGCTGGGTAAGGAGCTTCTCAACTCGCCGACGCAAGGCCTCGTGGACGGCCTCCTCCTCATGCTCTCGAAACTCCCGCTCAACGGTGGCGTTGAGGCTCTCGCCGTCCGCGACCGGGCGCAGCGTGAAGGAAGCCTGCTTCCGCTGATGCGCCGCACCGTGCCGCTTCTCCGGTGGGCCGATATCATCCTCGACCCTGTAGTGTTCCCCGCTTACCTCTCCGCGCTTCGGGCGCCGAAACATGGCATCCAGTATGGCGCCGTCCGTCTCGGTTACGATCACGTTTGAGGCTCCGCCCCAGAGCCGGATCCAGAGCAGCGTGGTTTCGCCGCCGCGAACCACCGCTATTCGCACAATGCGCTCGCCCTCGACCTGTTCGGCCTCGGTGATACGCCCGCCCTCAATGCGGGATTTGAGGAACTGCGCGAATCGCTGCGCCTTCTTCGGCTTTCGAGGCCGCCTATCAGTCCGATGGATACGCGGATGCTCGAAGGCCAGGCGGAGCCAGAAGCGATCACCCGGCCGGTATACGAAGAAGTAAAGATCCCGAAACGAGGGTTGTATGATCTCTTGGATATGACCGCCCGGCAGATCGAGCTCTTCCAGAATCCGGTCGATCTCTCGCCAATTCAGTGACACCGGCGACCTCGATAGGCGTGTTGCGCCTTATTTCGCGCATCTCTCATGATCTCGATCGCTCCGTGCTGAGTGCGTCCGCCTCTTGCGTGAAAACCTCGTAGTCCTCATCGGAGAAAAACACAAGGTAGACGGTTCTGGGAACCGTGTTGCGGCGAAGGTGCGCGGCTATCGTATTGAAGGCGACGCGGGCGGCGCGATCCGGCGGGAAGTGGTACACACCGGTTGATATCGCCGGAAAAGCAAGCGTTTGGCAGGCCCTGCCCGCCGCGACCACAAGGCTGTTCTCGTATGCAGCCGCGAGATAGTCGTCTTCTCGCTTATCGCCGCCCTTCCATACCGGACCAACGGTGTGAATCACGTACTCAGCCGCTAGGTCTCCGGCGGTGGTCGCCACTGCCTGCCCCGTCGGCAGCCCTTCCTTGTAATCGGTCTGTCTGAGCCGTTTGCACGCTTCCAGGATAGAGGGACCACCGGCCCGGTGAATGGCGCCGTCGACCCCAGCTCCGCCGAGTAGCGAAGAGTTGGCCGCGTTGACGACTGCGTCCACCTGAAGCTTCGTAATATCCCCGGTCATCGCCTGCAAGCGTCGGTTTAGATACTCTTTCATGGGTGCCGCTCCGTATTCGTGCACGTATGATTCGACTCCACGAAGCACTATACAAGCTGCGGCGCACGCCGTCTAACATCATACACGTGTACTTCTACATGTGCGGACGTGTAGATGAGTGTGCGTAGATGTGTGTGCAGTTGGGCGACCCGACTTCAGCCTCGGAGGGCAAGCGGGCGGATCTCGCCAAGCAAGTAGAAGGATCCGGTTACAACAACGGCATCCGCAGGGCCGGCCTGTCGGCTCGGGGCGGCGGCTGTTAGAGCGGCATGGAGAGCTCGTCTCGGGTCCTCTTGAAGCTCCGCCGACAGCCCGGCGAGCTCGGCTTCAGCCATGAGCCTCGATGGGTCGCTCGGCTTGAAGGTGCCCGGGCGGGATATCACCATATGCCGCGTTACGGGGGCGAGGGCGCGTATCATTTCGGCGTATCGTTTCCCCTCCACCGAACCGAATATGACCACGCAGCGCTGCGCCTTGATCTCTCTAAGAAGCTCAACAAGCGCGTGGACCGAGCGCGGCGTGTGGGCACCATCGAGCACGATAGCCATACCATTCGGCCCCCGGATGATCTCTCCACGGCCCGGCATGCGTGCCGAGGCCAGCCCACGCGCGATCTCGTCCGCGCTAAGATCGGCCATGGTTTCCGCGCAGACCAACGCTGCCAGAGCGGCGTTCTCGGCTTGCACCCGACCGAGGAGGGTAAGGCGGGTGTCGATGATCAGTCGCCGCCGTGCGAGTGCGCCTGCGACGGCGTCGGCGCCTGCAACGGCGGCCCCGACGGCATCCGGACTCCGATCCGTGACCGGGACGCTTCCGGCTCGTATCCAGCACTCAATGTGCACGTGATTCCCCGTGGTGGTGGAAACGCTCGTCATGCGCGCCAGCCGTCGGCTGAGCCACGCGCCGCTGCTGCCGATACCGCGCAGCCGTCGCCGAAAGGACTCTTCAGCGTCCGGACTTTGCGGCGAAATAAACACCGGTCGTCCGGGTTTGGCGATCGCAGCCTTCTCGCCGGCGATCTCGAACACCGTGTCTCCGAGATACTCCGTGTGTTCGAGCTCAATCGGGGTCAACACCGAGGCGACGGGGTCGACGACGTTCGTCGCATCCAGGCGCCCTCCGAGTCCGGTCTCCAACACAACGTAGTCAACCTCCGCGTTGCGGAACACAAGGAAGGCCATGAGCGTGAGTAGTTCAAAGGTGGAGGGAAGCTCCTCATCCGGTATCCGGTCCCGCAGCGATGTTTCGACGCAGTCGCGGATCTGTCGGCCGGCTTCGAGATAGAGATGATCAGGAAAAAAACGGCCCGCCCTGGTAATTCGTTCGCGGTACTCATGCACGTGGGGTGAGGTGTAGAGACCCGTAACGTATCCTGCGGCCTGCAGAATCGACGCGATCATGGTTGCCGTGGAGCCTTTTCCTTTCGACCCGGCAATGTGAATGCAGCGCAGCTCCTTGTGGGGATCGCCGAATAGGCGCAGGAGTCTGCGCATTCTCGACAGGCGGTACACACGGGGCTTGTAGCCGCCGCGCTCAATGTTGGTAAAGCTTTCAATGTATCCAAAGAGTCCGGTGAGTTCCCCGTCTATATGATCGGTGTTGTCGCCCATTGTGATGGAGCTCATGGCGGTCATAGTAGTGATAGCGGCGTAGCGGGGAAAGCGTCCGAGTAAGATCGGCACCCTTCGAGCGTGTCGAGCTCACGGCGCGGCGGATGGTCGGCCATGCGCGGCCACAGCCGCGTGGAATCCTGTTTCAGCCGGCGATTTCCGCGGGATTGCGAAGCTCCGGGAGCACGGCCTCGATCCGATCCCGTTGCGCTTCGTACCACTGCGGAAGGACCAATCGCTCTCCGAGGGCTCCGGGATCTTCATCCACGGCGAAACCCGGACCGTCGGTTGCCACCTCGCACAGTGCACCCCCGGGCTCCATGACGTACACCGATTTGAACCAGAAGCGGTCGATGATCTCCGTAGGCGGTCTTCCCGTCGAGGAGATCTGCCGGCGGAGCTCCTGCTGTGTTTCGGTATCCTCCGTCCGCCATGCAACGTGGTGTACGGCCCCGACGCCCCACGCGCCGCGGTGGCCCTCCGGAAGGATCCGGAGGTCAATGAACTGCCCCGCCGCGCCGTCACCGACGCCGTAACGTGTCCATGGCCCCTCACTGCCGAGCTCTCGGAATCCGAAAGCCTGAGTGAAGAAGCGCAGCGTCGACTCGGCGCTTCGCTCCGATAGACGTGCTCCGCCGAGTCCGGTGATCTGATACTCCGACGCTACCGGACTATCCGTCCAACTGGATGTGCTCAACTCAGCGTAGGGCCGGGCTTCCAAGAGGGCCAGATTCATGCCGTGGGGATCCGTGAAGGGCAGGACTCGGTCGCCGAAACGCTCCTCGATCTCGTCCACCTCCGCGCCGGCCTCACGCCCCGTGGTGTTGAGCCGCTCCTGCCAATACCCCAGGCTGCCGGGAGGTACCGTTAGGTAGACCTGGTTCCAAAGCCCGATACCGTCTCGCTTCGGACCGAGATTCGGCCATGGGAAGAAGGTGATGTCGGTTCCCGGATTGCCGGCGCCGTCGGCGTAAAACAGGTGGTAGGTGTCGGGCACGTCCTGGTTGATGCTGCGTTTGACCAAGCGCATGCCCAGCACCCCCACGTAAAAGTCCAGATTCTCCTGCGGGTCTCCCGCAATAGCGGTGATGTGGTGAAGTCCGGTCACTGATTGCATGCGCACCCCCTCAGTGGCCCTTAAGATCCGTAATACGACCAGTTGCGTCAACGTTACTGCGACTCGAAGCGCCGTCTCAGTGCCGCCGCGTGAGTGTGGAAGCCCTCGTAATCGGCCAGAGCTACAACGTGCGGCTCCGCGGCTCGGTAGCCCTCGGGGGTCAGGTGCACAATGGATTGAAACTTCACGAAATCCCGCACGGAGACCGGTGACCACGTCAGGGCGTTCCCCCCCGTGGGCAGAACCGCGTTGGCGCCGGTTGCGTAGTTGGCAATACTGAAGGCGGCTTCCCGACCGATGAGAATCTCGCCGGCGTTGTGGATTGCGGAGATCGTCTCGTAGGGCTCGGCCGTCTGCACTTGCAAGTGCTCGGGGCCGAACTGGTTGACCACGTCGACGGCCTGCTCCTGGTCCGTCGTGACGACAATCCCACCGTATCCGGTGAGGGCGTCCGTGAGGAATGTCTTTCGGGGCTCCGGTACGCGTTCGGCCAGGCTCGGGATGATTTCGGCGACTGCCTCCGCCACCGGACGGCTGTCGGTGACGAGTAGTGCACAGGAGTCTGAACCGTGCTCTGCTTCGATCATCAGATCGAGACTCACCCGCCAGGGGTCCGCATGCTTGTCCGCGAGAACGATCGACTCCGACGGGCCCGCCGGGAGGCCGATGTGCACCTTCCCGGAGACCGCGCGCATTGCGGCGGCAACGTAGGCACTTCCCGGGCCAAGGATCCTCGCGACCGGGTCAACACTTTCGGTACCATAGGCGAGGGCGGCGACGGCCTGAGCGCCGCCGATCCGGAGGACCTGATGTACGCCGCACTGTTGCGCGGCATACAGGCACGCCGGGTCCACCGTGCCGTCGGGACCCGGCGGTGTTGCCACGACGATCCGCTGAACACCCGCCAAACGAGCCGGCATGGCGAGCATGTAGAGCATGGATGGGAAACTGCCGCGCCCTCGCGGAACGTACAGACCCACGGATGGGATCGCCCGGCAGCGCTCGCCGGCGAGGATCCCCGGACGTACTTCCGTGGTGTGCAATTCCGGCGGGAGTTGTGCCTGGTGGTAGCGACGGACGTTTTCCATGGCGAAGTCCAGGGCGTTTCGCATTTCCGAGGAAAGCTGCTCTTCCCCCTTCGCCATGTCCTCGCGGGTGAGTACGAGAGAGGCTTCGGAAAGATCGGCTTGGTCGAAGCGCTGGGTCAGCTCTCGCAATGCGCGGTCGCCCTGCTCCCTCACCTGCGCTATAACCGAAGCTACTGGATCCGCTACGGCGGCAATATCGCTTTCCGAGCGCGCAAGAATGCGCGCTCGATCCTGTTGCGAAAGCTCGTCCCACTTCCGAATCGGAAGCTCCATGGCATCTCTCCTGCTTTTCGTTGTGTTCTATGTCGGACGCTCGACTTCCGGCAACGGTAGCCGGCGCAGACCCGCTGGTCAAGTCATTGCTGCAGGCCGGCCGCTTGCCATAGCCGGTCCTCTTGTGTACGGTCAGAAAACTATTTCATTGTCGTGTTTTAGCCGAGCGCCGGACAGCCGCGCGGAAGACGCAGCGGAGGCCGGTGCCGTTGAGGGAGGATACCGTGGTTATAAAGCCGATGATTCGTGGCGGCATCTGCATGAACGCGCATCCCGAGGGCTGCGATCTCTTGGTCCAGAAACAGATCGATTACGTGCAGTCTCAGGCCGGCGTTGCAGGACCAAAGAATGCGCTCGTAATCGGTGCATCCGGCGGCTACGGCTTGGCCTCTCGAATAACTGCCGCTTTCGGCGCCGGCGCCGGCACCTTGGGGATCGCCTTCGAGAAGCCGGCCTCCAAGAAGCGCACCGCCACCTCCGGATGGTACGCAGCTCATGCCTTCGATCGCAAGGCGCGGGAAGCCGGTCTCACCGCTGAGACCATCATCGACGACGCCTTTTCCCACGAAACGCGCCAACGGGCCATTGAGCGCATCCGTGAGCTCTTCGGCACGGTGGACCTCGTGGTCTACTCACTCGCCTCCGGAGTCCGAACGGACCCCGATAGCGGTGAGACCTATTACTCGGCGCTCAAGCCGATCGGCGAGCCCTTCACGGCGACCAGCCTCGATCCCATGAAGGAAACACTGAGCGAGGTGACGTTACAGCCCGCCGCTCAGGAAGAGATCGATGCCACGGTAAAGGTCATGGGCGGTGAGGACTGGCAACTCTGGATCGCGGCCATGCAGGAAGCGGGTGTGCTTGCCGATGGGGCGAAGACCGTCGCCTACTCCTACGTTGGCCCTGAGCTGACCCGTCCGATGTACCGGGACGGTACAATTGGGCGCGCAAAGGATCATCTGGAGAAGACCGCGTCGCGGATTACCGGCGAGATGTCGGCGCTCAACGGCAGCGCCTACGTCTCGATCAACAAGGCGATTGTCTCCAAGGCCAGTGCGGTCATCCCCGTCGTGCCGCTCTACATGTCCACACTCTTTCGTGTCATGAAGGAGAGGGGCGTGCACGAGGGGGCAATCGAGCAGATGTACCGCCTGTTCCGTGATCGGCTGTACACAGCTGAGCAACCCGGAAGCGGCGCCGGAGTCGGCCATGCGACGCCGACCGACGACCAGGGACGCATCCGGATGGATGACTACGAGATGCGCGAGGATGTGCAGGAGCAGGTTGCCGCCGTCTGGCCCACGATCAGTGAAGAAAACATTACCGAGGTAACGGACCTCGCGGAGTATCAGAACGAGTTCCTGCACATACACGGTTTTGGTTTTCCGGAGATCGATTACGAGAAAGAGGTCGAACCGTAGCGCCGGCCCGCCGGTCGCGTGAAAGCTGGAAGCCGGCTGCATCGATCCAATGAACGAAAGATAGGACAAGAGGCTCTGAATCATGAACATGGAAGCCTTCGTGCTCGGCACGGGGGGCATGATGCCGCTGCCGAACCGGCATCTCACCTCTATCTTGCTTCGCCGGGAAGGTGAGCTTTTTCTCTTTGATTGCGGGGAGGGAACCCAGGTTTCGCTTCGCTCACTGAACCTCAAGTGGAAAAAGATTACGACGATTTTCATTTCCCACACGCACGCCGACCACATTACCGGTCTCCCGGGTATGCTCATGCTATCGGCCCAGGTCGATCGGGATGAACCGCTCTACGTTATCGGGCCGCCTCGAACGAAGGAGTACGTCGCCTCGAGCCGGAAAGTGCTTGAGATGTACATTAACTTTGATATCATTGTGCAGGAGATTCAGCATCCTGAGGAGGCGCAGATCGTCTATCGCGGAGAAGGTTTCCATGTGCGTTCCATTCCGCTGTCGCATACCCGCGTGTGCGTCGGCTATATCCTCGAGGAGGAGACGCGACCGGGGATCTTTCATCCGGAGCGGGCCATGGAGTTGGGTGTGCCTCGGGGACCGCTGTGGTCTCGACTTCAACAGGGGGAAGATGTTACCCGTGAGGACGGCACGGTGGTAACACCGGCCGAGGTGATGGGAGACTTACGGCCGGGCCGGAAGTTTTCATACATAACGGATTCCACCCGGACCGAGAATCTGGCCGCGGAGGTTTCCGATTCGGATCTTCTGATCTGCGAAGGCATGTTCGACTCGGAGCTCGCTGAGGCGGCTCGGGAGAAGGGTC
>CAYFQV010000041.1:14749-19642 GCA_964345195.1 uncultured Spirochaetaceae bacterium
ATCTGCGAAGGCATGTTCGACTCGGAGCTCGCTGAGGCGGCTCGGGAGAAGGGTCATATGACGGCTGAGGACGCGGGCAAGTTGGCTCGAGACGCGGGCGGTGTGAAGAAAATGGGATTGATCCATTACAGCCCGCGCTACACGAACCGGCAACTGAAGCAGCTGCAGAAGGAGGCGCAGGAGTACTTTCCGCAGACCTTCTTGACGCGGGAGCAGCAGACAATACCGATTCTATACCCTGAGTAACGAGGTAGCTTATGGTTGAAGTTTTGGATGTTGCGAAGAACTACGGCTCCGTCCAGGCTGTGGATGGAGTTTCCTTCCGTGCCGCTCCGGGCGAGATCCTCGGGCTCCTGGGGCCGAACGGCGCGGGCAAGACCACGATCATGAAGATCCTCACCTGCTATCACTTCCCGTCGACGGGGAACGCCTGGGTCAACGGCTTCAACGTCTACAGCGATCCAATCGATGTGAAGCGGAACCTCGGCTACCTCCCGGAGAATACCCCGCTGTATGGGGAGCTCAACGTAGAGGAGTACCTGAACTTCATGGCGCAGGCCCGCGGCGTGCCGCCGGAGCAGCAGCATGAGCGGCTGGAGTGGGTGGTCGATGTTACCGGTCTTGAATCGGTCCGGCGCCGTTCGATAGATGCGCTTTCCAAGGGATACCGGCAGCGTACGGGCCTCGCGCAGTCCATTATCCACGATCCGGCGATCCTCATTCTGGATGAACCGACTACCGGCTTGGATCCCAATCAGATTGTCGAGATTCGCAGTCTGATTCGGGAGCTCGGAGAGAAGAAGACGGTGATTCTTTCCACGCACTACTTGCAGGAGGTGGAGGCGGTCTGCGATCGCGTAGTGATTTTGAACAACGGCAAAGTTGCCGCCGAAGGAACGACCGCCGAAATCGCCTCTAAGATGAAGGGTGATGATGTCTTCACCTTCGAGGTGAAGGCCGCTTCCGCGGGCCCGCTCGATCCGGCCTCCCTCGAGCGGAGCCTCGAGGGGCTAGCGAATCTGCGACACGTCGACGCCGTGAGTACAACGGGTACCACCCGTGCTAGCGTGCAGGTGACGCTCCGCCGCGCCGACGCCGACACGGATGCGGACGCGGATGACGGCGGTTCGGCTGATGACGGCGGCGAGGCGGTATTCGATTGGGCCGTTGCGAACGGCCTGAAGCTGCGATCCCTCTCGAAGAAGCGCTACAGCCTCGAAGATGTGTTTTTGCGGCTTACCGCCGGGGAGGGTGGCTCATGAAACCAACGCTGACACTTCTTCGCAAAGAGATCGCGTCCTATTTTAATGCACCGATTGCATACATCGTTGTTGTCTTCTTCTTGGTCTTTACATCGGTATGGTTCTTCTATATCCAGCAGTTCGTCGCGCAGAACGTGGCGTCGTTGCGCGGCTACTTCAGCATTTTTCCCATTGTGTTTATTGTTCTTCTGCCGGCGGTGACCATGCGCTCCTGGGCCGAGGAGAACAAGAGCGGTACGGTGGAACTGCTTCTTACCCTGCCGTTCAAGGAGGGCCAGACGGTAGCCGGGAAGTTCCTCGCTGCGTTCTCGCTCTTGGCGGTCACGCTGTTGCTGACCATCCCGATTCCGCTGACCGTCTCGGCTCTCGGTGATTTCGAGACGGGGCAGATCGTTGGACAGTATGTAGGGGTGCTTCTTCTCGGTGCGGCGGGCTTATCGATCGGTTTGTTTGTCTCCTCTTTATCCGAGAATCAGATCACATCCTTCATTCTCAGCGCGGTCGTTCTACTCTTTTTCACCCTCATAAATCAGGTGACATTCCTGCTTGAGCTGCCCGACATGCTCGCCTCGGTAATCAACTACCTGTCGTTGAATTATCACTTCTCGAGCTTCGAGAAGGGCCTGATCGACACGAGAGACGTGATCTTTTATGCGGCCCTCGCGGTGTTCTTCTTGTATTTGAACACGAAGGTACTCGTCTTCAGGAAGTGGAGGTAGCATGATGCGCAAGCGCGTGCAGGAGATCGTATCCTTCATTCTTGTCGTCGCCGTCATTCTGGCGGTTGTTCTGAACAGCACGGTCTACTTCCAACGTTTCGACCTGACTGAGAACAAGGTGTTTAGCATTTCGGACGTATCCCGGAACTTGTTTCAAGAGATACCGGAACAGGTGAACATTACCTACTACCTCTCGGATCGCTTGCGCCAACGCGCCGTCGAGACCCAGCAGGTCGTCGACATACTGCGGGAGTATGCGGCGTTTTCCAGAGGGACGATCAGCGTGGATGTAGTGGATCCACAGGCTCAGGGGCTTACCAAGCAGGTAGAGAACCTCGGCGTGGTGCCCCAGCAGATTCAGGTGGTCGAGGAGGATCAACAGAGTTTGGCGGTGGTCTACACCGGTATTGTTATCTCCTACCTGGATGATTCCGAGACCTTACCGGTCGTATTCGATCCGGCAACGTTGGAGTACGAGCTTAGCTCGACTATCCGCAACCTTGTGCAAGGCACAGACGACATCGTCGGCTTGTTGCTCGGCAGTGAAGACGAACAAGTCTCCGGGCTGTACCGTACGCTCCAGCAGCAGCTCTCTCGTTCGTTTGAGCTACGACCGCTGGAACAGGGAGAGGATATCCCGCCGGAGATCTCGGCACTGTTCGTCGTCGGTGCAAGCGACCTGGATGAGTTCGACCTCTTTCCGGTTGATCAGTACGTAATGAACGGGGGCAAGGTGCTCTTTGCGGTAGACGGCGTGAATGTTGAGTTCCAGCGCGGTCTGCGGGCATCCGCGCCGGAAGACCAAGCAATCTTTGACATGATTCGCAACTACGGCGTGGAGATTCGTCGGAACCTGCTTCTCGATACGTCGAATAAACGCATACCCGTTCGCCGTGCGGCCGGAAGCGTGAGCGTCCAGTCTCTTGAGCCCTATCCGCACTGGGTGAGTGTGACGGGGCAGGGCGCCAATCCCGAGAATCCCATTACCGCCCGCTTTAGCGGCCTGGACCTCTATTGGCCGAGTCCGTTGACCATTCGTGCAGCTGCGGAAGAGAAGGCGACGCTGCTTCTCGAGTCCTCGCCGGAATCGTGGCTCATGGAGGAACCGTTCGTCATCAACCCGCAACAGCGGATGGTGTTTCAGCGAAACGCCGCGGATACCCGGGGATCACACGTGCTTGCCGTGGCGTTGTCCGGTTCCTTTTCAAGCTACTTCGCCGATAAGGATATACCCAGCCGGGAAGGTGTTCAGCGCGACTGGAGCCGGGTCACTGAATCTGTGGACGACAACCGGATGATCGTCATTGGGGACTCGGACTTTGCCGGTGATCTATTGCAGAACACCAATAGTCAATACAACATTACCTTCTTGGAGAACGTGGCGGAATGGCTCGCCAACGAGGACGATCTGCTAAAGATCAAAACACGGGCGACCCGCGATCTCCGCCTGAACGCTATACCCGATCCCGCCGTGAAGGCTCAGGTGGCAACTTTCGCGGAAGTGTTTAATGTAGTGCTAGTGCCGATCGCGGTGATTGTTTTTGGGGTCGTCCGCTATCTCCGCCGTCGTGAGAAAACAGTCAGTCGAAAGAGTGGGGGTGAGGAATGAGCTTTCGAACCCGCGTCTCGATTCTCAGTTCAGTACTCGTTGTGCTCATCGTGACCTTCGTGCTGGGAACCGTCTTTTCTCCCCGAGCGCGACGCGCCCGCGCGGTGAATCGTCCTTTAGTCGAAGGGATTGCCCCGGAAGAAATCGGGGAGATTCAATTCATCTCCGATTCCGATGAATCTTCGGATAATGCACCCGGCCGCGTGGTCGTTCGCCGTCGGGGAGAACAATCCTGGGCGGTAGGAATCGACGGCACCTTCTTCCCGGCGCGCAGCTCTCGGCTTAGCGGTTTCTTAGACGCACTTTCAGGGCTGCGAACGCTGCGCAGTGTTACGGACGATCCGGAGCTCTACGGGGAGTTCGAGATAGGCCGAAGCACAGCCGACAGGCTTGTCCTGGAGACGGCGGATGGGTTGGCCCTGGCCACGCTGTATTTCGGGAAGTCCGCGACGCAGTCCGACCGTGTGTACGTGCGGAGTGCGGACGATCCCACGGTGTATATGACGCAGAACAGCGTAAGCTTCTACTTCCGAGAAGGTGGGACGTATTGGGCGGAGCTCGCGGTGCTTCCGCGCTCCCTCGGCGGCAACGCCGTGCAGCGGATCAGTATTGAAGCGGACATTGCCATCGGGGAGCCGTCATCCGGTGCCGAGGAAGGGGGCGCCGCCGAGAATGGTTCCACGGGCCCGGAGCGCCGTGTCGCCAATTTCACCGTATTCCGTGGAGATGATGGGAACTGGCGGTTCGACGATTCGTTCACGCTTCCGGAGGATGCGCGCATTGACCAGACGGCGGTCGACCGCTGGGCGAGCAACATTGTTGACTTCGAGGCGAGCTCCTATGCGGATCAAAGCCTCGCGGCGGGCAAGACAGGCTTAGACGCGCCGAATTTGAGCGTGAGCATCGACACGGATGCGGGCCGCGAATACCGTCTCAACGTCGGCTCCCTGGTGGAATCTGCGGGCGATCAGTTCTACGTTCGTGCCGACGGACCGGATCTGCGCAGCGGCGAAGGCGGACAAGCCTACTTGTTCGAGGCAAGTACCTTTAGTATTCGACGCTTGTTTCGAGCGCCGGATGACATCTACTCGACCGAGGAAGAGCAAAGCAGCGGTTGAACCCACTTGAGTCTCGGTCGAGTCCCGCTTGAGTCGGAGTGGTGCAACGATTGAGTCGAAGTGGGGCAACGGGCTTAGCTGCTGTCCGGCTTCTTAGAGACAATGTGGCGCCGGTACTTCTGCGGGTCGGGTCGAAAACCGATAATGCGGCCGCTTGCCCCGGCGGCTCGTTCAAGTGCGCTTTG
>CAYFQV010000041.1:19742-22590 GCA_964345195.1 uncultured Spirochaetaceae bacterium
CAATGCCCGGGAACGCAGCCAATGCCGCTGCGAGATCTTGCTCATTGTAGGCGGCACGCTCGAGCTCGAGACTCACGCGGTGCTCCAGATGCTCCCGATGACCGACGCCGCTTGTCTCGGAGAAAAGGGAGCTGGCCGTCACGGTGGGATGCGGGGGCTCCACCGGCGGCGGGGCGCTTGCGGCCGGTTCGGGCTCGGGTTCCGGTTGCTCGCTCGCCGGAGGTTCCGCGGGCGCTTGCGCCGCTTCGGGCGCCGCTTCCCAATCCGGGGGCACTTCCCAATCCGGCGCCGCTTCCCGATCCGGAGGTGGCGCGGTCGCTACGCCGGGCTCGAGGGGAATATCCGCCTCTTGAGTTGTCTTAATCACGCCGGACCGTCGCTGTGAAACTAAGACCGATATGATTGCAACGAAAAGCGTCAAAACCGCAAAGCTGAGAACCGCAATCAGGCTGTCTCGTAGCAGGATGAAACTGTCACCTGGACCAAGAACGCGGTATACCGCTTCGAGTATGACGGTGCGATTGTCGAGTTGCACGGATTCGAGAAATCGTGCTTCGGTGATCCGGTTGGTCTCGATGTCGGGGATCGGCACCTTGGCAGCCGCAGCGCTGAAGGCAATGCGGTTTCGATCCGCCGCCCAAAGGTAGTACACTCCATCTCGTAGGGAATAGAGGACGATGCTTCGCAGGCCGGCGTTCGACTGCCGTCGTGGTTCCAGCTCGCGTTGAGCCACGGAGGCGTCAATGCGGTTCTGTTCCCGAAGTTGGTCCGCGACGGCGGTGTAGTAGCTTCGGAAGCTTTGAGCCGCCGTTTGCCGGGCTTCGCTGCGCATGTCCTGCGCACGGTAGCCCGTCGTGCCGATGACGCCGAGGAAGAAAACCACGGTAATGATCACGTATATGAGTGCAAGGGGACGTCGCATGGCTGCATTATAGGGGAATTCCGCCTGTACTGCCATGCGCCTATCTCTAACTGCTGTATTGTCCTGCCGAGGGAGGTTGCAATGATACGTCGTGCCACACTGCCAATGGGCTGGTATCCACACGAAGCCGAGGAGATGCGTGGAAGTCTCCAGGAATGGACCGGCCACGCTCGCGGCCGAACGCCGGAGGCTTACGAGACTCGCGAGGGGGTGACGGCTCAGGTCCGCGCCTGCGTCGCGCCGCACGCAGGGTGGAGCTTCTGTGGCGCCCTTGCGGCGGCTAGTGTTGCAAGCCTGACGGAGCGCCCCGAGACGGTGGTGATCGCCGGCGGGCATTTGCGCCCGGAGGACCCGTTCCTTGTTTCGACCGCGGATGCGCAAGAGACGCCGCTCGGTACGGTAGATGTCGACACGGAGCTCATCGGGATGCTTCGGAATCGATTCGACGCCGAAGAGACACCAGGGATAGATAACTCCACGGACGCGCTCATTCCCATTGCTCAGTACTTGTTTCCGGAGGCGCGTGTCGTGGTGTGCAGAGTTCCCCCGCGTACGGAAGCCTTCGACTTCGGGGTTGCAGTGAGCCGGTATGCCCGGGAAACCGAGCGCCGCCTTGCCGTCATTGGCTCAACGGACCTCACGCACTACGGTCCCAACTTCGGCTTCACAACGCATGGGATCGGTGGTGATGCTCACCAATGGGTCGTCGAAAGCAACGATGCTCGCTTCCTCGACGCGCTCACGACGATGAAGACTGAACAGGCCCTCTCCCGTGCGTTGCAGGAACACTCGGCATGTTCCCCCGGTGGAGCGGTCGCCGCAATGGCCTTTGCGCAGGATCAAGGCGCAGAGCAGGGTGAGGTGCTTGACCACTACAGCAGCTACGATATTCATCCCGGCTCCTCGTTCGTCGGGTATGGGGGCGTGGTTTTCACCTAGACGTGTGAACGCGCGCGGTTTTGCATTGTATCGAGTATGCGATCAAGCATGGTGATTGCCGTCGAGCGGGCCCGGTTTAGAGCGTTCGCGGGGGGCTCGCTCGGGACCGCGGCGCCGTCCTCCATCCGCGCCGTCGCCGCCGCAAGCGGCGAGACAGTCCGCCACAGCTCCGCGCCCTGATCTGCGGGGAAGAGCTCGAGAGTCGGGTGATTGGGAAGTGGCGGCAGGAGCGATAGCTCTTGTCGGTATCGGCGCAGGAAGCTCTCCGGATCAGGGAGCTCGTGTGTAGTGTGGTCTTGTGCTTCGCTACGCGACGGTCTTGCTCGGTCGGCGTCGGGAGGGACCTGCTCTTTACGCTTAAGGTCCAGCCGACTCACCAGTTGCTCAAAGCTGTACTTATACCTGTTCATCAACGGCGCCTCGTAGGGCAGCGACTTTGCGTCTGCGTCCTTTCGCCCGAGCCGCGCTCGGCGGTACACGAAGGAGGCAAGGTAGTGCTCCGTGGGAGCGAGCCGTGACGCTGTGAGGCGCGCATGTCGGTGGATGTAGGACTCCCGGGCGTATGGCGCGGCGTCGGGATAGGCGAAATCCGCGCCGAAGACCACGAGGTCGGAATCGGAAGGCCGCTCGGCAGGTCGCGACTCCGCGGAAAGGCGGACCTTGCCGACAAACGCGACAGCCGCATGGGTGACGCTACCCGCGGCGGTGAAGAGTTCCGGCAGCTGCGTCCAGTGTGTTCCCAAGTAGGCGGCAAAGGGATGACTCCCGATTCGCAGGTCTACCCAATGGGCTTGTCGGAGGGCGTTCGGTGACGCCGTGATGTCGGCAACGAGGACGGCATTCCGCGGCATCCCTGAAACGAAGTGATGATACGAGGCGATTTGGCTGTCGATGGTTACCACGAAGTCCGGAGTGATGCCGCGCTGCAGGAGCATGGGAAGACTGCTGTCGGTGGCTACGAGGGTTGCACCACGAAGCGCTTCGTGG
>CAYFQV010000042.1:0-16465 GCA_964345195.1 uncultured Spirochaetaceae bacterium
ACACCCTCTCGGAACATCTGAACCCGACGCTTCGCAAACGCTGAAGGTATTTCGGTATTGACTGCACGCGAAGGTCGCTACTTGATATAGCCCGACCGGTCGGTCTGCCACCATCATCATATATGCGCCGCCCGGTTTCACAGCCTGTACGCGCTTTTGAGGATCCGCCGGCGCGACTGTGCCGAGGGCCGAGCACCGTCCGAAGACTGTTCCAGGACTGGAATCTGTGCCGATTTCCGTATACTCTCCGGGATACCGTGAGTGCATCTATCGTAGCGTATGTAAGCAACGAGTCCGCCCGAACCTTGGCTTCCTCGGAAGCAGCGGACTCACTCCGCCGCGTTGGTTCCCTTCAGGAGCTTGCCCAAGCGATCGTTGAGAATCCAGCGCCGTGCGTCATCCTCGAGCTAGCGCCCGAAGGCGGCCCGGAGTTGATCTTTGCCGCCTCACTCACGAAATCTTTCCCCGTACTGGACGGCGCGGTGATAACGGACGCTGCGCATCCTGAGCTCGCGGATAGTCCCCTCCGGCGCTTCACTCGGAATGAGCTCAAGGAAGAGCCCTTCCAATCCTGTCTTCGCTCCCGAGCCCGTGAGCAGCTGCGGCAGTTTCAGCGCTTCGAGTGGCCGTTGCAGGCCGAGCTCCGCTACGACGGCGGACAGAGCGCCTATTCGGTTCGCTCCATTAGTGCCGGCGGCGCCTATCTCGAAAGCCACGCGCAATGCCCACCTACGAATACTACCGCGGAGATTACCGTACGATTCGGCAACTTCGCCCTCACCGCGAAATGTACCGTCCTCGGAGGACGAATGGCCTCGAGCAACCTGCCGCCGGGTTTTCCCGTGCGCTTCGAAGATCTGTCTGAGCACTGCCGATCGACGATCGACACCATTGTCAAAGACGCTTTGCTCGGCGCACTGCTGAACCCGGAGGAGGAACCCGAGATACCGAGCCTCGAAACGGACGAATCCTTCGACGATCCGTCCCTCTCACTGCTCAGTATGTAGGTTCACTATCCGACTTCCGGCTTCGGCGCGCCCCGAAGGCACGCCGTCAGCCGGATCGCACGCTCTTCAACGCAGCCAGGGCTTCCTGAACGAGCCCCGGGATCCGGGAGGCGTCGTTCTCGGCAAGATGCGACTTCGGAGTCAGCCAACTACCGCCGCAGGCGTATACGTTCCCTTGTGAAAGGTAGTCGCGGACGTTCTCCCCATTCACACCGCCGGTCGGAATGAAAGAGACCTCCGGATATGGTCCCGCAAGCGCCTTCAGCATGGCCACGCCGCCCGAGACTTCGGCGGGATAGAACTTGAGCACGTTAAGACCGCGCTCTACTCCCATTTCGACGCCGGTAGGACTGTTCACCCCGGGTATCACGGTGATCCCGCGACGGACGCAGTAGTCAACGACGGTGAGGTTAAAGCCCGGAGTCACCACAAACTTCGCGCCTGCGTCAATCGCCCCGTCGACCTGAGCCGTCGTCCGCACGGTGCCGGCTCCGACCAGGAGGTCCGGAGTGTGCTTCGTAATTCGCCGAAGCGCCGTCTCGGCTGCATCCGTGCGGAAGGTGATCTCAACAACCGGGAGGCCTCCGGCCAGAAGCGCGTCCGCCAAGGCGACGGCTACATCTTCATTCGGGATGGTAACTACCGGAACAATGCCCAGCTTTCCTATGGTGTAGAGAATTTCGTTCATTATGTGCGGTATCTTAGCGCGAATACTGCCTGCCCGCTACCGCCTTTATGCAGCATGCAGCGCCGACACGCAGAGGTCCGGGGCTCCTGCGCCCTCGGCAGATTTGCTCTTGTGAGAAGGCCGGGAGGGTTCTATACTGTGGGAGCGATTTTTAACTGAATCAGGTCTCAAACCAATGTGCCGATAAAGGATCGGCGAGGGGTAATGCATATGGCTACGACGCGAATCGCCGGAATCGGGCTCTACGCACCGGGTGAAGCGATCGACAACGACGAGCTCGTAGAGCTTGCTGGTATTGAGCTGAACAAGGAACGCCTGGAAGGCAAGATCGGCATCAAGAAGCGCCACATTGCGCACCTGCGGGGCCTGGATGAAACGAGCGCGGACTTTGCGGAGAGGGCTGCGCGGGAGGCGATCGAGGACGCCGGGATCTCACCCGAAGAGGTCGGGATCTTCGTTGTCGGTTCCGACACGCCCGAGTACATTTCGCCCTCTACCGCCGTTCTTATTCAAGGACGCATCCAAGGCGGACAGCAGTATACCGCCTCCTTTGACGTGAACACCTCCTGCGCCGGTTTCGTAACGGCATACGATGTTGCGCATCGGATGATGGCGGGAAATGAAACCATGCGCTACGGCGTCGTCGTGGGCATGTACAACATGCCCGCCTATGTGCGAGAGGGAGACGCGTTCGGCTACTCGATCTTTGCCGACGGGGCGGCGGCGGTTTTGCTCGAGCGCAGCAGCGAAGGCGGCTACATTGACAGCGAATTCGTCACCGACGGAACCCAGTGGGACTACGTCGGCGTATACTCCGGCGGCACGCGACAGCCGGTGACCCGGGAGCGTCTGGAGCAGGGCGAGTACGGACTCCAACTACTACAGCGTCTGCCCGGGGACCGAAACGTCAAGCTCTGGCCGCCTATTGTAGAACGATTGCTGAAGAAGGCCGGCCGGAGCATGTCGGAGGTCGACCACTTCATCTTTACGCAGATCAACCGTTCCGTCATTGAACAGGTCATGGAGATCCTCGGGCAAGCCCTCGAGAAAACGACCACCATTATGGACAAGTACGGCTACACCGGGAGCGCCTGTGTCGCCATGGCGTTCTACGACGCCGTGAAAGCAGGACGGATACGGCGCGGCGACACCGTGCTGATTGTCGCCTCGGGCGCCGGGCTGTCGGTCGGCAGCAACATCTTCGTATACTGACTGCGCCGGGCGCGTCGGCGCAGGCGCGTTCCGAAAGGCGGTTCCATGATTGTTCAGATATACACGGCCCAATCCCCGGAGGAGGCCCGTGCCCTCGTCGACCTCGGCGTGGATCACGTCGGAATCACGCCGTCGAACAAGGGACTGCCTGGGGAGCTCGCCTTCGATACGGCGGCGCAGATCGCAAAGACCCTGCGCGGACTACGCGCCGGTGACAATCACGCCCACGCCCGGGTGGGTGGTGGCGCCGCGGCCGGCAACGTACCCCTATCCGTCGCATTGACGGTGGATCGGGAGATCGGCCCTATCAGCGAGATGGCCGCGGCCGTTGCTCCCGATATACTGCACCTTTGCCCACCCGCCGGCGCCATTGGCCCGGAGCTTATCGCCGACTTCCGAGAACGCCATCCCGGAATCGCCGTCATGTACGCGATCACGGTGGAGCCCCCGCCCTCGGACGGGCGCGCCGCACTCGCGGAGCTCGAGCGCTTTCAGGACGTATCGGACTGGTTCATTCTGGATACCCAGGCAGCGGATATCCCCGGCGTGGGCGCCTCCGGCGCCGTGCACGACTGGGCGGTCAGTCGGCGAATCGTAGGGATAAGCCGCATTCCGGTCATCCTGGCGGGCGGCCTGTCCCCGGAGAATGTCGGCGAGGCGGTCCGGCAGGTGCGGCCGGCAGGCGTTGACTCACTCACCCATACCAACCGGAATCTTCCCGACGGAGGTTTCGAGAAAGACCTCGATCGAGTATCAGCCTTCGTAGCGGCCGGCCGAGCTTCGAGCTAGTTTTTCGCTTTCACTAGCGACTCCTGCGGATCCGGAGTACGAAATCGATAATACGCAAGCCCCAGATACTCGTGAAGCGCCCGTGTGCTTTCATACAGAGATTGGATACTCGGCAGGAAGCTATCCAGGGTGTATCCGGCACGCTCGGCTTTGTAGTCCGTTGGGGCCGGCACAACCATAAAACCGTGGGCGGCGAAGCTTCGAACCGCACGGGGCATATGATAGGCCGATGTTACCAGCACAACCGTCTCGTTACAGATCAATCCGTCCACGTAGCGGGCGTTCTCCCAGGTGTCACGGCTTTCGCTTTCCAGAAGCAGCTGCTCCTCGGTCGACCCTAGCGACCGCATGAGTGCGGCCGCAAGCTCCGCCTCCGCGGGCGCGTCCGGACGTCCCGCCGGCCGCCCTCCGGTCAGCACCACCGGGAGCCCGGAGCTCATATGGAGCTGATGGCCGTACACGGTGCGCTTTAGAGCATCCGTGGCGAGGGTTCCCGCTTCAGCTTCCGGAGAGTTGATTTCGCTCCCCCCGCCGAGCACGACGATATGGGAGGCTTCTTCCGGAATCTCCCGCTCGGAGGACTCCGGAACAGACGAATCCGTGAAGGCCTCCCCGGATGCGTAGACCGGAGACAGTGCTTGATACCGGCTCTCGAGGGGCAGTATCAGCGCCGCCGCCACCGGTTCCAGTGAAAGCGCCAAACCCGCTACCAGCGCGAGCACCGACAGCCACAGGGCGACCCGCGCCTTGCGCAAGGCCAGGAACAGCACCACGAGCGCAGCAATGAGGACGAACAAGCCCGGCGGCAGGATCAGGGTCTGTAAGACCCGAGCAATCCAGAACATAGCGCCTCCACTCGCAATCATGCCAGAGCGGCGGACATCTGGGAATGCCGACTCACGGACGCCCTCAGGACCGACAATCACGATTGGGCTTGGCACCCGGGGTCGATTGTGCGTACACATGTAGGAATGAAGCTGTGTACCTTTCCGCCGTCAATACGAGCCGCGAAGCACCGGTTGCTTCTTCGGCCGGCCGGTCGGACCCACGCCTTTCACAGCGGTGCCCCAATACTGGTGTTCCTAACCGCGCTTGCGCTCTTCGCGGTCGGCGAGCGAGCGCATTCACAGAACTTCGGCCGGAACAAGGTTCGCTACGAGGAGTTTGATTTTCAAACGCTCAAGAGCAACAGTTTCGATGTCCTCTATCCGCGGGGCCTCGAGTCTGCCGCCGCACTGAGCGGACGCATGCTGGAACGCTGGAACAGCCGATTCGAAGATCTTTTCGATCACACCCTTACAACGCGGCAACCGGTCATCATCTACGAGAATCACCCGGACTTTCAGCAGACCAACGTGATCTCCGGTCTCATCTCCCAGGGAGTAGGAGGGGTGACCGAGGGACGGCAGCGGCGCATCGTCATGCCTCTGAGTCCGAGCAACGCCCAGAATAACCACGTTTTGGGGCATGAGCTCGTCCACGGATTCCACTTTGATCTCTTGGCGCAATCCTCCGGCGGCCTCGGCTTTGTTTCGAACGTGCCGCTGTGGTTCATTGAGGGTATAGCGGAATACGCCACGCTCGGGGTCTACGACTCGCAAACCGCCATGTGGCTCCGAGATGCGGTGGCCCGGGACGATCTGCCGTCGCTGCAAAGCCTGGGCCGAGATCCGGAGTACAATCCCTACCGGTTCGGCCACGCGCTGTGGGCCTTTATGGGTCACGAGTTCGGCGACGACACCGTGGGGGAGCTGTACAAGCGCACTCTGCAAGGCGGCTTCGGCAGAGCCACCGAGGAGATACTCGGCGTTTCGGCGACCGAGCTCGAAGAACGCTGGCACGACGCCCTCGAGCAGGCTTTCCGGGCACAGGTCCAACGGCGCAGCGATCCGACGAATGTTGGAACGGCACTAGCGGCACAGATCGACGGACTCACCATATCGCCCTCCTTGAGCGACGACGGCCGCTACGTGGCGTTCTTTGCACAGCCCGATCTGTTCTCGCTCGAATTGACCCTTGCAGACACGCAATCAGGCAAGCTCCTCGGAAAGCTGTCGGCGAGCGGGGCAAGTCGCCACTTCGATCAACTCCGGTTCACCGAATCCAGCGGAGACTTCGCGCCGGCCGGTGACCGCTTTGCCTTCGTTATCCAGCGAAACGGTGACAACGGCATTGCGATCGCCTCGGTCCCGGAGCTCGAGATCGAACAAACGCTGTTTCTGGATGAGATCACCGGGATCTCCCACGTGGCATGGCATCCATCGGGTCGGCGACTGATAGTTGCCGGCACAAATGCCGGCCGAAGCGATCTCTACGAGATAGATCCGGCCGACGGGAGCGTGGAACAACTCACCGATTCGCCTTACACCGAGCTGCAACCGAGCTACGACGCGACGGGGACCCGGCTGTCGTATATAAGCGACAGAGGCGACGACACGGAGCTCGACAGCTTGAGCTTTGGTGCCATGAAAATCGCCGTACGAGATCTTTCCACGGAGAACGGCGGGCAAGCAGAGGAAGAACGCCTCGTCGCGATCCCTGGGGCATCGAAACATATCAATCCGCACTTCTCCGCGGACGGCCGACATCTCTACATGATAGCAGACCCCGACGGAGTATCGAACATCTATCGCTACGATCTCCAAACTGAACGCGTGGTACGACTAACGAACGTAAGCACCGGTATCTCCGGCTTCACGGATCTCTCGCCGGCCTTAGCTGTGGCGGGAGAAACCGACCGGGCAGCCTTCACCGTATTCGACGAGCGGGAGTATCGACTCCGGACACTCCCGCTCGCCGATGCGGAGGGACAGCCCGTGGTAACCGCGGAGATACAGCCGGGAGCGCGACTTACGCCACCGGGCATGGGGAACAGCATTGTATCCGGATATCTGGATGAGCCCACGGCGGGCCTCGCAGACAGCGAGGCTTTCCGACAAAGCGATTACGATCCACGTCTTCGCTTGAGCTCGGTAGGGCAGGCTTTGGTAGGCGTATCCTTCAGCGGCTTCGGAGCATCGGTATACGGCAGCGTCAACTTGACGTTTTCGGACCTTCTCAACAATCACCGCGTCTCGACCTACGTTCAGCTCGCGGGCTCCCTCCGTGACCTCGGCGGCCAAGTAAGCTACTTCAATCGTACGCGACGTTTTGGCTGGGGAGTCGGCGCGGCACACACGCCATACCGCAGTGAAAGCAGCGCCGAAGGCGTGGCGACGGTCACCACGACCGACGGAGAAGAGGTGGAGGCGGACATTACACAGCGCGTGATCGACCGTAGCTTTGTCGACACCGGACAGCTCCTCGGTAGCTACCCCCTCTCGGAGAACCTCAGATTTGAGGGTCTCGCGGGCTATACTCGGGTAAGCTACCTCCGGGAAGTGCAGACCATCGCGAGGGCCGGCGGCGATCGCCTCTTCGAGCGAACGGAGTTGACTACGCCGGCCGACCCCCTCAACCTCGGCCAAGGCGCCGTGGCCTTTGTTGGTGACTATTCCTCCTCCGGTTTCACCGGTCCTTTGGACGGCACACGCTTTCGCACTGAGATCGATACCTCGCTTGGCTCACTGTCGATCGTCAACGCGACGGCCGATTTCCGATTCTACCGCTTTCTGAGACCCTTCGGTCTAGCGCTTCAAAGCCTCACCGCCGGACAGTTCTTTACGCGCAACACCGACGGGCTAATTGGTCCGTTGAATCTCGGCACGTCGAACGCCGTGCGGGGCTACGATCCAGGTAGCTACATTAGCGCGGAGTGCGGCGCGGACGCTCAGAGCTGTCCGGAGTACGAGCGCACATTCGGATCCCGCATCCTGGCGGGCCGGGTGGAGCTCCGACTTCCCTTCTTCGGAACCGAGCAGTTGGGGCTCATCCCGTTCCGCTATTTGCCGACGACACTCTTCGCGTTTGCAGACGCCGGTGTAGCGTGGTACCCGGATGCGCCGCCGGAGTGGAAGTGGACCCGCGCCGGCAGCGGCCGCGTTCCGGTCTCGAGCGTCGGCGGGGGCGCGCGCTTCAATCTGCTGGGAGCGTTCGTGCTTCAGCTGTACTACGCCTATCCGTTTCAGCGGCCGGATCGTGGCGGCTACGTCAACCTGCAACTCGCTCCGGGATTCTAACAATGCGAACGGCAATGCTGCTTGACGCAGGGCACGGCGTCTCGGCATTATACGGGGAGCAGTCACGGGGTGCTTTTCTGCAAGAAAGGCTGAGATCACACCCGAAAACCTGATCCGGATAATGCCGGCGGAGGGAACGGTAGTCTCCAACCGATCGTCATTCCTTGCAACAGCACCTCCGTGCACAACAACGCATGGGAGGTTCCATATGCTACGTCGACTGTTTCGTACGATCGCCCCGATTACGGTGGCGCTGTTCTTGACAAGCTCGCTTTGGGCCATCGGCCAAAGCGAAACCGCGGGAGAAGGCGGCGGCTCCGAGCCCGCCGAAGCGAGCAATGAGCTGACCGTCTATACCTACGATGTCTTTCCGGAGGGATTGGCCGAAGCCATCAGATCGCACTTCGACGACGAGTACGGCGTTTCGGTGACAATTGAGCGCTTTGCCGACACCGGGCAGCTCTTCAACCAGGTCTACTTGGACCGAAACAACCCGCAGGCGGATGCCGTGATCGGCCTCGACAACAGCTATTTGGGTCGAATCTACGAGTCGGAACTGTTCGAGGCCTACGAGCCGGAGAATATGAAGCTCCGACACGACTTTCTCCAGGTCGATGACCGGTTCCGTGTCGTGCCCTTTGATTTCGGATATGTCACGCTGAACTACGACACCGATGCCCTGCAGGATCCCCCGCGAAGCTGGGAGGAGTTAGCAGCCCCGGAGTACCGGGACTCGATCGTGCTCATGAATCCGGCCACGGCGTCACCCGGGCGCAACTTCATGCTGCTCACGGTTGCCGAGTTCGGCGAAGATCGTTTCACCGAGTACTGGGAACGCCTCAAGCCGAATGTGCTGACGGTTACCAGCACCTGGTCGGAAGGCTACGGGCTCTACACTCAAGGCGAGGCGCCCATAGTGGTAAGTTACTCGACGAGCCCGGCGTACCACCAGGAATACGAAGACTCCGATCGCTACAAAGCCCTCTACATCAACGATACCGCCTATGCGCAGATCGAGATAGCGGGCATTACCAACGGCGCGGAAAACCGACGAAACGCCGAGCGCTTTATCGACTTCATTCTGAGCCCGAGCTTCCAGAGTCGAATTGCGCTGAATCAGATCATGTATCCGGTTCACCCGGATGTCTCACTCCCGGATTCCTTCGAAGAGCTTCCCGAGCCCGGTAACACCGTTGCTCTCGACGCAACGCGGGTACAGCAGAATGTTGAAACCTGGTTGGATGAATGGGAACAAGTCATGCGCTAATACGCCGTCCCGCGGTGGTGGTGGCAACGGCCGCCCTCGCCGCGGGCCTCGGCGTTCCCATTCTTTCATTCTTCCTCCGCGTTGTGGTGGACACGGGTCTCCGAGATCTGTTTCACACCGCAGCGGAGATTCTCCAACAAGGCGAAACCGGGAGGGTTCTCGCCTTCACCGTTGGGCAAGCGGCGCTGACCGGCGTCATTAGCCTGGCGATCGCCCTTCCCGGCGCTTATCTGCTCTCCCACTACCGATTTCCTCTGCGACGAATGCTCTACTCCATGTCACTGCTGCCCTTCGTACTTCCGAGCATCATTGTGGTTATCTGCATGATCAGCTTCTACGGCCGAAACGGCCTGCTCAACCACCTGCTCCCCTGGGATCTGAATCTGGTATACAACTTCGGCGGGATTATCCTGGCCCACGTTTTCTACAACTTCTCCTTGGCCCTTCGGATTATCGCCGACGGCTGGGCGGGTATAGACCGTCGCTACGCGGAGGTGAGCAAGAGCCTGGGAGACCGCGGGCTCGGCATCTTCCGACGGGTAACGCTTCCCCTGCTACTGCCCTCACTGGCGGGGGCATTTCTTCTTGTGTTCATCTACAGCTTCTTGAGTTTCGGCATTGTGTTGGTCTTCGGCGGCATACAGTTCTCCACCTTCGAGGTGAAGATCTACGAAGAAATGAACGTAAGCTTGGACTTGGGTGCGGCTTCCGTATACGCCCTGCTGCAGCTGGTATTCTCCGGGGCGTTCATCTTCGGCGTCTCCCGGGGAGTTGGACGCCTTAGCACGCAGCGCGCCGGCGGCGGGCAGGCGGCCTATGGTCTACGAAGGCTCTCCTCGCTTCCCCGGGGCCTGCGCGCCGCCGCTGCAGTGTACCTGATAGGCGTGGTGCTTTTCTTGCTGGGCCCACTTGCAACCATGGTATTCCGCTCCCTCTCGGGAGTCGGCGGACTAGGCTTCGAGAACTTTCGGGAGCTCTTCGTCCCCGGCGCAAGCAGCCGGGATATTCCATCGGTAATTCGCAGCTCCGTCGGAGGGCTTATCTTCAGGAGCCTTGCCATTGCAGTCGCAAGCGGCAGCATTACCATGCTGCTCACCGTGCCACTCGTTTTGACCCTGCGCGGCAGACGCTCGCCGGCGCTGGATTCCAGTTTTCAGATACCCGTGGGCATCTCCTTCGTAACCCTTGCGATCGGCTTGCGAACACTCTACGGGGGCATTATCCCGCCGACACTGCTCACGATCATCGGACAGGTCTTCGTTGCCTTTCCGATCGCGTTTCGCATCCTTCGGAGTGCGGTTGAGGAGCTGCGAGGTCATTTCATTGAGTCGGGGCAGGCCCTCGGCGCAAAGGGTTTGCGACTCACCCGAGACATTACCGTGCCGCTTTTGCGCCGCCCACTCCTCAACGCCTTCGCGTACAGCCTTGCGATTCCCTTCGCCGACCTTACCATTGTGCTGACGGCAGGGGCCGGTCGGGTCACCACGTTCCCGGTGGCCATATACCGGCTCATCGGCTTTCGCAGCTTTGACGTGGCCCTGGCCCTCGGCGTGGTCTACCTATCCATCTGTCTGGTGTTGTTTCGCATTATCGACTCCACGTCGCGATAGCAGAAGAAGAGGAATGCATATGCAACGGAGAGCTTCATCCAGAGAATCCGTAGCGGATTCGCGAGACCGTGCGGATGAGAAGAGGCGCGGAAACCGGGCTGTAGAACGGAGTCCCACCGGGAGCTCCGCGGATACAAGCATGGTCCGTCTGGACGGGGTATCCCGCGAATACGCCGACGGCTTCGCAATTTCCGTGAGCCTGTCGATACCGAAGGGTCGGCTCGTCTCGCTTTTGGGCCCCAGCGGCAGCGGCAAGACAACAACCCTGCGCTTCATTGCCGGTTTCGAAGAAGCGGATGCCGGCAGGATCTCAATCGCCGGTCACGACGTCACCCACGTCTCTCCGGCTGATCGACGCGTGGGCTTTGTCTTCCAGGACTACACCCTCTTTCCCCATATGAGTGTTTTCGAGAACGTAGCCTACGGCCTACGGGTGCGCAAAACTCCCGCGGATGAAGTGCGTCGTCGCGTAGAGCACTTCCTATCGGTCGTAGGCTTGCCCGACTATGGAAATCGGGACGTGCACACACTCTCAGGTGGTGAGCGGCAGCGTATTGCTCTGGCTCGCGCGCTGGTCATTGAACCGGACGTCCTACTCTTGGATGAGCCCTTCTCGTCCATCGACGCCATACTCCGCCGAGACCTTCGTCGCGAGGTCGTGCGCCTGCAGCGCAGTCTGGGTGTAACAACCATCTTCGTCACCCACAGCCGTGACGAGGCCATGTCTATTGCAGACCATCTGGTCGTAATCCGCGGGGGAGAAATCATCCAAGAGGGGCCTCCGGAAGATGTGTTCGCCGCGCCGGTCGACCGCTTCGTTGCCTCCTTCGTCGGCGATGCAAACTTTCTAGAGGGCGTCGTCAGCCCGACCGCGGAGGGCCCAATCCTGGCGAGCTTTCGCGATTTCGTCGTGCAGGGGGAAGCGCCGACGCGGGAAGCAGGCGCCCGTTCCGTGCTGATCAGGCCACACCACCTGTACTTCGCCGAGCCGGGGTGGATGAACGCCTTCCCGGTGCTCATTACGGAGCGCCAGTACTTCGCCCACTTCTTCGAGTACACCTGTAGGAGCACAGAGGACGAACGGCGGGAGTTCGTGGTATATGACACCAACAGACGCGCCGTGGGGGCATCGACCCATCTCGCGTTCGACCCGCAAAACGCCTACCTCTTAGCGGATGGGTGAGGCTGAGTCCCGAGAGAACAGGTCCTGACGGAGCACATGGGACTCGACCGACTCTTGCACCGGGCAACGCGGGCTCATATCATGTCGTCGGAGTGGCAACGTGCGGATGGACGAGCTTCGCATAGCACTAAAACGCAAGTACCGTCTGGTACATGTACCAAGTCGTCACAAGAGTGAGGCCTGGGCGCGCGCCGCGCAGAGCTTTCGAGCCGACGGCTCGCCCGGGGAAGAGGCCGGGCACCGTGCGGCGCTTCAGGTATTCCCCTACGAGTACCGGCCGCCGGCGTCCGAGCCGACGCCGCGTGTAGAAGATGTTCTGGAAGGAGTGGATCAATGGACGAGTTCATGAGCGCCGCAATCGCCGAGGCGGAGCTCGGGGTGGAGCAACAAGAGGGCGGCCCCTTCGGCGCCGTCGTGGTGCGCAACGGCGTGATCGTCGGCAGAGGTCACAACCGGGTAATCGCCTCCAATGATCCGACGGCCCACGCCGAGGTCAACGCCATTCGCGAGGCCGCGGCCTTTCTCAAGAACTACGACCTCTCCGAGTGCGAGATCTACACGACCTGCGAGCCCTGCCCTATGTGCTATGGAGCTGTTCACTGGTCACGAATCGGGGTCATTCACCGCGGTGCGACGAAAGAAGACGCCGCAGGCATTGGATTCGATGACCTGGATATCTACAGGGAGGTAGCGCTGCCGCCGGATGAGCGGGAGATCATTATGGACGAAGTGGAGCGAGAAGCGTGTCTTGCGGTGTTCCGCGACTGGGAAGCGCGAGAGGACCGGGTGATCTACTAACAGCCGTTCGGCCCGGACGGGCGCCCTTGGAAAATCCTGTGCTCAGGTAATGGTGTGCTTAGGGAATCGTGTGGAAGTTGCGACGAATGCGCTCCACGCGGCGGCGATTGGCACCGAAATCGTACTTCCCCACGCGTGAGGCCGACCGGATGTGAATGGTGTTGGCGTCCCCCGGCAGATAGCACTCGACGTCGTCAACGAAGTTTGCAAAGCGAGTGTGGAACTCACAGCGTATGTAATCTGCGGAATTGGCAAGGAAGGAGACCTTTCCGGATCGATCGAGGGCCTCCAGGAGCCGGGCCTTCACGTTGTCAACGGAGCCCGAATACTCTATGGGCGGCACGTAGTGCCGGCGGTCGGAACTTTGACTCGAGACGCAGTTCGGCGTGTTCGGACAGGCGGTCAGTTGCCCATACCGGACGCCAAGGGTCGGGGCTTCGGGGTGTTCAGCCATACAGAATCCTCTCTCTTGCTCTCTCGTGGACTAGTTTAAAGCTACTCACCCGGAGAGAGTCCGGCAAATCCCGCTGTGTAGATCCGGTGCCAAGAGATAGCGCTTTGAGGGCACGACGATGCTGTGTCGGACTTGCAATCCGAGACTGAGCGGTCAACACTATAGGAAAAAGGAGTGTGCGGTGAACGAGCCGATAGATCATGCCGGAGTTGTGACCCCCCTGCCGCGAGGCGGCTTTTTGGTGCGGACCTCGGAAGGGAACTTCCAGTTCGGCGCCCCACCGGAAACCATCAAAGACACCATCCCCACTGAAGATTCCGTGCCGAAGGTGTTCGTGCTTCCTCGAGAGCTCTTTAACTGGCAGAAAGGGATCAATGTCGCCGACATGGAATTCCCAATCTACTTCAATTTCTTCCTGAAGAAGCAGAAGGTCACGGTCTTAGCGGATCAACAGCAAGTCAGCCGGCTCTCCACGGCCATGCAACAAGCAGTGTTCGGCCCTTCCGAGTTGGATCTGCACAAAGACGCGTACCCGGCTCAGGATGACGTCTTCGTTCCCGACCTGACCGGTGAGTTGGGCTTCTTCCGCGGCAAATTGACCCTATCGGATCTGGTGGAGTTCTACGTGTTCAATGACGGCCGCGTGGAATACGGAGCCGTAGCGATTCAGGTAACACGGGATGAGAACTACCAGGTCTACGACAAAAATACGCTGATCGCCGAGATTCCCGGGCGCATTGCCTACACGCCGAAGTACGCCATCGGCGAGCGCCTTCCCGAGCCCTTCATTCCGCCGCGTTTCGGCGTCACCTGCCTCGGACCCAGCCACGGCTTTGATCCGACCGACAACACCTCGGGCTTCATTATCTGGTTGAACGGTAACGGAATCATGGTGGATCCGCCGGTCAATTCCACCGAGTGGCTCGAGCGCTCCAACGTCAATCCGAAGTTCATTGACAGTATTATCCTCACCCATGCTCATGCCGACCATGACGCCGGCACCTTTCAGAAGATTCTCGAAGAATCCCGGGTCACCATTTACACCACGCCGACGGTCATGGGCAGCTTCCTGACGAAATACGCCGCCTTCTCCGGGGAAAGCGCCGAGTTCTTGCAGAAGCTCTTCACCTACCACCCCGTCTACATGGGCCGGCCCTTCTACCTCCACGGCGGCGAGTTCCAAGTCTACTACTCGGTCCACTCCATACCGACCATGGGCTTCCGGCTTCGCTTCCAGGACAAGACATTTGTGTACTCCTCCGACCACCAGGCGGAACCGGACGTGCAGAAGCGGATGCTCGACGAAGGCGTAATCTCCCAGCGCCGATACGAACAGCTGCGGGCGTTTCCCTGGGACTCGGACGTCATCTACCACGAGGGCGGCATGCCTCCCTTACACACACCGATCAGCTATCTAAACTCCCTTCCCCGAGAGATCCAAAAGAAAATCGTTGTCTACCATATTGCACGGAAGGACTTTCCCGAACCCAAAGACACCGATCTCACCCTTGCCACCTTCGGAATCGAGAACACACTCTACTTCGAGACCGAGCCGACGCCCTACGAGGAGGCTTACCGAACCTTGGACGTGTTGAAGCATCTCGATTTCTTCCGCGTGCTGGCGGTCGGCAAGGTCCAAGAGTTCTTGAGCGTCATCGATAAACGGCATTACCGACGGGGAGAGAAAATCATCCAGAAGGGGACGAAGGGAGAAAACTTCTTCATTATCCAATCCGGCAACGCCCGTATCGACAGTGAAGAGCTGGTACGCTCCAAGTACCTCGGCGCCTACG
Organism: uncultured Spirochaetaceae bacterium; assembly: GCA_964345195.1. GTDB lineage: Bacteria > Spirochaetota > Spirochaetia > DSM-27196 > PWMO01 > CAYFQV01. Next base: position 14,920 of record CAYFQV010000042.1, read on the forward strand.
AGTACTTTGGGGAGCTCGCCCTACTCACCGGTGCGGACCGGGCGGCGGACATTGTGGCCGAGACGGATGTAGACCTCTTGGCGATCGAGAAGAGCCGTTTCATTAACTTCATTGCGGGTACGGAGTTTGAGCGCGTCCTCAAGCGACTCATTCAGAGTCCCCGCGAGGAGACCTGGAACCTTTTGACCTCGAGCAGCTTCTTCACCCCCCTGACGGATTACCAGAAGATGTGGCTCGAATCCGTACTCTCCCCGGAGGAGCGAGATGGGCCGGATGTCATCCTCGAAGAGGGCCAGGATATTCCCGGGGTGTACGTCATTCGTGAGGGGCAGGTGCGCAAGTCCCTCGCCGGTCGTACCGTGTCCACCCTCGGCCCCGGCGACGTTATTGGCATGTTGCACAAGATTCAGCGGGGTGAGCCTGCGGATTACACCTTCTCCCACGCCGAAAGCCTGTCGCTGTTCTTCATTGACAAGAATGATGTCATCGCCTTCCTGAAGCGCAATCCCGGGACAGCCATGCGTCTGGCCTACCGCTGACTCACGCTGTGTTGACAGGCAACGGGAAGTACCGCAGCATGCCGGTGTGCGCCACGTCACCGGTCCAAGTGAGATATCCGACCTGGTCAGAACCGGCTCGGTCGTCATTGCACTGTTCGGCAGGAGCAACTGTACGGAGTGCGACTACGTATACGGCCGCTTAGAACGCTTTATGGCTCGCCGTTCCGAGTTCGCCGTTCGATATGTCGATCTCGACGCACATCCGACCTTGGCAGGCATGCACGTCGTTCATGATGTCCCAACCACGGTGGTGCACGTCGGCGGGTCGCAGATCTCGAAGCAGGTCGGCGGGATAGACTTGCCGAAGCTTCGCCGAGACATTGAGCGCTTCCAAAAGGTTTGGGAAAAGATGCAACAGGACGCCCAAACGGACGACGGCCATGGGTCGCAATCGTGAGACGGCCGGACGAGCACGGCCGGCGCCCGTCCATTCTCAACGAAGAGGCGCCCGCCGGCAGCAGCGTCCTCCACTGGACCGCGCCGCCGGGTCTCGAAGACATTAGCGCACAAGAGGCTATCGAGCTACAGGGGGCGGGCTGGAACACGGAGCGCCTCGAGCCCGAGGCGCTCGGGCTTCCCGGTCATGTTGCCCTGCGAACTCAACGGGAGCCCGGCGAGATAGTCCGGGAACTCCTCGGCATGCGCTCGGCGTACCATCTGATTCGACACCGGGGTTTTCTCCGGATCGGCGAGGACGCCGAGGCCGAAGACCTTGCCGCCGGGCTCGGAGACTTTGATATACCGGAGCTCGCGGAGGGCACCCGGTCGTTTCGAGTATCCTGCAATCGAGACGGCACGCACCGCTTCAAGAGCCCGGATGTGGAGCGAGCCGTCGGAGCGCGTATTGTCGACCGCTGGAACGCGCCGGTTGATCTTGAACAATTCCAGGTTCACGTACGCATCGACATTGTTCATGAGATTGTGCTACTCGGCGTGCAGCTCACCCAGCGTGCACTCGACCGCCGATACCCCTGGGTCTACCGACC
>CAYFQV010000042.1:16565-18305 GCA_964345195.1 uncultured Spirochaetaceae bacterium
TCGCAGGCGGACGCCCGCGACCTCGACGAGCACTTCGACCGAGAGAGTGTAGATGCGATCGTAAGCAATCCACCCTTCGGCGTGCGACTGCACAAGGAGGCCGACTTCCGCAGACTCTACGAGCGCTTTCTCCGGACCGCCCATGTGATACTCGCGCCGGAGGGGGTGATCGTCATGCTGGTCGGGAAGAAGCGCGGGCTATTCAACAAGCTCCTGCGGGAATTGGCACTCTACGATCTCCTTGAGGTGCGGATCATTGAGATCGGCGGCGTGTATCCCGGTATTTTCGTGCTACGAAAGCGAGGCGAGTCGTGAGAACACTCGAGATCTTTTACGACGATATCTGCAAAGAACACGACAACGGCCCCGGGCATCCGGAGCGGCCGGAACGCCTGGATGCGGTTCGACGCGCCATTGACAATAACCCATGGCCGGACACGCTCCGTGAGCAGCGCCCCGGCGACGCCGACCGGGCCGCATTAGAACGTGTGCACCTCCCGAGCTACATTGATGAAATCGCGGCGACCGCGGACGCGGGACCGACTCGCTTCGACATGGACACCGGGGCTGGTCCCGGGTCTTACCCGGCCGCGCTGCGCGCCGCGGGCGGCGCCATGGCCGTGGTGGACCACGCACTCGGCTCCGGCGAATCCGTACCCTTCGGCCTGCTCCGTCCGCCCGGCCACCACGCCGAACGCTCCCAGGCCATGGGCTTCTGTTTGTTCAACAACGTCGCGGTCGCGGCCACCCATGCGCGACAGCAGCACGGCCTCTCCCGCGTTGCCGTACTCGACTGGGACGTCCACCACGGCAACGGAACCCAGCACATCTTCGAGACCGATCCATCCGTGCTTTACCTGTCGGTTCACGAGTTTCCCCTCTTTCCCGGGACAGGACGAATCGGGGAGGTCGGTATGGCTGCGGGCGAAGGCTACACCGTGAATGTACCTTTAGCGTCGGGACAGTACGACGCCCAGTACGTGCGGGTGTTTCGAGAGGTCTTCGAGCCGGTGATCCGTAGCTACGGCCCCGAGCTGATCCTCGTGTCCGCCGGTTTCGACGCCCATGCCGACGATCCCTTGGCCAACATGTCCCTTTCCGCTCCGGGATTCGGCATTCTGACGCAGATCGTTTCGGAGTGGGCCGACACCGTCTGCGGCGGGCGGATCGGCTTCCTCCTCGAGGGCGGATATAACCTAGCGGCGCTGTCCGAAAGCGTGAGCAGCGTCATGGCCGCCGTCATTGACCAAGAGCTCCATGATGAAGATGATGCCTACGGAGCATCGCTGACACGCGCAGACAAGACCCTGAGCTACGTCAAGGCGGCCCAAAAGCCCTACTGGCCCGGCATGGAGGGAGTATAGGCCATGGCCCGAAGCAAATTACAGGAATATATCGTAGACGGCTTGACCGAAGAGAATGCGCCGCTCCTTCAGAAGAGCTTGGATGCGATCCCGAAGATAGACGAGGTTGCCGTTCTTCCTCGACAGAACCTGGTTCGTCTGCGGGCAAAGGGCGACGTAAGCGAACAAGTAAAACTGGCCTGCGATATCGCACAAACGCGTTTCCGCACCAAAGTCAACTAAGCCGAGTATGACACGAGATTTCACGGCAACCACCTTCGTGGTGCATGAGGGCTGTGTACTTCTGCACGAGCACGCCAAGCTCCGGAAGATACTGCCTCCCGGTGGCCACATTGAAGCGAATGAGCTGCCTGAAGAGGCGGCTCTTCGCGAAGTC
>CAYFQV010000042.1:18405-21812 GCA_964345195.1 uncultured Spirochaetaceae bacterium
CACATCGACTTCATCTACTTCGGCGAGCCCTCGGACTCGAGCGCAGCCCGGCGGCTGCCGCGTTGGAACGAAGAAGAGCCTGCGGGCGGCTTCTATTGGATGCACGGTGAGGAGCTCGACCGCGCGGTCATGCCGCCCTCCGTTCGGGAGTTGGCGAGGCGGGCACTATCAGAGTTGGGACGAACATGAAGCAGCAAGACAGCCAAGCCGGCGGTCGATCGGCGAAGGAGAGACCAGTTGTGATTATCATCGAGGGACAGATCGGGGTCGGCAAGACAACCATGGGTGAGATACTGCAGAACGACCTCGGAATCTCGCTGTACCGTGAATTGACTCAGGACGCCACACTCCGCCTGCTGGATCGCTTCTACGCGGATAAGAAACGCTGGGCCTTTACCCTGCAAGTTCATTTTCTCAACGAGCGCTTCCGCATGATCAAGCAGATCTTCCGAGCCGGTGGAGGCGCCTTGGATCGCTCCATCTTCGGCGACCGCATCTTTGCCGAAATGCTGCACCATGACGGCGAGATGACCGACGAGGAGTTCGTCACGTACTCCACGCTTCTCGACAACATGCTCGAGCACGCGCAGGATCCGACCTTGCTCATCTATCTCGACTGCTCGGTCAATACGGCCTTAGAGCGGATAAAGAAGCGAAACCGCGGCTTGGAGAGCACGATTCCTCGAGATTACTTGGAGCATCTCAACAGCCGCTATCTGCGCTGGTATGAGGAGTATCAACGGTCCGACAAGATCAAGATCGATACGGAGGCGCTGCCCCTCGAAGACGCGGCGTCTCGCAAGCAGGTATTGGGCATGATTCGTGAGCGCCTGGAAAAAGCCGCCGTACTCGAGCGGGAGCGAGGCGTCGCGAGTTAGTGCGGCGGGAACCGGTTTAGCGGCTGCGACGTCCGAAGCGCGGGAAGCTGCGCTCGTCCTCGTCGCTATAGAGCTCGCTCAGAGGCCGCGGCTCCGGAACATAGTCTCGGGAGATCCCCGGGCTGAGCTCTCGCCGCCATTCGTAGGACTGGTTGGTGTTTTCGTACACGATCCGGCGCTTTACGGTAACCGTCTTGTCCTTTGCGTTCCCGGATTCTTCGACAACACCGAACTCGCCGCGGCCAATATACGCCAAGCGCTCGTTCGGGCCGAGTGACTCGGTCTTGCGAAGCTTATCGAGTACGCTCTCGAGATTCGCCGGGCGCCCCGTCTCGGGATCCGCAATTGCGGTGAGAATGTCGCTAATGGGTTCACCGGACAGCGGACATGGGTCATACTCCCGCTTCGGGCGCTCCGGCGGCATGTAGACGTGAGCGGGTTTTCTGTTGCGTCGCGACCGAGCGCCGCGGCCGCCTCTGTTGCGATTACCTCGTCGTGCCAAACTGCTTCTTCCTTGGCCTTGATACGTTGTTAACGACTTGTTTGTAGAATATGCCACAGCCGCACACGGGTGTAAAGCAAGGTGTATCGCAATTGGGCAAGACGTCGAGTGGCGCTTTTTACTACACTGAGACGAGATGAGGACTCTATGGCACAGAAACGACGGACGGTGATCGGCACACTCACTATAACATCCAAAGGCTTCGGCTTCGTACAAGTAGATGACGGACCGGATGTTTTCGTTGCGTACGAGAACCTGCACACATCCATCGACGGCGACATGGTTGAAGCGGAGGTATTCCCCTCCTCGCGGCCCGCGAAACCGGCGGGCCGAGTACTTCGGGTCCGTGAGCGGGCGGATCGCAACATTGTGGGGGTATTCAGGCGCACCGATGAGGGGGGCAAGGTCTATCCCGAGGACGATCGGCTCCCTTCTTCACTCCTGATACCCGCGAAGAGCCTTCGCGAGAACGACCTGGATGACACAATTCACAGCGGCCACGTGGTTGTCGCCCGCCTTGTAGACTGGAGCGATCCCAACCGTAAGCCCACCGGCGCCATTTTGCGCATTGTCGGAGAACAGGATGAACCCGGCATGGACGTGAAAATGGTGGCTCTTACCAAGGGTCTGCCGCTCGAGTTTCCGCAGGAGGTTCTGGACGAGGTTGAGAAGATCCCCGAACCAAACTTGAAGGCGGAAGCCAAACAGCGCACGGACCTTCAGGACAGCGTCTGCTTCACCATTGACCCGCCGGACGCCAAAGACTTCGACGACGCTTTGTCGGTGCTGCAGCGCGACGATGGTCTTTTCGAAGTCGGCATTCATATTGCGGACGTTAGTCACTTCGTTCCGGAAGGTAGCGTAATCGACCAAGAGGCCCAGAGCCGCGGAAATAGCGTGTACTTCGTTCAACGCGTTCTGCCCATGCTTCCCGAGCGCCTATCGAACGAACTCTGCAGTCTGCGTCCGAACGAAGCGAGGCTCGCGTTCAGCGTTACCGCCATCCTCGACTCCTCGGGGGCCGTACAGGACAGCCGGATTGAGCCGAGCATTATACGTAGCCGCAAGCGCTTCAGCTACGACGAAGCCGAAGCGGTGATACACGGCGGAAAGAGTGACTACGCACGGGAAATTCACCTTCTCCACCTACTGGCACAGGTGCTGCGAGACCGCCGCCAAGATGCCGGTAGCATCGACTTTGATATGACGGCGAAGCAGATCTCCCTGGACAAGAACGGCATTCCCCGTATGATCGCTCCGAAGGAACGTCTCGAAGCGAACCGACTCGTCGAAGAGTTTATGCTTTTGGCGAACCGCATTGTGGCCGGTTTCGTCACCGAGCTCGAGCGCAAGTGGAAGCGGAGCGTCCCCTTTCTATACCGCGTCCACGAGAAACCGAGCCCGGAGGATGTGCAATCGCTGGCGTCGGTGCTCGAGAGCCTCGGCCTGCCCTATCGCTTCGGCGACGACGTTGAATCCGACGATTACCGCACCGTGCTCGGTATCATCCAAAACCTGGAGTACAAAGACTTCGTCGAGAAGCTGGCTCTGTATTCCATGACGAAAGCCGTGTACTCGACCAAGAACTATGGACACTTCGGCCTCGGCTTTGACGCCTACACCCACTTCACCTCGCCCATTCGGCGCTACCCGGACCTCGTGGTCCACCGCCTGATTAAACGCTATCTCAAGCGTCGGCGTCTTGGGCGTACCGGCCCACTGGGGTCCTTCCTGGAGAAGACCGCCGAGCATGCGAGCGTCACCGAGCGTATCGCTACCGCCGCCGAGCGCGAGTACGTGAAGATCAAGTCCCTTCAGTTTCTTGCGCAGAAGGTCGGCAACATCTACGAAGGGGTCATCTCCGGTGTGACGTCTTTCGGACTCTTCGTGGAGCTCACCTACTACCTAATCGAAGGGCTGGTTGCCCTTTCCGCCCTCGAAGGCGACTACTATGAGTACGACAAGGAAAACTACCGCTACGTCGGCAAGCACACCGGAAGCGTGTATCGCCTCGGTGACCGTGTCCA
>CAYFQV010000043.1:0-5433 GCA_964345195.1 uncultured Spirochaetaceae bacterium
GTCGTGGAGCGCTTCGGATACGAGCCCTTCCGTCGCACTTTAGAGGTGGAGGAAAACCGCACAACTGGCGTCCAGGTGAACCTGGAACCGCTGGACTTCGCCGTTCGCTCCGTCGATATCAACCGGCGGCGATTCTCACCGAACAACGGTGGCGCACTGGGACGTACCAGAGTGAGCTTCACCGTAACGACTCCGGGCCGCGGAACCTTTCAGGTTACCGACGCCGACGGCAGCCTTGTGTACGAGAAACAACTCGGACCCTTTCGCGGACCGAAGCAACGCGTTTCTTGGGACGGAACAATCTCCGGCACGGTAGCACCGGACGGACGCTATGAGCTGCGCATCCAAGGAGTCGGCGACGGCTTCGACGGAGCGGATCAGGTCACCAGAGAGCTGGTTGTGGACTCATCCCTTGTCCTGCGCTTCCGCGGCACAATGAGCGGCGTATCCGGACTCAGTTACAGCCCCCTGCCGGACACCTTGCCGGCCGACGCGTGGCAACTCTCGGCGACGGCGATCGGTCACCGAGCCGCTGTCGACGGGTCCGTGGCCTTGCGGATGCCGAGCTGGGCGGCCGTGCGGGTCGGCCTCTCGGGGGATGCCGAGCTGGCCGTCCAGGCGGGCGCAACCTTCGTGTCGGAGACGCCGGCGCGCTGGTTTGCCGCGACATCCGTGAAGAAAGGTCTGTTCACCCTGGGCGACAAGACCCCCTTCTTTGCGAGCGCAATCGCCGGGCGCGCCGCAATTCGCAGCACCGGCGGCCGGGCCACGCTGGATGGACCGGACACGCTCACGAACTTTCCCGGCCTTGCGCTGTCGGCGCCGGTGACGCTGGGGCGACGCTTCCGCCTTTCGGTAACGCCGGAGATAATCGCCTCTCCGGCGCGGGTCTACTACGGAACCGAAAAAGAAGCCCTTCAGGAGCTTTTCGGGCCGAACCCCGGCAGGAGCGACGGCTGGGGAGCCTGGATGTACGCACGCATGGGCGCCATGTATGAGACGCCGGAATGGGGTGTCGGCGTCTCCGCCGCGCTGCGAAGCACGCCCTTGGGCGAGGGCGTGGGCATCGACCTGCCTCTGCAGGCAGCGGCGGAAGGTCACGTGATCATTCCCGGGACGAGCATGTTCGTGAAGGGGATTCTCACGACAGAGGCGATCGCCCTCGACAACTTCTACGTGGTGGGCGGAGGCTCAGTCGGGTTTCTCTTCTGAGGCGAGCGCCGTCTCACGGTCGAGCTCGTCAAGAATGAGGTAGCGGAGTCGCGGATTGTGCAAGGCATCCATCATGCGCTCGCGAACCTTCTCACCTTCAGTATCCGTAATGAATTGGATGACCGGCCGAACCCGGCGACGCTTGGACGTCCTATCGAAACCGCACTGGCACACCACAATGTCCTGCTCCATGTTCTGCGTGTACTCTACGAGCTCCTGCTCGCCTACCCATGCAAGCGGCCGGATCAAAGTCTGCTTGTAGCGGTCGTATCGCATCTTCGGCAACATGGTGGACAGCTCACCCTTATGCGTGAGATTCATGAAGAAGGTTTCGAGGATATCGTCCATGTGGTGCCCCAGGGCGATCTTATTGAAGCCGTTCGCCTCGGCGAACTGCAGAAGCTCCGTGCGACGCTGTGTCGAGCACCAGTAGCAGTTCATGCTCTTCCCGGGCTGTATCCGCTCCGCCATATTTATCCCGATGCGGTGGAACGGTACATCCCACTCGCGACATAGCTCTTCGAGCCGGGTTATGGCCTCGAAGTTGGAGTACTCCGTCTCCACGTGCGCGGCCGTAAGCGTGAATCGACGTGAGAAACGCGGCTGCTTGCGTGACAGCTGATGCAACAGCGCCAAGGAATCCTTCCCACCGGAGACCCCGAGCAGAATCCGATCCCCGTCTTCGATCAGGTCGTACTTGAATATCGCCTTATCTATTTTCTTGCTTACGCCCCGCATGATTGCCTGGCGTTCGTTTTTTTCTTCCACAACACGCTGCACGCTATCAGATCCCGGTCCAGCGGCAAAGAGGGCCGACACCCGAGATATAGCTTAGCGTAACCATCAAATATATTATTATCTATATATACGCATTTACACATATACTGTGTATTTGTATTCTGAAATCAGACCCAAAACAAGGCAGGTATTCTCGATGAAGGCAGTGATCATCGGCGGCGTTGCCGGCGGGGCCACAACCGCCGCGCGACTCCGGCGTAACATTGAAGACGCGGAGATTGTGATTTTCGAGCGTGGCGGCCACGTGAGCTACGCGAATTGCGGACTTCCCTACTACATTGGCGGCACTATTGAAGAGCGCGAGGAGCTCTTCGTACAAACCCCGGAAAACTTCTTGCGGAGTTTCAATATTGATGTGCGCATCCGGCAGGAAGTGACCACTATCGACCGAGACAACAAGCAGCTCCAGGTCCGCAGCCTCGACACCGGTGAGGAGTACAGCGAGAGCTACGATAAGCTGGTACTCTCGCCGGGAGCGGAGCCGGTGCGGCCTCCCATCCCCGGCATTAACGATGAAGCCATCTTCACACTGCGAAGCGTAGCCGAAACGGACGCCATTAAGAGCTTCGTGGATGAAGAGGAGCCAAAGCGCGCGGTCATCGTCGGAGCCGGCTTCATCGGCCTCGAGATGGCGGAGAACCTCCACAATCGCGGCGTATTGGTCACCATTGTAGAGATGGCCGAGCAGGTTATGAACGTTGTCGACTACGAGATGGCCGCGGAGGTGCACCAGCATCTGAAGACAAAAAACGTCGAGTTTTACCTGTCCGACGGTGTCGCCGGATTTCAGCGGGAAAGTGATCACCTCAACGTTGCTCTCCAAAGCGGCAAGGTCGTGACCACGGACATGGTGATTCTATCCATTGGCGTGCGCCCTGAGAGCCGCCTTGCCCGGCAGGCCGGGCTCGATATTGGAAAGACGAACGGGATCAAGGTTGATCCGCACATGATGACAAACGACCCGGATATCTACGCGGTCGGCGACGCCATTGAGTTCCCGAACCCCATAACCGGCCGCCCGGCCATTACCTATCTCGCCGGCCCGGCGAACAAGCAAGGCCGCATTGTCGCGGACAACATCGCCTTTGGTAACGGATCGCAGTACAAGGGTGCAATCGGCACGGCCGTGGCGAAAGTGTTCGACCTCACCGTGGCAACGACCGGCGTCTCCGAGAAAACGCTTCGCCGGGAAAACATCCCATTCAAAACGGTGATCACGCACTCGTCCTCTCACGCCGGATACTACCCCGGCGCGACGGCCATGAGCATGAAGACGATCTTCAGCCCCGATACCGGCCGCCTCTTGGGCACGCAGATCGTCGGCTACGAAGGCGTTGACAAGCGGATTGACCTGGTCGGCGCGGTGATTCGCCACGGCGGATCGGTATGGGATCTCGGTGAGCTCGAACACGCCTATGCACCACCCTACTCTTCGGCAAAGGATCCGGTAAATATTGCCGGATTCGTGGCACAGAACGTCTTGCGCGGACAGAGTGATCACATTCACTGGCATCAGGTCATGGCTTGTGACGTGGACGAGCTGTACTTGCTGGACGTGCGCGCCCCGGAAGAGTTCAAGGCCGGCAACATTGACGGCGCCGTGAACATTCCGACCTACGAGCTCCGCCGACGTCTGGACGAGGTGCCCCGGGATAAGACCATTGTCGTCTACTGCGGAATCGGCTTGCGGGCCTATCAGGCCGAGCGTGTCCTCAGGCAAAACGGCTTCACGGATGTCTACAACCTGTCGGGCGGCTACAAGAGCTACGAGTTCGCCACAAAGAAGCAGAGCAACGAAGACCTGTTTTCGCGGGACTATATCTTCAAGGATGACAACATCTATCAGGCGGATCCCCACGCCACTCCTTCGGCGTGAGCTAAGGAGTTCGCGCTAGGCGCAGGCCCTCCGGCCGCTTGCTCGCCGAAGGCCCGTGCCCGGCGCTTGCCCGACGCTTGCCCGCGGCTGCGGCGCGTGCCATAATGCGATTCGAGGTCAGCGCTTCATGCCCCGCAACGCTCCGCATCTCATTGTGTACCCCGACGGCCTCGGCGGCGACCTCCGCGCCTTGCAGCGGGTTCTCGAGAAGCATTTCGCCGGAGTCTTCGGCGGAATCCATCTCTTACCTCCCTTTCCCTCCTCCGGCGATCGCGGCTTCGCCCCCACGAGCTACTACGAGATAGACCCACACTTCGGCAGGTGGTCCGACATTGCCGCGCTCGCTGAACACTACGAGCTGACCCTCGATCTGCTGGTTAATCACATCTCCCGCCAATCGAAGTACGTGGTGGATTTCCTGAGCCGAAACCGAAGCTCCGACTATGCAGATATGTTTATCCGTTTCAGCGAGTTCTGGCCCCCGGGCAGACCGACTCGCGAGGACCTGGACGAAGTCTACAAACGCAAGCCGGAGGATCCATACATTGATGTTAGCTTCGCAGACGGCTCACGAGACCGTCTCTGGTGCACTTTCTCCGACGAGCAGATCGACCTGGACATTAGCGCCCCGAAAACCCGCGAGGTACTGCGCACCTTCATGCAGGTTCTCGCCCGGCACGGTGCATCGATACTTAGGCTGGATGCCGTTGCCTACGTCACCAAGAAGCTCGAGACTGACTGCTTTTTCGAAGAGCCTGAGATCTGGGAAGTCTTGAGTTTCCTCCGCGGCGTTTCAGACGAGATCGGAACGGTACTCCTCCCGGAAGTCCACGAGCGCCACGGGTATCAACTCAAACTCGCGGAACAGGGTTACTGGACCTACGACTTCGCCCTGCCCATGCTGCTGCTCCACGCCCTCTATCGCGGCACCGGTGCGGCCCTCAAAGCGTGGTTGCAGACGGCACCACGCCGTCAGTTCACCACGCTCGATACGCACGACGGGATCGGTGTAGTGGACGTCGCCGACCTCCTGTCCCCCGACGAAATCGAGCAAACCAAGGACGAGCTCTTCAGCCGCGGCGCGAATGCCAAGCGGAAGTACAACTCTCGTGCCTACGGCAACTTAGATATCTATCAGATCAACTGTAGCTATTACTCAGCCCTTGCAGAGGACGATGCTGCCTACCTCCTCGCCCGCGCGATACAGTGTTTCGCCCCGGGTATTCCCCAGATCTATTACGTGGGGCTGCTCGCGGGGACAAACGATCTAGAGCTCGTCGAGCGCACCAAGCTCGGGCGGAACATTAACCGCCACAACTTCGGCGTCCACGAGATCGATGTCGCCGTCGAACGCAGCGTTGTGCAAAAGCTACTTGGGCTTCTGCGCTTCCGCGCCGACCACCCCGCCTTCGCGGTCGACGGGCAGCTCGCCATTGACGAGACGGAGGACCACATCCTCCACATTCAGCGCCGGTCCGGAAGCGCCGTCGCCGAGCTCGAGGCGGATCTTCGGAGTCGGGAGTTCACCCTCCGCTACGCTACGGTAA
>CAYFQV010000043.1:5533-21702 GCA_964345195.1 uncultured Spirochaetaceae bacterium
GAGCTCGAGGCGGATCTTCGGAGTCGGGAGTTCACCCTCCGCTACGCTACGGTAAGCGGCGACGAACAGCCGTCGTTGATGGAGTTGCGTTTGTAGTCACTGACGCCCTCGTACCGCGTCGAAGCCGAAACCTTCCGGCAGGGACTGCGCGACGCCGGTACCTAGATCTGGCTGGATACCGGTGACGTTGATGCCGCGAAAGAAAACTGGTCCGCTGAAATGAGCGCCCTCACGACCAACAACACCCTCCTGAACAACGAGATCCAGAACGGTATCTACGACGAGTTCATTCCCCGGGCAAACGCCCTTCTGGAGGGCCTGGATCTTCAGCAACGTGCGCAGGAGATCGCCTTCATCCTCCACGCCCGGCATGGTCTGTGTCTGGTCCAGACCTTCGGCGGAAAAGTGAGCGTCGAGCTCCATACCGACCCTGCCGACGATCTTGACGGTATTGTGCACTATGGCCGGCGCTTCCACGACATTGAGCCGGATCACTTCATTGTGAAGGTTCCCCTAACGGCGACGGGACTCCTTGGCGCCCGGAAACTCCGCGACCTCGGGATCCCCGTCAATTTTACCCTCGAGTTCTCCAACCGAACTACTGCAATGTTTTCTTGGGTCGCTTGAACGCCTACGTCGCACAGCATGGGCTTAGCCGACCTGTTTCCCCCGCTATCATCCGCGGACCTGCAGCGGATTGCCGACGACGGAAGAATACCGGGTCACGCCTTCTGGAAAGATCGTATTCGCTCCGGCGAAGTCTCCATCGATACCCTCCTGAACCTCGCGGGCCTCGCGTCATTCAGCAAGGACCAACAGCAGCTCGACGAGCGGATCCGGAACCTAATCGCCTAAGCGCTCCGCGGGGGGCGGGGTTGTACGCTATTCAGCTGGGGCTGAACTCATTCCCAACTTTCCGTGCTCGCTCGGGTTTGTCCAGATCGAGGCCCGCGGCTATACCGGCTTCCACGAGTATACTCCAACCGGCGGCCAGAAAGAGGTAAGAAGCCGTAGCCGCATCCTCCGCCTCCGGCACCACGAGTGTGGGGAAAGATGTTCGGCGCGAAGCTATCGCGAAGACCGACACGCCCACACCGTCGCGGAGTGTTTCGGCAACCTTCCGCTCGTACTCAGACGGAGGATCGACCCAGACCACGACGTCACGCGAATCCATGACCTCCTCAACACCGTGAACGGCATAGGTGCCCGGAAGGTAGGCCGAGCGGGAACGGGCAATCTCATTTGCTTTCAACGCCAACTCCGCGCTTACACCATCATTCTTGCCCGCAAAGTAGATCACCGGTGCCTGTGCGAGCGCTTCCGTCACTTCCGCGGGGACCGTTGCGGTGAGCACCGCCTCCAGCTGCTCGGAAAGCCGACGAAGGTCCGGCAAAGACACCCCTTCATGTCGCCGTAAGTAGAGATCATAGAACAGTGCCTGCTCGAGAACCGACTTCGTTGCCGCGACGGCCTTCTCGGATCCGCAGGTCAGGACGTACGACTCGTCGCTTTCCTGAATCACCGGCGTGTCGGCGGCGCCGGCCACCCCAAAGATCCGATTCGGTCCAGCAACTCCGGAAGCGTCCGAGGAAGCCTGCCCATACAGTCCGCGAATGAGCCGGACACATTCGGCTGTCTTCCCACTGTTGGAGGCGACAAACACATCGGCCCCATTTAGATCGAAGGCCCGTGCGTCGGCCGCACTCGCGGTTACGACCCGCCGGCGGTATCCTCTGCACAGCGCGTGATACCACGCATGTCCCCCCGGAAAGAGGTACGAGGAGCCTTCGCCGGTGAGGAAGACCCGATCCGCCGGCGCGGTATAGTCCTCAAAGCGTTCTATCGGAAAGCCGGCAACAAGCCCGGGCGCTTCCAGCATTTCGCGACACAGAGCGTAGGTTTGATACCGCGTGTCCCGTCCATTCATAGGTTATCTTCTCCATGTACCGATCGTCTCACCTGCTCCGGGATCAGCTCGGTCACTGTATACTCATCCTTTCACTGAGCCGGCGGCGACGCCGCGGATGATGTACTTCTGCAGGAAGAGAAACAAAACGATAACCGGTACCATACCCATGGTCAGCGTAGCTAGCGCCGAGTCCCAACGATCCATGTGCTGACCAAAGAAGCGGAATATCCCCAACGGAATCGTATGGAGGTCTCTGCTAAAGAGCACGAGCGCCGGCAGTAGGAAGTCGTTCCAGATCCAAAGGGCTTGGAGAATAATCACCGTCACTATCATGACACGCATCATGGGAAGCACGACGTAGAAGAAACTCTGCCAGGTCGTGCATCCGTCAATATACGCGGACTCCTCAAGCTCCTTCGGCACATTCTTCACGAAACCGTGGAGAAGAAAGACGGTCAAAGGCAGGCCGAAACCGAAGTAGATCACGATTACGCCGGGCCTGCTGTTGATGATGCCGAGAACGTTTGCCACCTTAACCATCGGTATCATGACCGACTGGAAGGGGATCACCATGGCCGCGACGAATAGGATGAATATGATCCGACTCACCAAATGGGGCCGCCGTACCATGCGCCACGCCGCCATGGCTCCGAGGAGGACCATGCCGCCGATACTGAACGTCGACACGATCACCGAGTTCATGAGGACGACGGGAAAGCGCACCTGCTCCCATGCCCGCACATAGTTCTGATAGTGAAGAGTTTCCGGAAAGGATGCGGCGTTCTGCAGAATCTCACCGAAGGGCTTCACCGAGTTCGCAAAGACGAAATAGAAAGGCGCGAGGAACACGAGGGCCACGCCGATCACCGCGATCTCCAGTAGCAGCATTCGTGGGAAGTACCGCTCTCGGCTCATGTTTCAACCTCCCATCTCTTGGTAATCAGCACCTGCGACGTCGATATGACCCCAACTACTAAAAAGAACACGATCGCTTTGGCGGAGCCGAGTCCATAGTTGTTCGACGAGAACGCCTCGAAGTAGATGTTCATGGCGAAGGTTTCGGTTGACCCGTAGGGACCACCGGATGTGAGGGCGTAAATCACGTCGAACATCTTGGTCGTCCAGGAGAGCGCCAGGAAGATGCACACGGTGACCGCCGGTACGACGAGTGGGATGATCACTCGACGCAAGAGCTGCACTCCCGTGGCCCCGTCGATTCGCGCCGCCTCGAGGAGATGCTCGTTGATACCCACTAAGGCGGCGACGTATATAACCATGAGGTAGCCGGTGCGCTGCCAGAGAAAGACAATGACCGAGCCCCAAAAGCCGGTGTTGGCGTTACCGAGCCACGGAAGCTCGAAGAAGCCTATCCCGGTAAGGTTGCCGATGGTATCGAAACTGTTGACGAAAATGAATCGCCAGATGAACCCGAGAATTATCCCGCCGATGATGTTGGGTAGAAAGATGACGGTCCGCAACACGTTGGCAGTCTTGAGTGACCGCGTGAGCGCGAGCGCAAGTGTAAAGGCGAGAGCGTTAGCAAGCACCACCGAAACCACGGTGAAGCGTGCCGTAAACCAAGCTGACGTTGCGGCTTGCTTGTCCCCTTGAAAAACCTCTCCGTAGTTCTTGACCCCAATCCACACGGCCTCGGCATCTACACCGTTCCACTCGGTAAAGGAATAATAAATGCCGAGAACGAAGGAAATGAGCACGATCCCGGCGAAGAAGATAAAGCCCGGGGCGATAAACAAGAGATCGTTTCGAATAGCACGCAGCTTCCGTCTATCCATGAATACTCCTCCTAACTGATGCAACACCGGCCGATTCACCCACGAGGCAGCGCGGAGCGGGGATCCGGCGGATGCCGAATCCCCACAAAGCTATGCGACAATGAAAAGATCGCGTGGGTGCGTGCCGCGTATTACTCGGCCCGATCTCGCCACGCGTCATCGAGCGCTTGAAGCGTTTCATCCCAACTCTGCTGACCGTCAACGTAGGCCTGCAGGTTGTTGAAGGCATCCTGCTGATCGAAGCCGTCGGGCCATTGCCCCATGGTCCACGGAATGGTCTTATCCTGCCCCGCGTAGGCAAGGATTCCCTGTCCAACACCGCCGAGACCCTCTGCGGATACATCCTGATAAGCCGGAATATAGCCGAACTCTTCGACGGCGTAGCGCTGTCCCGTATCGCTCACCATCATGAAGTTAATAAACTCCTTGCCGGCTTCCTGCTGAGCTTCCGAGGCCTGTTCATTGACTACAAAGTACCAGGGTACACCGACGGGAATGCGGTCCATCTTCGCGTCATCGTTGATGTAGAGTGGTACAACACCCATGTTCAGATCGGGATTCGCCTCGAGCAAGGATCCCTCTTTCCAGATACCCTGCTGAATCATGGCAACCGAGCCATTGGCGAGCATCTGTACCTGCTGGTTATGATCCGTCGCCAGGGGATTGTCCTCACCGTACTCAACCGTCAGATCAACAAGCTGCTGCAAGTCTTGGAAGATCTCGTTGTCGGCCATGGAGGCGTCCCCACTGCTAAGATCCTGGATAAACTGCTGGGGATCGTCCTGTTGGGCGAAGGCCACGTTCAGCATATGGAATCCAAGGACCCACCAGGTGCCGTACCCCGTGGAAAATGCGGTGTAACCCGCGTCTTCGAGCTGTTGAGCCGCCGCCTCGAGCTCGGAAAAGCTCGTGGGAGCTTCATCAATGCCCGCATCTTCAAACATATCTTTGTTGTAGATGTAGCCGTAGCCCTCGAAATTCACCGGTGCACCGTAGGCATTCCCGTCGATCGTAAGAGGGGCCAACGCGGACGGTACCCCCTCTTCTGTGAAGGCCTCACCGCTCAAATCGGCAATGTTCTCACTCCACAACTCGTAATCGGCGGGTCCCTCAATGTTGTAGACAACCGGGCCCTCGTCCGCTGTAAAGCGGCTCTTCAGGATGGTTTGCCAGTCGGCACTACCGCCCACCGTCTCAACGTTCACCGTAATGTTCGGGTTCGCTTCCTCGAACTCCGCGGCCAATGACTCGAACTGCTCCGCAATCACCGTCTTGCTTTGAAAAACGTCGATCTCCACAGGCTCCGGTCCGGTTCCCCCGCCTGCTTCATCAGCCTGACCGGCGGCGAAGCCGAAACCCGCAACCGCGAGTACGAGAACGAGAACCGCGAGTAACTTCTTCTGTTTCATAACTATCCTCCTTCTAAACTTGTGAACCCTGCATGCTCAACGCCGCAGGGCGTTCCAAAACCGAGATCTGACCAGCTATCGTTTTCATTCACCTCCTTTGTCCGGCCGCTCGTTGCCCGAGCGCGTTGCCGGAGCCGTCTGCTTATCCCGATACGCCGTTCGGCGCGAAATTGGCGACCATGCCGACGACGGCAAGTCCCTCACAGTACGCGAGAGACACGATCCCGTCACCGACTTTCAAGCCCCGGTCCCCTCCGGCGGTAACCGGCCTTACAATCGTTTGCATTTTCGCGCCACATAGGCGTTCGTTTCTCAGATTCTCCATTCGACTATCCTGATGACGGAGCGGCGGCCGACCAGATTGTAAACCCACGCCTCAACCTGATCGCTATCATAGCGTCCCGAACCACAACAGGGCCGCGCCCGCTCCCCTTTATCCGCTCTGCTCTTCTTCGCTCGTTACCCTTCATCCGCTTCTCTTAGTCCGCTCCGCAGGACTCCCGTACCACCAAGTAAGGCTCTACGCGCTTCTGTAAGAGGTCGGTATCTCGGGAGGAGGAAGCGGCGGTCGCTCCGCTATGCTCCGTCGGAGAATCTACGAAGGCGGAGCCTACGCCGCTTAACATCCGGCCAAGGCGTTTGCACGCGGCGACCGCCAAGCGATCCCGCGGTTGATGCACGGTACTCAGCCGGGGGCGAAAGTCCTTGCCAAAGCCAATGTCGTCGTAGGAAACGATCGCCACGTCGCGGGGCACCTTGAAACCACTGTCCCAAAGTCCCTCAATAGCACCAAGCGCCATGATGTCGGTCTGTGAGAAAATCGCCGTAATGCCGCCGCGAAAGCGCTCGGTGTGCTGCACGGCGAATTGGTACCCGAACTCAAATGTTCCGTCGCCGACTTGAATAAGCTCTTCCACCACCGGAAGGTCGTGATCACGCAAGGCCCGACGGTAGCCCTCAGTGCGCTCATGAAACGAGCCCTCCGGTGTATCCACCGTGAAACAGAGGATCTGCTCGTGCCCGAGACGAATCAGATGGTTTGTCGCAATGGTTCCACCCGCCACGTGATCCGCGAAGACGTAGTTCTCACCTTGCAAGTCCACCTTCGGTGGTATGGCTTGAACGAACACACTGGGAATCTGGTGATAGTGGATATAGCCAAGCTCTTCTTCCGAAATGTCCGGATTTATGATGATGAGTCCGTCGACCTTCCGACTGTCGAGAAGGTGGCGGACAGTGTTATCCCCATTGGCGTCGTAGCGAAACTTCACGATCAGATCGAAGTCTTCAGTCTCCAAGATCCGCCTGATCTGATTAATGAGCAAGGTGAGATGGAGGGAATACTGGTACTCATCAAACGAGTCGGGGCATATGAGGCCGATGATACCCGTTCGCTGAGTCACTAAGCTGCGAGCAGTGGCGTTGAAACTGAAGTTTCCCTTTTCCGCGATCTCGCGAACCCGCGCCTTCGTCTGATATGAGACGAGTGGACTGTCGTTGAGACTCCGAGACACGGTAGAGGGGCTCACCTCAGCGATCCGTGCAATGTCACGAATGGTCAACCGTTTTTGCATACGTTTGCACCGGAGAAACTTTAGCACCCCGCTTCTGACCTGTCAACGAAGAATTATCGGTGTCAGAATGTTGACAATGCCTTGATAAGCTTTGAATAGGGAATCTACCGGCCCAAAACCCCGCTTGCGGAGCCGATAAAGCCGTGATATAAAGACAAACGTTCTGGGGACGTTACCCACGAAATACAAACGTTTGCAGATCGGCGTGACGTGACGGCCCGGTTTGACCGGTATGAGCTGAACAAGCATGTAGTTCTATGAGCAGTACCGACATCAACATATTGTATATCCATACCCACGACTCCGGTCGCTACTTGAATCCGGGAGAAAGCCCGCGGCAGCTGCCTCACATCGGGTCGTTGGCGGAAAACGGTGTAAGCTTCCGGAATGCCTTTTCCGCAGCGCCGACATGCTCGCCAAGCCGCTCCGCGCTGTTGACCGGAATGCCGCCACATGCAAACGGAATGGTCGGGCTCGCCCACCGAGGCTTCCGGCTTCACGATTACTCAGCCCATCTCCGAGCGGATTTTTCCGCCGCCGGTTTTGAGACGGTGCTGTGCGGTATTCAGCATGTCGCCCCGGACCCCGAGACGATTGGCTATGACCGTGTGCTTCATGGTCCTGAGATGGAAGAACACGCCGATGCCCGCTCTTGGGACCGTGGAAACGCCGATCGCGTCGCCGCCTACCTGAGGCAGCCCCACGAACGGCCCTTCTTTCTCTCCTTCGGCATGTTCACCACCCACCGACCCTTTCCCGAGGCATCCGGCGATCAAGCCGCTCGAAACTACCCCCCTCCACCGCCGGGAGTTCCGGATACGGCCGAAACCCGCGGGGATATGGAGGGCTTTGTTGGTGGACTCGAGACCGTAGATGAGGCCGTCGGGACGGTGCTCGAAGCGCTTTCGGATGCGGGTCTCTGGGAGCGTAGCGTCGTGATCCTCACCACCGACCACGGCCCGGCTTTCCCGGAAATGAAGGGGACGCTTGCCGATGCCGGGATCGGTGTTAGCCTGATTGTTCGTATACCGGGGCTTGCGGAAGATGGACGCGTAGAGGAGGCGCTGATCTCCCAGATTGACCTCCATCCGACGCTGCTCGAGCTATGCGGGCGCAATCCCAGCCCTCGTTCCGGGGCGACCGGCAGATCCCTCCTTCCCCTGCTCCGCGGCGAGACCGCTCATATCCGGGAATACGTGTTCGCGGAAACCAACTACCACGCAGTGTATGAACCCGCTCGCGCAGTACGAAGCGATCGCTACAAGCTCATCCGGCGATACGGCAGACAGACCGCGCCAAAGCCGGCGAACGTCGACGATTCTCCCGGGAAAGATGTGCTCGCCGTAGCCGGCTACTTCGAACGCCCGAAACCCCGAGAAGTGCTGTTCGATCTGTGCCTCGACCCCCTCGAACGGACGAACCTTGCCGCCGAGTCCGCGTACCGTCAAGTGCACGAGCACCTGGCCGGAGTTCTCGATGATTGGATGCAGCAAAGTGGGGATGTACTCTACCTTGGCCCGATTCCACGACGGGAGGGTACAATAATGAATCGTGATGACGCCTGGAGTGCCGAGGAACCGACCACTGAGGAGCCTAACAATGGGAGATCCCCACAATGAGTGAAATCACACAGCCGATTCGGGTAGCCGTAATCGGGGCCGGAGAGCGCGGAGTCTACGTGCTTGGCGCCCGGGCGGTCGAGCGCATGACTGAAACCGGTATCGTGATCCGTGTGCTGTGCGACACAAACCGGGCGCGTGCCGAGGAAGGCAGGGACTATCTTCAGGAACGCTACCGCGAGATCGGCGCCTCCGTTTCCATCCATGTCGAGACCGACTTTCGTCAAGCCGTGTCGCGGGATGACGTTGATTCGGTGTTTGTGACAAGCTACACTTCGGAGCACCGCGAGCCGACCGTTGCCGCCCTCCGGGCGGGGAAACAAGTGTACCTCGACAAACCCATGGCTACGACTCTCGAGGATGCCGACGGTATTATGCAGGCCGAGACGGAGGCGGGACGGCCGCTTATCATGGGCTTCACCCGCCGCTACGAGCCCACGTGGCGCCGGACCGTCGAGTTACTGCAGGCCGGTGCGATCGGCAAGCTGGAAACTATCCTCCTGCGCTCGGTCATCCCCTATGCCAGATACCTTCAGCGATGGCACCGCCGCCGAGACCGTTCCGGCGGCGCGTTGAACGACAAAGTCTCCCACTACTTCGATGCCCTCAACTGGATCGCCGGCAGCCGCGCGGAACAGTTGAGCGCAATCGGAGGGCGATCGAGCGTGTTCGCGCCGGATCCGACCGCACCGCTACGCTGTCGCGAGTGCGACAGAGACTGTCCATTCCGGGCGCTTCCCGGCCCGAAGCATCCGGACATCGGCATCGTGTATAGACTGGATCCGGACTATCGCAAGCAAGATGTCGGGATATTCTCACGCCCCACGTGGGCACAGGCCGAACAGGAAGATGCTCAGATCGACAACTGCGTCTACAGTCCGGAAAGCGACATTATCGACCACGCAGTAGTGAGTATCGCCTATGAGAACGGTGTAAAGGCATCTCTATTCTGGAACATATTCGGCCCGGCGGCTGAAGATGAGGAAAGTATTGAGCTGGTAGGCTCCTCCGGACGTTTACGGCTGACACGAGACACCGGCGAGATCGATCTGATTTCGGATTACGGAGCCACGCATGAGCGGATCGACGCTCGCGGGTCATACTTCGACAGCTCGCACTTCGGGGCCGACGTGGAGCTGCTCGACGCGGTACGCGATCACTACTTCGGTCGTCTGCCCGTCGCCGGAACACAGGACGGGTACGAGTCCCTGCGCATGGTCGAGGCAACTCAACGCGCCATCGACGGGGGCGGCGCACTCTTTCCACTTTAAGCAAACGCCTCTGCTGCGTGCTCCCTGGGCGCCGGGCGAGACGCAGCTCGAAAACAGGAGAATAACATGCACGCAAGCGAACAGGCCTTTTTCGGCGATCTGCACAACCATTGCAACATGTCCTATGCCCACGGGGATCTCACTGACGCGGTGGCGAACGCCCGACAGCGTCTCGACTTCTGCTCCGTAACCGGGCACGCCCACTGGCCGGATATGCCGGAGCCCAACGAGCGGATTCAGCACATCATCGACTTTCACGAGAAGGGCTTTGCCAAGTTGGCGGGCAACTGGAAGGAGTCCCTTCGCATCTTGGCGGATGCTCACGAACCGCGGCGCTTTCTTACCTTTCCGAGCTTTGAAGTGCATTCGGGCGCCGACGGCGACCGCGCAGTTGTCTACCGTGACGCCGAGGGTGAGCTACTCTATCCGGAAAGCATCGATGAGCTGCAACGCCGAGTTCGGGCGCTCACGAGCGCCGGTTCACCGGCGTTGGCGCTGCCGCACCACATCGGCTATCACCGGGGGGCGCGCGGTCTCAACTGGGACAGCTTCGATCAGGAAGCCTCGCCCATTGTGGAGATCTATTCCATGCACGGCGCCGCCGAGAACAGCGAGGGCCCCATTCCCTTCTTGCACTCCATGGGACCCGCGGACTGGCACAGCACTGCGCAGTACGGGCTCGCCGCGGGTCACATCTTCGGCTTCGCGGCAAACAGCGATCACCACAGCGCGCATCCCGGAAGCTACGGTCACGGGATGACCGGCGTGTGGGCGCAGGAGTTGACCCGCGAGGCGCTCTGGGATGCCATCCGCGCCCGACGCACCTTCGCACTCACCGGTGATCGCATGCGCCTGGACTACGCCGTCGGCGAGACGGTCATGGGCGGGATCCGCACACCCGGGCCGCTCCCGGGGCTCAGCGCCCACGTGGAAGGCGGCGCCCCCATCGACTACATTGATGTTGTCTACAACAACCGCTTGCTGCGCCGGGTTTCCCCCGCCGCCGGGGCCGCTCCCGGCGGGGCCGCTGCCGCAGGGCTCGCTTCCGGCGGGGCCGAGACACTCCGCACCCGCATCACCCTGGAGCTGGGCTGGGGCCCTCGCGGCAAACCCGCGGCCTGGGACGTCGACCTCGGCATTTCAGAAGGTGAGATTCTGGAGGTGGATCCACGCTTTCGCGGCCAGGATGTACTTTCCCCCGAGCAGGAGGCGGAGACCGGCGAAAGCACCTTTTTCTCGTCCTGGCGCCGTCGGGATGCGCAGAGCGTGCACATGGAAACACGGACTTGGGGAAACCCGACCAGCTCAACTCCCGGCACGCAGGCGATCTCCCTGGACGTGCGCCTTCCCCGTAACGCCCGTGTGTGGGCACGCATCAACGGCGTGGAGACGGAAACCGACGTGACACGCCTTCTCGCCGGCGGCAAGACCGGCCACCTCCGCCACGAGATCGACTCACCCGCCTGGTTCTTCCACCGCGTCCCGGAGGAATACGAGCTGTTCCAGAAGCTTGAGTTGCCGGACCTGACCCCGAGTATGCAGCCCGGCGACTTCCTCTATCTGCGGGTGCGCCAAGGGAACAACCACTGGGCCTGGGGCACGCCGATCTTCTGCCGGGAGTGACCCGCGCCGTGGACGACACGGAGCCGTAGACGACACGGATCGCTCGCCGGTCAGGTTTTGAAACGCTTGAGCTGCTCGAGAAGCGAGCTAAGGTTCTGCACGTTTTGCTGACCGTTCTCGGCGGTTTCGGTCACGATTTCGTGGATCCGGCCGAGCTCCCCGGTGACCTTCGTCATTTGCTCACGGACATCGTTGGAAGCATTCGACACGGTATCAATGTTTTTGTTCACGCTCTCGCTCGAGCTGTCGATCTCCCTCGAGGCGCTGGTGACCTCGGAGGTGAGACCGTCAATTGTCTGCAACGAACGCAAAATCTCCGAGCTCGCTACGGACTGTTGATTCATGGCCGCGACAATCTCTCCCATAGCCTCGGCAACCTGGCGAATGTCCTCGACAATGCTCTCAAACGAGCTCCCGGCGGCGCGGTTCATCTCCCCGGCGAAGGAAATTTTCTCCACCTCGGACTTCAGCGTCGCGTTGATGGAGGTAGAGTTCTCCGCGGTCTGCTCGGCAAGGTTACGGATCTCCTCGGCGACCACGGCGAACCCTTTCCCGGCTTCCCCCGCATGAGCCGCTTCAATGGCGGCGTTCATGGACAGCAGGTTAGTCTGCCCGGCAATGCTGTCGATGACGTCTATCATTCCGAGGATCTCATTAGTGGATGACTCAATACCGCCGATCGCCTCGACGGATTCATTCATCTTCTCGTAGCCGGTCTGCGCGGTATCCAGCAGATTGTTGGCCTGCTCCTGCTTTTCCCCGGCAATGCGAACCAGGTTCTCGATCGAAGCGTTCATCTGCTCCACTGCGGAAACTGCGTCCGAGACCGATGAAGCCTGATTCTCCACCGATCGCACAAGGGTCGAGATGGAGCTCGAGATCTGATTCATGGCCGTCGCCGACTCCTGCAGCTCACTGTTGAGCGTCTCGACTCGCTCCTGCGTAGACTGAACGGAGCTGGATATTGTGTCGATGGACTCGGCGGCGTTATTGCTCGACTCCGCCAGATCCTGCCCCAGTGCCGCGCTTGTTTCCGTCGCCCCTTTCATGGCCACGATAATGTCGCGGATCCGCTCGGAGAACTCGTTGAAGCTCTCGGCGATCCGGCCTATCTCATCCTTTGATTGGACATCCACACGGTCGGTGAGGTCCCCCTCGCTCCCGGTAATGTCGTCGAGGCGTCGCTGCAGAAGCGTTAGGGGTTTGGAAACGTTGAGACGTAGAAAGAAGAAAGACACGGCCACCGTGAAAAAGACTATCAGAACCACCAGCCCGATCGTATTCCGCACGAAGGTTCGTAACTGCCCCGGGATCGCGGAGACATCTATGACGACTTCCACACCCCGCGCCTGATAGGTGAGCGTGAGGTCCTCAATGCTGTACTGCGGCTCGTCGCCGGCCTCCGGCGCGGGATTCACCGACTCAACCTTCATATCCGAGAGTCGATCGAGGAGAGCGGAGCGATAGCCCGCCTCGTCGAGACGGTCGGCGTCGATCGAGCGCACGATCACGGATGCTTGGAAGGTGTAGTGATTTACGAGTGCCTGCCGCTCTCCGGTCGACGTGAAGCCGAGAATAGCCGCCTCAACGGCGAGGACCGCAAGGGAAATGGTCACGAGAATCTTGACACTGATGCGTCTCACGGTCCGCCCCCTTTCAGCGCTGTAGCTCCACAAGGTAGGCGTTCATGCGCTCCACCTGCCGTGAAAGCTCATCGTGCTTTTCACGCTCCCGGTCGACAACTTCGGTACTCGCGTTCTTCAAGAAGCCCTCGTTGGCCAACTTCTTTGCAGCAAGCGATAGTTGTTTGTCGGCCTTATCGCGGTTCTTCTTGAGACGGACTACCTCCGCGTCAACATCTATGACGTCCCGGACGAAGACGTAGGCCTCGAAGCCGACACCGACAAGAGCGATCGACCCGGCGGTGTCCAACGAGCCCGCCTCTACAATTGCCGAGGTGTCCGCCCCCGGACGCTCAGACTGCGCCGCCTCGGCGGAGGCACCTTCGATCGTGACGCCCTCACCGCCGGCCAAAGACTCAATGAGATCAATGCGCGCGGCGAGGTATGAACCGGCTTCGAAGCCCTCCTCGGCATGGATGTGGAAGCGAATACGCTTGCTCGGCGGAATGGTGAACTCACTGCGCAGGGTCCGAACCTTGCGGACAAGCTCCTGCAGCGCTTGGAAGCGTCGCGCCGCCGCACCGTCCTCGCGCTCCTGCAGGAACTCCGGATACGGCGCAACAATGACGGCGTCCCGGCGCTCCTCCTCGGGAAACTCCGGCAGCTTCTGGTACAGCTCCTCAGTAATGAAGGACATGAAGGGATGGAGCAGACGCAGGCTTTCCTCGAGGACGTAGAGCAGGGCCGAGAGTCCCCGAGTCTTCTCTTCCGGGTCCGTGCTGTAGAGCGAGAGCTTGGAGGCTTCAATGTACCAGTCGCAGAAATCGTTCCAGAAGTACTCGTAGACCGCGCGGGTGGCGTCACTGAAGCGGTATTGCTGCATGCTCTCACGCACGATCTGCGCCGCGGCGTTGAGGCGGTGGTAGACCCAGCGGTCGATATCCGTCTGTTCCACCTTCGCCCGCGGGAGAATGCGCGGCGGCGTGCCGTCGGCATCGGCATCAATATTCAGGAAGATGTAGCGCGCGGCGTTCCAGATCTTGTTGGCGAACTTCGAGCCGAAGTTGAAGTCGTCCTTCTCCAAGAGGATGTCTTGGCCGGAGGTCGCCATGAAAGCCAGGGTAAACTTGTGGGCGTCCGCGCCGAACTCATCGACGACGTCGAGTGGATCAATGCCGTTGCCCTTGGACTTAGACATCTTGCGGCCCTGCTTGTCTCGGATAAGGCCGGTAATGTAGATGTCCCGGAAGGGAACCTCACCCATGAACTCGAGACTCGCCATAATCATTCGGGAGACCCAGAAGAAGATGATGTCGTAGGCGGTCACCAGCGTGGTGGTCGGGAAAAAGGCTTTGAGATCCGCGGTGTTCTCAGGCCACCCGAGGGTCGAGAAAGGCCAGAGCCAGCTCGAGAACCAGGTGTCCAAGACGTCCTCGTCTTGCCGAAGCTTACGGCCGGCGTACTCGGGCTTGGTGGTCGGGTCCTCTCGAGAGACGATCTCCTCACCGGTCTCTTCGTCGTACCACACCGGTATGCGGTGACCCCACCAGAGTTGGCGGGAGATACACCAATCCCGAATGCCCCTGAGCCAACTCGTGTAGGTGTTCTCCCAGCGCTTGGGGAAGAAGCGCACCTCCCCGCGTTCCCACGCGGCGAGTGCCTTCTCGGCCGGCGGGCGCATGCGGACGAACCACTGATCGGAGAGGTATGGCTCGATTACCGTGTCACAGCGGTAACAGTGACCCACCTGGTGACTGTGATCTTCTTGGTAGAGGAAGTAACCCTGCTCTTTCAGGTCCTCGACCACGAGCTTTCGCGCCTCCTTCATGGGAAGGCCCCGGTAGCGCTCGGGCACGTTCTCGTTTGCCGTACCGTCGGGGTTGAGGATGTTGATGGTGTCCAGGTCGTGACGTTGCCCCATCTCCCAGTCGTTGGGATCGTGCGCCGGCGTGACCTTTACTACTCCGGTGCCGAACTCCCGGTCCACGTACTCATCCGCAATGATCGGCACGCGCCGCTGCGTCAGGGGCAGAAGGACTTCCTTGCCGACAATGTCCCTATAGCGCTCATCCTCGGGATGCACGGCAACGCCGGTATCTCCCAGCATGGTCTCCGGCCGGGTAGTGGCCACGTCCACGTAGCCCGAGCCGTCCGCCAAGGGATAGCGGTAGTGGTACATGGCACCGTTGACCTGGTGGTATTCCACTTCGTCGTCGGAGAGAGCGGTGCCGCAGGAGGGGCACCAGTTCACCAGGTAGTTGCCGCGGTAGATGAGGTTACGCTCGTAGAGCCGGACAAAAACCTCCCGGACCGCCCGGGAGAGCCCCTCATCCAGAGTAAAGCGCTCGCGGGACCAATCCACCGACGCACCGATCTTGCGCAACTGCCGGGTAATGATGCCGTGGTGTTCTTCTTTGACCTTCCAGGTTTCCTGGACGAACTTCTCACGGCCGAGCTCATAGCGATCAATGCCCTGGGACCGCAGCTTCTTGTCTACCACGTTCTGCGTTGCAATTCCCGCGTGATCGGTCCCCGGCACCCACAGCGTCGCCGCCCCGCGCATCCGGTAGTACCGCGTGAGCACGTCTTGCAGGCTGTTGTTGAGACCGTGGCCCATGTGTAGGACCCCGGTCACGTTGGGCGGAGGGATGACGATGACAAAGCGCTCGTCTTCAGGGTCGACCCGAGAGGGTTCCGGCGGCGCAAAGTAGCCCCGGTCCAGCCACATCTGGTAGATGCGATCCTCGAACTCCTTGTGGTTGAAGCTCTTTGAGAGAGCCATGCGTCCTCCTTGCCGTGAGCGCTGTCCGGTATAAGTTCGAAAGGTACTATAAGACGGCGCGCCGGAACAAGCGGCGCCGGATGCTAGCTCGATGCGGTGGACTCGTGCACGTGCTGAAGCCGGGTTCAATCTCCCCGGTGTGATCTTTTCGCTATCACAACGTGCACGTTCGCAACAACACCGCCGATTTCTATCGATTCTTCGACGCCACACCCCAAGCCGAGGTTCTCTACTCCTGCGCAAGACGAACGATCGAGCACGACCTTCCGGAGGAAACGCAGTTCCCTCGGTGCTACGACGAGTCTCGTGACCGGGTCCGCGTGATCGTGGAGATGCCGGAGCGAACCATGGCTCTACTATTCAGGTTCCTGCAACAGAATGGGGGACAGCTCTCCGACCGAGAGATAAATGCCGCCGCTTCCGAACGCGAGCAACTCCTCAAGCGTTTCGCTCAGTCTCTGCTGAGCCACGCGGCGCGGACGACGGAGAAGCGACGAGCGGCTCCGGCAAGTATACCGGCGCGAACTCCACATACGATGTCCAAGACTGAACGCCCGCCGTTTAGGA